>JBPCXA010000001.1:0-13775 GCA_051008975.1 Gammaproteobacteria bacterium
GCGGATTAAGCGTTAATGCATCGGTAAGACAAAATGGAGACGGTTATGAACGACATTATTCTCGCCGCGCGCGTCGGGCGGATTAAACCTTCGCCCACCATCGCGGTTTCTACGCGGGCGAAGGAGTTGCGCGCGGAGGGACGCGACATTATCAATCTCGGCTCCGGCGAGCCGGATTTTGACACGCCGCAACATATCAAGGACGCCGCCGCCGCCGCGATGCGCGACGGTGAAACGAAATATACCGCGGTCGGCGGGACGCCCGCGCTAAAAAACGCCGTCCGCGAGAAACTCCGCCGCGAAAACGCGCTGCAATACGCGCCCGAACAAATCATCGTCTCCACGGGCGCGAAACATTCGCTGATGAATTTGATGTTCGCCGTGCTGGACGCCGAAGACGAAGTCGTCATTCCCGCGCCCTACTGGGTGTCCTATCCCGATATGGCGCTGCTGGCGGACGCCCGCCCGGTTTTCGTCGCCGCGGACGCCGCGCAGGGATATAAAATTACGCCGCGACAATTGCGGGACGCGATTTCGCCGAAAAGCAAGCTGCTGATTCTCAACAGCCCGTCCAATCCTTCGGGCGCGATGTATTCGTCCGACGAACTCGCCGCGCTGGGCGAAGTCGTCGCGGCAAATCCGCGGCTGCTCGTCGCCACCGACGACATTTACGAACATATCCGCTACGACGGACGCCCGTTCGCGAACATCGTCAACGTCCGCCCCGATTTGGCGGATCGCGTCGTCGTCGTCAACGGCGTCTCCAAGGCGTATGCGATGACCGGCTGGCGCATCGGCTACGCCGCCGGACCGGAACGCGTGATTAAGGCGATGACAAAAATTCAATCGCAGGGAACTTCCAATCCCTGTTCCATCGCGCAGGCGGCGGCGGCGGCGGCTTTGGACGGCGGCGCGGAATGCGTCGCGCCGATGTTGGAGGCGTTCGCGCGGCGGCGCGAAATCGCGCGGGAGGGATTGAACGCCGCCCCCGGAATTGTTTGCGGCGAGATAGCGGGCGCGTTTTACGCCTTCGCCGACGCGCGCGAAGCGATCGTATCTTTGCATTCGGCGGAAAAAATTCCGGCGGCGGACGATCTGGCGTTGTGCGAATATCTTTTGGAAAAAGCGGAAGTGGCGGCGGTGCCGGGTTCCGCTTTCGGCGCGCCCGGATGTTTTCGTATTTCGTTCGCGACTTCGGACGAAAACCTGCAAAACGCCGTCTCGCGCATCCAAAACGCGCTTTCGTAATTTTTAACGGCGAGGATTCCTGCTTTCCGCAGGAATGGAATCGGGGAATACGGGCGGCGTACACCCAAGTACCGTTCCTGCGGAAAGCAGGAATCTTCGCCGTTTCCGCCCAAATTTTGTCAACTTCGGCGGGAATCGGTATAATTTGCAAATGGCGAAATTCATCATCTACCGCGCCGTCTGCAAAGTAACGGGCAAAGCGTACATCGGGCAAACGACCAAATCGCTGCGGGAGCGGCGCGCCGCCCATGAGTACTCCGCCCTGCACGGCGATGATAGTTGTCCGTATTTTTATAAGGCGATTCGTGCGCACGGCGCGAACGCTTTTGTGTGGGATATTCTCGCCCGCGCGTCTTCGCAGGAAGAGGCGAATCAATTGGAAATTGAATTGATTGCCCGTTTCAATACGCAGAGTCCGAATGGCTATAACTTATCGCCCGGCGGCAACGCGTCTCCGTTTCAGCCCGAAACAATAGCGAAAATATCTGAGTCGCAAAAGCGGCGTTTGGCAAATCCTGCCGCGCGCAAGAAACTGTCAGAATCGCTAAAAGCGGCGATGGCAAAACCCGGAGTGCGCGAAAGAATGTCGACGGCGCAACTCGGCAAAAAGCAGTCCGCCGAAACTGTCGCTAAAAGAGTGGCTTCGCGTCAGGGATACAAGCATTCCGACAAAACAAAGGCGAAATTGTCGGCGGGGAAACTTGGCGAAAAAAATCCCGCAAAACGCCCGGAAGTGCGCGCAAAAATATCGGCGACGAACACCGGCAAAAAACACTCCGCCGAAACTATTGCAAAAAGAACGGCGGCGGTAAAGGCGTCGCATGCGAATCCGGAAACGAAAGCGAAAATCTCGGCGGCGTCAAAAGCGTCGTGGGCGAAGCCGGGCGTGCGCGAAAAGCGATCGGGGGCGTGGCGCGGAGATAACAATCCGATGAAACGACCGGAAGTGCGCGACAAAGTAGCGGCGGCGAATCGCGGCAAACCGAAATCTGCCGAAACGCGCAAGAAAATCTCGGCGGCAATAAAGGCGGCGCATTCAAATCCGGAAACGAAAGCGAAACACAAAGCGGCGATGAAGGCGTGGGCGGCAAAGCGCAAAAAGGTGGGAGATGGGAATAATCCGTCTTTGTCTTTTTAGGCGAGAGCCGCCTTTCAAAGGTGGGGGCGGATTCCGCGCGCGCTCATTACCGCCCCCTGCGTTGCCGTGCGCGATACCATTCTATCGCTTTTTTTGTGGGCGAGTATTTGATGCTTTCCGCCTCGCCCTCATACAGGATATATCTCTTGTCCACCAGGGTGTGAATGGCAAGGTTTACGGTCCGCTTGTTCACATGCTCGTCCGAAAAACTCGCCTCGTGGAGCGATTGTTCTCTTATGATAAATTTGGCCACTTCCTCTGCGTCAAAAAGCAAGGGAACTTTAGAGACCAAACCATGGTCAGAGAAACTGTACATCATCTCCTCCAGAACTTCAACTTCAATTTCAGTCAGGTCATCATCGCCAACGGCGGCGGCGGCGGCGGCGGCGGCAACGGGCGCGACATTCGCGGCTTTCGCCTTAATTTCCTCTGCGATTTCTTGCTTAAAGCCGGAGCAAGCGTGCTTGTTATTGTCAACGGCGGCGTAAGGGATGACGCGCTTGACTTTAATGTCAAACGGCAATTTATTCATCTCGCGGCGCTCCTTGTCGCACACTATTACGACCTGCTTGCCGCAGGCGAAAGCGAATCCCACTTCGTACCACACATTCGGATTGTCTTCCGATATGTCGGCAAAGCAGATATGCGCATTGCGAATTTCCTCTTCAATTTTCTGCGTGATGACGGACGCGCCCTTGTCCTCGTCCACGCGATAGGCGATAAATCCGGCGCCTTCTATCGCCAGCTTGTAAATGCGGTCGTACCGCCCATTGTAGGGTTCTTCAAACGGCTGAATAACAAAACAGGTTTTTTCTTCTTCGGACATGGCGGATTTCTCCTTTCGTTTGGCAAACGGCGCAAATCTTTCGCTTAACGCAAGACCTCTTTCAGCAGCGCGCCGATTTCGGACGGATTTTTTGTCGTGCGGATTCCGCATTCTTCCAGCGCGGCGATTTTGTCCGCCGCCGCTCCGGAACCGCCGGCGATGATCGCCCCGGCATGTCCCATTCTTTTGCCGGGCGGCGCGGTGATTCCGGCGATAAATCCGACGACCGGTTTCGTCATATTGTCGCGCGCCCAGGCGGCGGCGTCCTCCTCGTCGCTGCCGCCGATTTCGCCGACCATGATCACCGCCTCGGTGCCGGGATCGCGCTCGAACAATTCCAAAACATCGCGGTGCTTCAATCCGTTGACCGGATCTCCGCCGATGCCGACGCAGGTGGACTGCCCCAGCCCCAGACGCGTCGCCTGATGCACCGCCTCGTAAGTGAGCGTGCCGGAGCGCGAAACAATTCCGACCCCCCCCCGCTTATGGATGTAGCCGGGCATGATGCCGATTTTAATTTCGTCCGGCGTGATGACGCCCGGACAATTCGGGCCGACAAGCAGCGTTTTTTTGCCGCGCATTTTGTCGCACACCGCGACCATGTCGCGCACCGGAATTCCCTCCGTGATGCAGATCGCCAGATCCATTTCGGCGTCTGCCGCCTCTTCTATCGCGGCGGCGGCGAACTTCGGCGGCACATAAATCACCGAAACATTCGCGCCGGTCTCCTTTTTCGCCTCGGCGACGGTGTCGAAAATCGGCACGCCCTCGAACGACTGCCCCCCCTTGCCGGGGGTGACGCCCGCCACATAACACGCCTTTCCTTGGGCGTATGCAATGCCGTGATGCGTATGAAAACTCCCGGTCTTGCCGGTAATCCCCTGCGTCAACACGCGCGAATTTTTGTCAATCAGAATGCTCATTGCGATTCCTTTTTGTCGGAAGAAAACAGTTCTTTCAATTTTTCGAGGAACGGCCCCAGCAACGGCATAAGACCAACCAAAGCAACCAGTCCGTACGGATGTCCGGCAAACACAAGAGAGCCGCTGACCAGCACGACAGTCAACAACGCGATGAAAGAATACACTTGTCCGCGGCGTTTGTACGCGATGTCTCCGCCAATGCTTTCTTTAATCATAGCGCGGCGATGTTCGCTTTCCTGTTCCGCGAGCGTCATGATTCTATCCTGCATGGAATCGGGATACTTATTAAAATCTTCCGGCGACGGCACCGGCCCGCTCCAGTGCGTCTGCGAAACCTCCGTTGTTTCATGCGAGATCAAGCGGGCGGCATCGCCGGCGGAAACTTCGCCCTTTGCGTCTTCCGTCGTTTGGGAAATTTCCGTCCCGTTGCGTTCCGTCGAGTCAGTGGACATTGCGGCGTCAGGCGGAATTCTCGGATTTGGCGTGCTGCAGCATTCCGATCCACATATCGCGCCCGACTTTTTCCCAATCGCCGCGCAAATTGCGGGCGTCTTCCGCCCATCCTTCTTGAACGGAAGGAATTCTGTACGAATTTCCGCCGCCGCCAAATCCGCCGCCAAAAGCGTCTCCCCAAACCGAAAGACGGACGGGCGCAGGACGAGACCGTTTTTGTCGCCGCCGCAACTCCGCGATTGCGGCGTCAATTTCCGCCGCGCTCATCGCTTCCAACTCTTCGCGCGATCGCGGCAAAAAAACATCTTTCGCTTTTTGTATGTCCATAACGGATTTCATTATACCATCACCCCCGCGCCGCGCCGACCGCTTTTTGCGCGGCGTCGGACATGGAATCGGCGGAAATAATCGCCAGACCGGAATCGGCGAGAATTTTTTCGCCCTGTTCCACATTCGTGCCTTCCAGCCGGACGACCAGCGGAACTTTAATTTCCATTTCGCGCGCCGCCGCGACGACGCCTTCGGCGATGACGTCGCAGCGCATTATTCCGCCGAAAATGTTGATGAGAATCGCGCGAATGTCCGGATTGGAGAGCATCAGCGAAAACGCCGCCGCGACCTTCTCTTTCGTCGCGCCGCCGCCGACGTCCAAAAAATTCGCCGGCGCGCCGCCGTACAATTTGATGATGTCCATCGTCGCCATCGCCAGCCCGGCGCCGTTGACCATACAGCCGATGTCGCCGTCCAGGGAAATGTATGACAAATCATGTTCGGACGCGCGGACTTCCGCCGCGTCCTCCTCGTCCAAATCGCGCAGCGCGGCGATTTCGGGGTGGCGAAACAGCGCGTTGTCGTCAAAATTCATTTTGCCGTCCAGCGCGACAATTTCGCCCGCGCCGGTGATTACCAGCGGATTGATTTCCACCAGGGAGGCGTCGGTCTCCCGATATACGCGATACAAATTCGCGATCAAATCCGCCGCCGCGTCCAGGGATTTTTCGGGGACGCCGATTTTTTCCGCCAATTCGCGGGCGGCGGCGCGATCCACGCCGTCCGCCGGGGAAACCCACATTTTATGAATTGCATCGGGCGTCTTCGCCGCGACCTCCTCAATTTCCATTCCGCCCTCGGAGGACGCCATCACGACGACCCGCCGCCGTACGCGGTCGGTCACCAGCCCCAAATACAATTCGTCGGCGATGTCCGCGCCCTCCTCTATCAGCAGACGCTTGACGATTTTGCCTTCCGGGCCGGTCTGGGGGGTGATTAAATTCATGCCGAGAATCGCCTCGGCGGCGGCGAGCGCCTCGGTTTTGTTTTTGGCGACCTTGACGCCGCCGCCTTTTCCGCGCCCGCCGGCGTGAATTTGCGCCTTCACGACGCGGACGCCGCCGTCCAACTCGTCGACCGCCGCGCGCGCTTCTTCGGCGGAGAGGCAAGCCCGCCCGCGCGGCGTCGGTACGCCGTATTCGGCGAAAATTTTCTTCGCCTGATATTCGTGTATTTTCATGTTCGCTCCTCCGGCAAATCCGCGGACGCGATATATTGGTGGAAACTTTCGCACCAAATTGTCAGCGCGCGCGCCGCGGCGAATTCGCCCGCGTCCAATTTGTACACCTGCGAGCCGCTGAAACTCTTGATTTTGTGGACTTTGATCCGTTCCGCGTCCGCCAGAAAATCCTCCTCGTTTTCCACTCCGGCGCGCCCGTTGAGATAGAGCCAGAAATTCGGCCCCGGCCCGACCTCAAAATCCGCCTGCAATTCGGCGAGTACCGCGCCGTCCGCATCGCGATAAAATTTGACCGCGCCGCGCCCCCAGTGTCCGGCGTCTTGTCCGTCGGAATCGTCGCGGAAACGCGTCTCGCCGAGCGGCGGCAGCCCCGTCGCCGCCGTTTCGTTCACCTGCGGCGGCGGAAAAATGAACGGAAACGCGATCAGCATTCCGCCGCCGCCGGCGACCGCGCCGAGAACGCCTCCGAGGACAAAAAACACGAACGCCTTTTTCATCGCGCCCCGATTATACCCCGTTTCGCGTTTTCACCAGTAATTTTCCATCGTGATATGGCCGGGCTTGCGGCGGCGATTGCGTTCGAAACCGCGCGCCAGCAGCACCGCCGTCGTGTCTTTGACCATTTGCGGATTGCCGCAAATCATAAACTGCGTGTCGGCGGGGGAAATGTCCAAACCCGTCCGTTTTTGCAGCGCGCCCGATTCCAACGCCGCGGGAATGCGCCCGCGAATCGCGCCTTCCGAATCTTCGCGGCTGACGAACGGCGCGAAATGCAGCCGCCCGCCGCCTTTCCGCAGCAAATCCGCGATTTCCGCCGAATACGACAATTCGTCGGCGCGCCGCACCGCGTGCGCCAGCACCAGATTCTCGAACCGCTCCCACGCCCGCGCGCTTTTGAGAATGGACAAAAACGGACCCACCGCCGTGCCGGTGGAGAGCATCCACAGCGCGCGGGCGTCGGGAATTTCGGACAGCACCATATAGCCGTTCGGCTTCGGCACATACAAAATATCGTCGCCCGCGCGCAAAGACGGCAGCCGCCCGGACAGCGGCCCCTCCGGCACGACGGCGTAATAAAATTCGTGCAGTCCTTCTTCCGGCGCGTTGACGAAGGAATACGGGCGCATCACATTTTCGCCGTCCAGCGGCAGCCCGATGCGGGCGAATTGTCCGGGCTCAAATGGGGCGAACGCGGCGTCAATTCTGACGGAATATAAGTCTTCGGTCCAGCGGCGGGTTTCCGCCACTTTGCCGGTCTGCGGCGCAATCGCCATCGCGGTTTCCTTTCCGATATTTCCGATAAAAGACGGATTTTAACCGATTTTTCGCCGAACCCCGGAACCGCAAAACCGCCCGCCCGCCGCGAACGCCGCGCCGGTTTTGCGGCGGAATCAAAAAATCAGTTTCCGTCCGCCAGCAGTTTTCGCGCGGTTTGTTCGTAAATTTGCGAGAGCATCGGCGGCGAATCGACCGCCACCCGCTCGTCCGGTTCGTGCATCGTTTCGCCGACCACGCCGAATTCCGCGAGTTCGCCGGCGATTTCCCGCAAAAAACGCCCGTCCGAAGTGCCGCCGCCGGCCGACAATTTCGCCCGCCGCCCGCACGCCGAAAAAATGCTTTCGCGCAACGCGGCGACCAACGCGCCGGGGGCGGAAACGAACGGCGACGCGCCATGCCGCCATTCGCATTCCCAGCGGTCGGCGGCGGCGGTCTGCAAAGATTCCTCCGTCAGCCGCCGCAAATCGTCCGCGTTTTCGCCCGGCGTATAGCGAAAATTGACGGTCGCCGCCGCCGAAGCGGGAACGACATTTTCGGCGACGCCGGACGCAATTTTAACAATTTGCATTCCGGGCGGCGGAAAATCATCGGGCGAAAGCGAATCCGTTTTCGCCGCCTCTTCGCCGGATTTTTGCGCGCGTTTAGAATCCGAATCCCGCCGCAACTCCGCGAAGCGGCGAAATACTTCGGACAACGCCGAATGCAAAAGATGAATCGGATTGCCGCCGTCACGCGGATAGGCGGCGTGCGTCTGCACCCCGCGAACGACAATCCGGGCGGTGAGCGATCCCCGCCGCCCGATTTTAATCGTGTCGCCGAACGCCTCATCGCAGGTCGGCTCGCCGACAATCACGAACGGAATCATCGGCGCATTTTCCCGCTTTCGCAACTCCGCGACATGCCGCGTACCGTGAATCGCCTCGCCCTCCTCGTCCGAAGTCAGCAGTACGGCGACGCCGCCGATTCCCGCCCGCCGCAGCCGGCACGCCGCGCAAATCATCGCCGCCGCCCCCGATTTCATGTCCGCCGCCCCCCGCCCGTAAATATATCCGCCGCGTTCTTCGGCGACAAACGGATCGCCGCTCCACGCCGACAAATCGCCCGGCGGCACGACGTCAATATGCCCCGCAAACAGCAAAGTCGGCGCGTCGCAATCCGCCGCCCAAAGATTGTCCACGTCGCCGCATGGCAGCCGCCGCACCGAAAATCCGGCGCCGCGCAAAACTTCCGCCGCCAAATCCAACGCCCCGCCGTCGGCGGGCGTCACCGACCGGCAGCCGATCAATTGTTTCAGCAACGCCGAAACTTCCGCCGCCGCCGCCGCGTTCATCGCCGCCGCCATTTCCCAATTATAAGAAAGAACCGAAAAATTCCGGCGTCTTTCTTTTTGCCTTAACCCCCCGTCCCATTCCTATACCCCGTTCCATTCCTGCGAAGGCAGGAATCTCCGCCGCCGCAAAGCGGCGGGTAATTGTACCCCTTTTACAATTTGCGCCTTCGGCGCGGAGATTCCTGCCTTCGCGGGAATGGGACGGTCTCTTTCCCTTGCCTACGCAGGAATGAGATTTCGGCTTTCGCCGGAATGGCGGCACTTTTAATTTTTTAATTAAAATACGCCATTCCGGCGCACCGAGCGAAGCGACAAAAGCGCAAAGCGCGCCAAGCCGGAATCTCCCCGCAACAAATTGTTGCTATAATCTTTTTTATGCCGGTTTCGTTTGTTTCGCTGACGCCCGCGCGTGCGCCGATGACGGCGGCGCGAATCGGCGCGAATGTTTTCGCCGGAAAATTGCTGTTGTTCGCGCCGTCTCCGGCGATGCGGCGGCTGAACGCGCGCGTCCGTCGCATCGCGCGGGAGTGTTTCGAGATGCCGCATCCGCCGTTTGCGCACCGCGAATATTCCCGCGCCGAATTTTTGCGGCGCGCCGAAACCGCGCAGCGGCGCGTCAATTCCGCCGAATGTAAACCGCTTTTCGCTGCCGCATTGGACGCCGCCGGCGCGACGAAAAAGAATTTATTTTGGGATACGCTCGGATTGCGCGTCGCGCCGCCCCTTCTTGGCGCGGACGATTGGAATCGGCGGGGATTTCGTTCGCATGTCGCCGTACATCGCGACACTTGGGGCGCCGGATTTCAGGCGCAAATGAATTGGTGGACGCCGGTGTGGCCGCTCGCCGCGCGGCGGACGATGGGATTTTATCCGTCTTATTGGACGCGTCCGCTGCCGAATACTTCCGCCGAGTGGTCGTTCCGGGAGTTTCTCGCGTCCCGCAAACGCGCTTCCGGCGGGCGCGCCGCCGCCTATCCGTCCGCCCCGCGGGCGCTTTCGGAGCCGGACGAAAACGCCGCGCCGCTGATGATGCACCCCGGCGAATTGCTGTGTTTTTCGTCCGCGTATTTGCATTGTTCGATTCCCAACGCGACCTCCCTCACCCGTTTTTCGCTGGAAATTCGGACGCTGCATTTGGACGATCTGCGAAAACGGCGCGGCGCGCCGAACGCGGACAACGCCGGCGCGGATTTGCTGGCGGGACTGTTCTCGGCGGTGGCGGACGGCGCGCCGCTGAAATCGCGCCTGCCTCCGGAAAAATAAAAACCGGAGAGGCGCGGCGGCGAAAAACGTCGCGATGTATGCAAAAAAATTTAATCGCGTAAAATACGGGCATGGGAAAAGACACCGGATTTTTGGAGATTGAGCGCGCGCGCGACGTATATGCGCCGGTCGCCGAGCGGCTGCGGCATTACCGCGAATTCGCGGTGTATCCCGACAACGCCGAAGTCGGCGGGCAGGCGGCGCGCTGTATGGACTGCGGAATTCCGTTCTGCCAGACCGGATGTCCGGTGCATAACATCATTCCCGATTGGAACGATCTCGCGTTTCGCGGCGAATGGCGGCGCGCGATTGACACGCTGCATTCCACGAATAATTTTCCCGAATTTACCGGACGCGTCTGCCCCGCCCCGTGCGAAGCCGCCTGTACGCTGAACATCAACGACGACGCGGTAATGATTAAATCGATTGAACGCGCGATCATCGACAACGCCTGGAACGAGGGCTGGGTCGCCCCGTCGCCGGCGCCGGTCAAAACCGGCAAGCGGGTCGCCGTCGTCGGCTCCGGCCCGGCCGGACTCGCCTGCGCGCAGCAACTCGCGCGCGCCGGACACGCGGTGGAAGTGTTGGAAAAAAACGAACGCCCCGGCGGGCTGCTGCGTTTCGGCATCCCCGATTTCAAGATGGAAAAACATTTAATTGACCGCCGCATAATGCAGATGGAATCCGAAGGCGCGGTTTTTAAGACCGGCGTACGGGTCGGCGCGGACGGAATATCGGCGCGCGAATTGTCCGAAAAGTTTGACGCGGTCGTCGTCGCCTACGGCTGCGAAACGCCGCGCGACCTGCCGGTCGCCGGGCGCGAATTGGACGGCGTACATTTTGCGATGGATTTCCTGCCGCAGCAAAACCGCCGCGTCTCCGGATTGCCGGTAAATGCGGAAGACATTCTCGCCGCCGGCAAACACGTGGTGGTCATCGGCGGCGGCGACACCGGTTCGGACTGCATCGGCACCGCCAACCGGCAGGGCGCGGCGGAAGTCGTGCAATTTGAATTGCTGGCGCAGCCGCCCCACGACGAAGACAAGCCGATGGTGTGGCCGCACTGGCCGCTGAAATTGCGCGCCTCCACCTCGCACGACGAAGGATGCGAACGCGAATGGGCGGTGATGACGAAGGAATTTGTCGGCGACGAAAACGGACGCGTCCGAAAACTCCGCGCCGCCCGCGTCGAATGGAAACACGAAAACGGCAAAATAAAAATGGAGGAAATTCCGGGCGGCGAATTTGAATTGCCGGCGGAACTCGTCCTGCTGGCGATGGGCTATCTGCATCCGGAGCGGGACGGATTGTCGCGCGATTTGGATTTGGAACTGGACGCGCGCGGCAACATCAGGGCGGACGACCGCGCCTACCGAACTTCGGCGAAAAATGTATTCGCCGCCGGCGACTGCCGCCGCGGACAATCGCTCGTGGTGTGGGCGATCCGCGAGGGGCGGCAGTGCGCCCGCGCAGTGGATGAATTCTTGACCGGAAAATCCGATTTGCCGCGATAATGCCCGCCGCGAAATTTCCTTCCCCGCGCGTTTCCGACGAACGGCAGCGCCATTTGTCGCGGGAAGAAATGATCAATTTCGGCGCCTATTACACCGCGCCGGAATATGTGCGGACGGTGCGGCGGATGTTAATCAAAAACGGCGTTCCCGACAACGCGGTTATTTTGGACAACGCCTGCGGCTACGGCGGATTTTTGGGATTGCGCGACCGCGCCATAATCGGCTGCGACATTGACGAAAAAGCGGCGGCGCGGGCGCGGGCGCGCCATCCGCATGCGTCCGTGTTTTGCGCCGACTCGCTGCGGAATGTGTCGCGCGAACAATTTAACATCGCGGCGGACGCGCCGCTCGTCGTCGTCGGCAATCCGCCGTTTAACGACAAAACTTCGCAAATCCGGCGCGGCGTCAAAACGACGGAGACGCGGACCGACACCGACATCGCGACCCGCGACACGGGCATTTCGTTCATGCGCGCGTTTGACAAATTGCGCGCGGATATTGTCTGCGTTCTGCACCCTTTATCCTATCTTATTAAGCGCTCGAATTTTTCGCTGCTCGGCGGCTTTGCAAAAAACTATGCTTTGCGGGACGCGAAAATTTTAAGCAGCGCGCGGTTTTACGGAAACTCGCAAAATATTTCGTTTCCGGTGGCGGCGGCGTTGTATGCGCGCGACGACGCGGGAATGCGCTACGACGACATCCGCCGGTTTCGTTTTGCGGCGGGGCGCGCCGATTTCGCGCTGGACGACTTTCAATATCTCGGCGATTTCGCGCGGAAATATCCGCGGCGGCGCGAAAAATCCGACCTTGACGGAATCGCGTTTTATCCGATGCGCGACATCAACGCGCTGCGGCGCAACCGCACGTTTATGTTCGACAAAACCGGCGACGGCGTCTGCATCGCCCGCGCGCAATTGCGGTATTATGTATACGCGGATGTGTTCAAGCAATACGCCCGTCATCTGCCGTATTATTTCGGCAACCACGACGTGATGATAAACGCCTCGCTTTTCCGCCGCCGCGAAAAACATTTTATAACGGACGCGCTGCGCCGCCACCCGCGCCTGCGCGAATATGTCGCCGTGCCCGTCCCTTCCGGCGAAGACGAAACCGCGCAAAAAATTAACGAGTATTTTTACCGTCTGCTCGGCGAACATTATCTATAAAAAACGGGATCATTCGGACCGAAAAAATCAATGGTTCATCACGTCATTCAACCGGACAAAATCTACAACTCCTGCTGTTTGCGCGGGATGGGGCGGATGACGGATGCCGCCGTGGATCTTGTCGTGACCTCGCCGCCTTACGACGACCTACGCGAATACCGCAAAAACAGCGCGTGGAATTACGAATTCTTTAAGAAAGTCGCGGCGGAATTGGCGCGCGTGTTGAAGCCCGGCGGCGTCATTGTCTGGAACGTGAACGACCAGGTCGTGAACGGCGGCAAGACCGGCAGCAGTTTCCGGCAGGCGTTGTTTTTTATGGACGAATGCGGGCTGCGCCTGCACGACACGATGATCTACGAAAAAACCGGCGTCGCGTTCGCCTCCGGGGCGCGTTCCGTCCGCTATACGCAAAAGTTTGAATTCGTCTTTATTCTTTCCAAGGGAAAGCCGAAGGCGATTCATCTGATACGCGACAAGCCCAACAAATGGGCGGGCGCCCGCAGCTGGGGCAACGCGTCCGCGCGGACGCCGGACGGCGAAATCCGAAAGACGGCGGCGAAGACGAAACCCGTCCGCGAATTCGGGGTGCGCAACAACATTTGGACGATTAAGAATTCCGGCGGCTTCGGGCAAAAAGACAAAAGCGCCTACAAACATCCGGCGACGATGCCGGAAGAACTCGCGCACGGACACATTCTTTCGTGGAGCGATCCGGGGGATGTCGTGCTGGATCCGTTTCTCGGAAGCGGCACGACGGCGCGGATCGCCAAGGAGGAGAACCGCCGCTATATCGGATTCGAGATTGACAGCGAATACTTTGAACTGGCCGGGCGAACGATTAAAAACGCGCGCCCGAAAATGTTATGAACGCCGCCCGCCTTTTTCCGACAGCCAGATTCCGGCGGCGACCAGCGCGAGGGCGGCGACTTGAAACCAGCGCAGCGGCTCGCCGATCAACAGCACCGCGCACGCGGCGGCGAACACCGGAACGAGATTTAGAAACACCCCCGCCCGTCCGGGGCCGACGAGTTCCACGCCGCGGATATAAAATATGTGCGACAGGCAGGACGGAAAAATTGCGACATACAGCAGCACCAGCCACCCCTGCGCGGTCGGAAAACGCGCC
>JBPCXA010000002.1:0-7420 GCA_051008975.1 Gammaproteobacteria bacterium
GCGTCATAGAAACAGAATCATCGCCGCCGTCAGGGCGAGCAGCGCGCCCATCACGCCGTTGAACGCCGCCCGCGCCCGCGGCGTTTTGAGAAAACGCCCGATGCCCGCGCCGAACGCCGCCCAGGTCAATGTGGACGCCAGCGACACCGCCGCGCACACCAGCGACAAATATGCGATGTCCGAATTCCACGGCGCGCCCGGACGCGCGAACGCGGCGACGATGCTGAACGCGTACGTGACCGCCTTCGGATTAATCCATTGAAACGCGACCGCGCGGAAAAATCCCGGCGCGCCTTTTCCACCGCCGCCGTCGCCGCGCGCGGAAGCGATCTTCCACGCCAGATGCAGCAAAAAAAGCGCGCCGAAAATTTTGATCGCGTCGTGCAGCCGCGGCAGATGCGAAAGAATTTGTCCGAGTCCCGCGCCGGTCGCCGCGATCAGCAGCGGAAACCCGACGGTCACCCCGAAGGCGAACGGCAGCGCGCGGCGAAATCCGAAATTCACCGCCGCCGACATGCAAATCGCGTTGTTCGGACCGGGCGTAAACGCCGCCGCCGCGCTCGCCGCCGAAGCCAAAAACAGCAATTGCCAGTCGGGCGGCGCGATCGTCATCCGCCCGCGCCGCGCGCGACGGCGGTGTAATGCCACGCCAGCACCGCGGCGATTAACACGCCCGCCGCGACGGTCGCCGCCGGCGGCACTTCGCCCAGCGCGAGCCACACCCACAACGGCGCCAGCGCGGTTTCCAGCAAAAACAACAAATTCACCTCCGGCGGCGACAAGCGGCGCGACGCGGCCATAATTCCCAAAAACGCGAACGCCACCACCGCGCCGTTCGCCGCCAGCAATCCGAAGTCGTTCGCGGCGAGATTCCATTCGGCGAAAGGCGCATACAAAACGGCGACGAACAGCCCGGCGAACGCCAGTCCGGGAAATAAATTGACGTTCGGATGACGGCGGATAAAAATCGCGCAGCCGGCCAGAGACAGCGCGGTCAGCAACGCGAGCGCGTCCCCGAAACCGCCGCCCGCCGCCAGTTGCGGCGCGAACACCAGCGACAATCCGCCCGCCGAAACGGCGCACGCGGTCCAGGTGCGCGCGGAAATCGTCTCGCGCAAAAACCATTTCGCGCCGACCGCCGACAACAGCGGCGCGACCGCCAAAATCACCACCGTGTTCGCCACGTGCGTATGCCGCACCGACATCGAAAAGGACACCAGCCCGACCGCGTAAATCGCGCCGTAAATCGCCGCCGGACGCCAGACGAAATCGCGCCGCAACGCCGGCGCCATCGCGATCAAAATCCCCGCCAACGCCGCCAATGCGATTCCGCGTCCGGCGGCGAGCGCGAAATCGTCGCCGCCGAACAGCCGCAGCAGCAGCGCGTCCGGCGAAAGGACGCACACGCCGGAAACGCCCAGAATCAAGCCCGCCCGCGGCGAGTTCGGAATTTTCATTCCGCGAATTTTACGCCAGCCGGCGCAATTCGCCGCTATATCCGAAACGCCGGGCGATAAATCAATCCCGTCGTATGCGGCGGCGCATTTTTATGTTTTATATGGCGGCGAATGCGCCGGAAATAATTTTTCGCGGATGCCGTACAATACGTCGTATGCCGATTGTCGCGCCGTCCTTTTTCGCCGGTCGCGCGCGTCTTTTGTCCGCCGCCGCCGCCGTGCATTTTGTCGCGGCGTGGTTTTCGGCCGGGCATTTCAACTTTGACGAACATACGAACATTATAAACTTCGCGGCGTTTTATCTCGGAATGGACGGCGGGGACGAACTGACGTACTACAAACTGCGATCCATGTTCATGCCGGCCGTCGTCGTCGCCGCCGTAAAAATATTGTCGGCGACGGGAATTGATTCGCCGTTTGCGTGGGCGTTTTCGCTGCGCGTTTTGTCGACTGTGCTGGCGTTGTCGGCGACGGCGGTTTTTTGCCGCGCCTTCGCCGGCGAAATCAAAGGCGAAGCCGTCCGCCGTTATATTTTCGCGGCGATGCTGTTTTTGTACCCGCTGGTTTTTTATCATGTCCGTTTTTCGGCGGAGGGATGGATGTCGTCCTTTTTGCTTTTGGCGCTGGCGGCGCACCGCGTCGCCGGAGAAAACGATCTTCGCGAAAGTTCCGCGCGCGGATTCGCGCTGCGAATTGTCGCGGGCGCGTTTTTGGGACTGATGTTTTTGTCGCGGTATCAGGGCGCGCTGATTGTCGCGCCGCTATTTTTGTGGGCGGTTTGCATCAACCGCGAATCGCCCCGGCAAATCGCCGGTTATGCCGCCGGTTTTGCGGCGGCGTTCGGCTTCGGCACCGTTCTGGATTTCCGGCTGTACGACGCGCCGGTGTTGCCGTGGCTGGAATATGCGCGGTTTCATTTCGCCGAAAATTTTCCGGGCGCGCCGCGCCCGTGGTACGCCTATTTCACCCGCATTTTTGTGATGCTGCCGCCGGCGAGTTTGTTCGCGCCGCTGATTGTCGCCGTTTTTTATTGGAAGTTTCCGCGCCATATTTTTACCTGGGCGACGGCGGCGTTCGTCGTCTTTCATCTTCTCGTCGCCAACAAGCAGACGCGCTTTTTATATCCGCTGCTGCCGTTTTTGCCGTTTATGTGCGCGGCGTTGTGGGAGGCGTCCCCCCCCCCCCCCTTGTCGCGCGCGCGACGCTGGATCCCGCGCGTGTTGCGCGTTTCCGCCGCGGTTAATATTCCGCCGCTGTTGTTTGTAATGTTCTTTCCGGCGTCCAAGGAAGTCGCGCTTTTGCAAAATTGCATCATTCCAAGAATCGCCGGCGAAAAGGCGGCGGTATATGTCGCCGACAAAAGCGACTTCGCGGTGCTCGAACTCAATCTCGGTTTTTACGGCGCGGAGGACGCGGATTTTTTCCCGCTGCGTCCGGCGGCGGATTTTGCGCCGCCCGAAAACTACGACATTGTTTTGTTCGCCTCCCGCCGCGCGAAAATCGCGCCGCCGCCGGACGCGGACGCCCGTCTTGTCTGCCGCGCGCTTCCCGAATGGATTCTCGCGTTTAATATCAACGACTGGACGCGGCGCGCGTCCGTCTGGCGGGTGTGGGAGATTCCGCCCCGCGGCGAAAAACAAAAATAACGGACGCGGCGGCGCGAAAAATTCGCGGCAAGCGGAACGCGCGTTTTTATTTCTCGCCGGTTTGCAGGGAAATAAAATCGCCGGTGTGCAGAATTTCGCGGACGGAATTTTCCGCCGCGTTTTGCGCCGTCCGCGCCAACGCGGAACCCAGACTGACGCGGGCGATTCCGGCGCGCGCGAAATCGGCGAGCGAAAAACGGCAAAACTTTCCCGCCGCCAGCGCATTCACCGGCGCCGCGACCGAATCGCAAATACGCGCGAGCGCGTCCATGTCCGGCGGCTCCGGCGCATACAACACATCCGCCCCGGCGGCTTCGAAGGCGCGCAGACGGCGGATCGCCTCCGCCAAATCGTAGCGCCCGTGCATTATTCCGTCCGCGCGGGCGGTGAGAACGAAATCCGCCGCCGCGTTTCGCGCCGCCGCGACGGCGGATTCAATTCTTAACACGGCGTCCGAAAAGGGATACGGCGCCGCGTCCGGCAACATCGTATCTTCTATCGAACATCCCGCCAGCCCGGCGGCGATGCACCGCCGCACCGTCGCGGCGACTTCCTTCGGCGAATGTCCGTAGCCGTTTTCGCAGTCGCCGCTGACCGGCAAATCCGTCGCCGCCGCCATTTGCGTCGCGTGCGCCGCCGCCTCCTCCCGCGAAATATGCCCCGTGTCGGGTTTGCCGAGCGTCCACGCATGCCCCGCCGAAGTCGTCGCCAGCGCGACCGCGCCCGCCGCCGCCGCCGTTTTCGCGGAACCGGCGTCCCAGATATTTACCAGCACGAACGGATTTCCCGGCTGATGCAATTGCCGGAAAAATCGCGCGCGCTCGGTCTGCAAATCTTCCGCGGACATCGGTTATGCGGCGGGAAGTTTCAACGCCCGCGCCGCCGCAATCAACAGCCCGAACAGCATAAAACCGCCCGCCGGAAGATTCGCCGAAGGCAGCAGCGGCGCGCCGGAAAAAAACGGCGCGATTCCGCCGGTCGCCAAAAATTCTCGCGCCGTCGCCAGCGCGACAATCGCCGCCAGCATTCCGCCGCCGGCCGCCGTGCCGTCCAGCAACGCCGCCGCCGGAGCGTTGCGGCGGGCGAATACTTCCAGCCGCGCCAGCACCGCGCAATTCGTAATAATCAGCGGCAGAAAAATCCCCAGACGGCGGTGCATATCGGGCGCGGACGCCTCCATCGTCAAATCGGCGGCGACGACCAGCGCGGCGACAAGCAGCAAAAACACCGGCAACCGGACGCCGTCCGGCACCGCCGACCGCAGCAGCGACACGCAAAAACCGGACACCGCCATCACCGCCAAAGTCAGCGCGCCCAAGGTCGCCGCCGCCGCGACCGAAACCGACACCGCCAGCATCGGACACAGCGCGAGCAGGCGCACCAAAACGACATTGTCGCGCCCGAAAGAATCGGCGGCGACGCGATGCAGCGGAATAATCGCGGCGGACATAAATTTACATTTTACGCGAACCCGCGGCGGCGGCGGCGAAAATAAATCCGTCATACGGACGAAATTTCCGCCCGTTCCAAGGTACACACAAGAGTACGCAAGAAATTCCATTCCTACTTTTACGCCATTCCGGCGAAAGCCGGAATCTCATTCGCCGCAAGGCGAATCTTTTGTTTGCGCTTTCGCGCGAAGAGATTCCGGTTTTCGCCGGAATGACGGCACTTTGGATTTCCGCCCTTGTTCCAAAGTACACCCCCGTCCCATTCCTGCGAAGGCAGGAATCTACGCGCCGAAGGCGCAAATTGTAAAAGAGTACAATTTCCCGCCGCTATGCGGCGGCGGAGATTCCTGCCTTCGCAGGAATGGGACAAGGGTGGGAATGGGATTTTTGTATTATTTCGTCCCCGATGCGTTAAGCGGATTCGTCGCGGGCGAGGACGTCTTGCATATCGTATTCGCCGGGCGGGGCGGCGGCGGCGAATTCGGCGGCGGCGACCGCGCCGCGCGCATAGTTGGCGCGTCCGGTGGAACGATGGAGAATTTCCAACTGCTCGCCTTCGTCCGCGAATATCACGCGGTGCTCGCCGACAATGTCGCCGCCGCGCATCACCGAAAATCCGATTTGCCCGCTTTCGCGCGCGGCGCCGAGTCCGCGCCGGGAAAATACCGCGGCGTCCGCGAGTTTCGTCCCCGCCGCCGCCGCCGCGATTTCGCCCAGCCGCAGGGCGGTGCCGGACGGCGCGTCTTTTTTGCCGCGATGATGCGCCTCGAAAATTTCCACGTCGCAGCCGCGCAAATAGCGGGCGGCGTCCGCGACCAGCGCGAACATCGCATTCACGCCCGCGCTCATATTCGGCGAGACGACCAGCGCGATGTCCGCCGCCGCCGCCGACAGCGCGGATTTTTCCGCGTCCCCGAATCCGGTCGCGCCGATTACCAGCGCGATTTTGTGCGCGCGGCACCGCTCCGCCAGCCGCACCGCCGCCGCCGGTACGCTGAAATCTATGAACACATCCGCGTCGGCGGGATTGAAATTGTCGGACACCGAAATTCCGTCTCCCGGCCAGGTTTCGCCGAGATGCGGGGATTCGGGGGATTCCAACGCCGCCGCCAGCGCCGCGTTTTTGTTTTTGCGGACGGCGGCGATCACTTCCCGCCCCATTCTTCCGGCGGCACCCGATACGCCGATGCGGACGGTCATCCGCTTATTCGGCGAATTCCGCCGCCGCGCCGGGGGCGGCCAGCGGACGGATTTCGTCAAGAATTTCGCCGTCAAACACCAGCCGAATTCCCCAGGTTTCGGTTTGCGGAAGAAAGCCGGGACTGCGGCGGCGATAATAATAAATCCATTCGTCGTCCGCAAAAACGGCCGGGACGCGATTCGCGCCGAGCAATTCCAGAACTTCCGTCCGCGTCATTCCGGTGTACAGTTCCGCGATTTTTTCGGGGAGCGTGTCGCTGCCCTGGCGAATTTCGGATTTGTAGGAGCAGCCGGCGACTCCCAAAACCGCGCCCGAAATCATCGCGCCCAAAATCGCGCCCGGCAAAACGCGGCGCAGCCGGCGGAAAAACCGGGTTATCGGCATATAATAAAAGGTCGCGGCACATCGCGGATTTTATCACGGAATGAACGAGCGCGCAATTTTACAAAACGCCGGACTGCATCCCACCGCCGGACGGCGGGCGGTGTTTTCCGCGCTGCGGGCGGGCGAATGCCTGTCGGCGGCGGACATCGCGCGGCATCTGGCGGGGCGCGTTCCTCCGGCGACGGTGTATCGCGCGCTGTCGTCCCTGTGCGCGGCGGGGCTGGCGCGGCGCATTCCCGCCGACCACGGCGCGCTGTATACGCCGACGCGGGAGGAGCCGTCGCCGCAACTTGTCTGCGCCCGCTGCGGCAAAGTGGAGGAGGTGGATTCGCCCGCCGTCCGCCGCTATCAACACACGCTGCAAAAAGACCGCGGCGTCGGCGCGCTGTATATGGTCGCCGACTGCCGGAGAAAAGAATGCGAAAGTTAATCGCCGCCGCGTTGCTGTTTTGCGCGCCGTGGGCGGCGGCGGCGGAAGACGGTGTTTCGCTGTTGCTGCGGTTTTTGCAAAACACGCCGACGGCGAAAATTACGTTTCAACAAACTTCGCTGGACGGCGGCGGCAACATCGTCGGCGAAAGCCGCGGCCGGTTCTGGCACCGCCGCCCGAATTTTTTCCGCATGGAATACGATCCGCCGGACGGAATCGTGGTGGTGTCGGACGGCGCGACTCTTTGGACTTACGAGCGCGATTTGCAGCAGGTTCTGGTGCAGCCGGCGTCCGCCGCGGCGGGAAATTCGGCGTTGCTGGACGTGCTGGCGTCCGGCGATCTTTCCGATTTGCGCGGCGGTTATATTTTGTCTTCCGGCGTCGGCGGCGATTTGCGCTGGGCGCACGCGGAGACGCGCGCCGAAGACCAGACGATTCGCCGCATGCGCCTCGGTTTCGCCGAAGACGGACGGCTGCTGCGGGTGGAAATGACGGACGCCTTCGGCGGCGTCGCCAAATTGGAGGTGGAATCGGTGCTGCGAAAACCGCCGGACGATTCGGTGTTTCGTTTCGTCCCCCCCGAAGGCGTGGACATCGTGCGCGAGGAATAACGCGCCATTCCGTCCCGAAATTTTCATTCCCCCCGCCTCCCGACGTCCCATTTCCGCCCCCTTTGTCCCATTCCTGCGAAGGCAGGAATCTCCGCCGCCGCAAAGCGGCGGGAAATTGTACAATTACCGCCTTCGGCGTATAGATTCCTGCCTTCGCAGGAATGGGACGGGAGGTTAAGGCGAAAAATCAAAGTGAACAAAGAGATTCCGGCTTTCGCCGGAATGGCGGTACTTTTAACT
>JBPCXA010000003.1:0-6383 GCA_051008975.1 Gammaproteobacteria bacterium
TAGGAGTCCGGGCCGTGTCTCAGTCCCGGTGTGGCTGATCATCCTCTCAGACCAGCTACCGATCGTCGCCTTGGTGGGCCGTTACCCCGCCAACAAGCTAATCGGACATGGGCTGCTCCAATAGCGCGAGGTCCCCGAAAGGATCCCCCGCTTTGTTCCGTGGAAAACATGCGGTATTAGCCCTGGTTTCCCAGGGTTGTCCCCCACTACTGGGCGCATTCCCATGCGTTACTCACCCGTCCGCCGCTCGTCTTTCGGGGGCAAGCCCCCTCATTTTGACCGCTCGACTTGCATGTGTAAAGCGTGCCGCCAGCGTTCAATCTGAGCCAGGATCAAACTCTTCAGTTAGAGATTGACTTGTTGGCCTCCGATTACTGTACGGATACGGAAGCCCGAAAGCCCCCGCACTCGCAAAATTTCACGGACGCCGATTTTTGTCCAAGTCGGCGCCCGCGCATACTGGCTGTGTTAAAATTATTAAAGAACATGCCGCCGCGCACCGCGACGGGAAAGAAATTATACCCTGAAACGCGCGTTTTACGAACTTTTTTTGCGTTTTTCGGATAAAAATGCGCAAAAACCGCTCCAAACCCGCGAATTTCCCCCCGCCTCGCCGATTTTTCCGCGCCGCCCGCCAAAATCACCGCGCGGCGGCGCGGACGAAATTTAATGAAAATTAATGCGCATCCGCCGGGAAAATTGTGATATTATTCCGGACCGGACGCGCGCCATTTTTTTGCGGTGCGGATGACAGGAGAGAAACAGCATGAAAACATTGAAACCCGCGTACCGTTTGTTCATGGCGGCGACCGTCGCCGCGTCCATGCTGACGCCCGTCGCGGCGGCGGAAAAACTGGTGATCGCCACCGTCAACAACGGCGATATGGTCCGAATGCAGGGGTTGACGGACGACTTTTTGCGCGCCAACCCCGACATTGAGTTGGAATGGGTGACGCTGGAGGAGACCATTCTCCGCCAAAAAGTCACCCAGGACATCGCCGCCAAGGGCGGGCAGTTTGACGTGCTGACAATCGGCACGTACGAAGTGCCGCTGTGGGCGAAAAAGGACTGGCTGGTGCCGCTGGACGGCATGCCGGAATCGTGGGATGCCGGCGACTTTCTCGCCCCCATCAGCAACGGTCTGTCGCACGAAGGCAAATTGTACGCCGCGCCGTTTTACGGCGAAAGCTCGATGATGATGTACCGCCGCGATTTGTTCCAGCAAAACGGGCTGAAAATGCCCGACGAACCGAGTTGGGGACAGGTGTACGAATTCGCGCGCGCGCTGCATAATCCGCCGAATGTCTACGGCATTTGTCTGCGCGGCAAGGCGAGCTGGGGCGAAAATATAGCGTTCATCACCACCGTCGCGAACTCGTTCGGCGCGCGCTGGTTTGACGAAAACTGGCGTCCGCAGTTTGACTCGGCGGCGTGGCGGCACGCGGTGTCTTTTTACGTGGACCTGCTGCAAAACTACGGACCGCCCGGCGCCAGCACCAACGGCTTCAACGAAAATTTGGCGCTGATGAACACCGGCAAATGCGGGATGTGGATAGACGCCACCGTCGCCGCCGGTTTTGTCACCGGCAAGGATTCGCAAGTCGCCGACAAAATGGATTTCGCGCAGGCGCCGCATGCGGTGACCCGGCGCGGCTCCAACTGGCTGTGGGCGTGGTCTCTGGCGATTCCCGCCGGCACCCAAAAAGCGGACGCGGCGAAGAAATTCATCGCCTGGGCGACTTCCAAGGAGTATTCCGAACTTGTCGCCTCCCGCGAAGGATGGCGCGCCGCCCCGCCGGGAACGCGCAAATCGCTGTACGAAAATCCGGAATACACAAAAGCGGCGTTCTTCGCCGACCGGGTGTTGCGCGCGATTGAATCCGCCGATCCGATTACCGGCACTTTGCGTCCGAAACCGTATGTCGGCGTGCAATTTGTCGCGATCGATCCGTTCCAGGGCATCGGCACCGCCGTCGGGCAGGAGCTTTCCGCCGCGCTGGCCGGCACAAAATCGGTGGAGGAAGCGTTGGAAGCGGCGCAGAGTTTGACCGAACGGGAGATGAAAAAAGCCGGCCTGTTGCGGTGATTCGTCCGTTTGACCTGTTGTTTGCGGCGGCGTGATGTCTGTTCGCGCCGCCCGTCTGGCGGTATGGCCCGCCGTCGCGCCGTTGCTGCTGTGGATGGCGGTACCGCTGGCGATGACGGCGTATTTTTCGCTGATTCATTACAACCTCCTGTCGCCGGATTCGGTTGATTATTCCGGACTGACTCTGTCCAACTACGAATATTTTTTTACCGGCCCGAATTTTTTGCGCGCGCTGGGCAATACTTTTTTTCTCGTCGCCGGCGTTTTACTGATTTCGGTCGGCGTCGGTCTGGCGGCGGCGGCGGCGTTTTCGCGTCCGCTGCGGGGCGAAAAGATGGCGCGGCTTTTGCTGATTTCGCCGTTTTTTATCATGCCGACGGTCGCCGCGCTGGTGTGGAAGAATCTGCTGATGCATCCGGTCAACGGTTTGTTCGCGTTTGCATCTTCCGCGGCGGGTTTTGCGCCGTTTGACTGGTTCGGGCAGGCGCCGATGCTGGCGGTCGTGATTTTAGTGGCGTGGCAGTGGGCGGGATTTTCGGCGCTGATTTTGACGACCGCGATGCAGTCGCTGGACGCGGAGCAGCGCGACGCGGCGGCGATGGACGGCGCGACGGGCTGGCGGTTTTTCGCGCACATTATTCTGCCGCATCTGGCGCGCCCGATTGCGGCGGTCGTACTGATAGAAACGATTTTTTTGCTGGCGGTGTTCGCCGAAATTTTTGTCACGACCGGCGGCGGTCCGGGCGCGGAGACGACGACTTTGGCGTTTTTAATTTACGCGCAGGCGCTTTTGCATTATGACGTCGGCGGCGCGGCGGCGGGCGGCGTTCTCGCGGTTTTGGTCGCGAATATCGCGGCGATATTTTTAATGCGGCTGGTCGGCAAAACGATGGGGGAGGCGCGTGCCTGATTCCGGAATCGCGCGGACGGCGGGCGCGTGGGCGCTCGCGCTGGCGGCGTTTTTTCCGGTGTCGTGGATGCTGCTGGCGAGTTTTAAGACCGAACTGCAGGCGGTGGAGACGCCGCCGCTTCTGGTTTTCGCGCCGACCTTGGAAAACTACGCCGCGGTTTTCGCGCGCGCGGACTATTTTCAATACGCGCGCAATTCCGCCGTCGTCGCGCTGTCGTCTTCGGCGCTGGCGATTTTGCTGGCGGTGCCGGCGGCGTGGTCAATGGCGTTTTATCCGACGCGGCGGACGCGCGGCGTTTTGCTGTGGATGCTGTCCACCAAAATGCTGCCGCCGGTGGGCGTGCTGATGCCGATATATCTGCTGTTTCGCGACGGCGGACTGCTGGATACTTTGTCCGGACTGACGCTGGTGTATGCGCTGATTAATCTGCCGATTGCGGTGTGGATGTTGTATACCTATTTCAAGGAAATTCCCGCCGAAATTCTGGAGGCGGCGCGAATGGACGGCGCGGGAATGGGCGGCGAGATATTGTTCGTGCTGCTGCCGATGACGGCCGGCGCGCTGGCTTCCACCGCCCTGCTGTGCATTATTCTCGCGTGGAACGAGGCGTTTTGGAGCATTAATCTGACGGCTTCGGACGCCGCGCCGCTGACCGTGTTTATCGCGTCTTTTTCCAGCCCGGAGGGATTGTTTTGGGCGAAGTTGTCGGCGGCGTCCGTGATGGCGGTGGCGCCGGTTTTGCTGCTGGGCTGGCTTTGCCAAAAACAACTCGTGCGCGGCATGACTTTCGGCGCGGTCAAATAATGGCGCGCATCACACTGACCTCGGTTTGCAAAAGTTTCGGCGCGCTGGCGGCGGTGCGCGATGTTAATTTGGACATCGCCGACCGCGAGTTCATCGTTTTTGTCGGGCCGTCCGGTTGCGGCAAATCCACTTTGCTGCGCCTGATCGCCGGGCTGGAATCGCCGGATTCCGGCGCGGTGAAAATTGACGGCGAAGATGTCACGAATGTGCCGCCGTCCAAACGCGGATTGTCAATGGTGTTTCAGAGTTATGCGTTGTATCCGCACATGAGCGTGCGCGACAATATGGCGTTCGGGCTGAAGATGGCGAAAACGCCGCCCGCGGAAATAGAAAGAAAAGTCCGGGACGCCGCGGAAATGCTGCATCTGCGGGATTCCCTGCACAAAAAACCCGGGCAGTTGTCGGGCGGGCAGCGGCAGCGGGTCGCCATCGGGCGGGCGGTCGTGCGCGAACCGCGCGGATTTTTGTTTGACGAACCGCTTTCCAACTTGGACGCGTCCTTGCGCGTGCAGACGCGCCTAAAAATCGTCCGCCTGCAGCAAAAGTTGGGGACGACCGCGATTTATGTGACGCACGACCAGGTGGAGGCGATGACGATGGCGACCCGCATCGCGGTGTTGAACAACGGCGCGGTGGAGCAAACCGGCGCGCCGATGGAAATCTACCGCCGTCCGGCGAATATGTTCGTCGCCGGATTTATCGGCTCGCCGAAGATGAATTTAATTCGCGGCAAAGAGGCGGCGAAACACGGCGCGGCGGTCGTCGGCGTCCGCCCCGAACATCTTTCCCTCGCCGCCTCCGAAGACGGCGGCGGCTGGCGCGGAGAGGTGGAAATCGCCGAACATTTGGGCGCGGATATTTTTGTATATGTCCAAACCGCCGTCGCCGGGCGGCTGACGGTGCGCGTCGGCGACGGGGAATTTCCGCGGCGCGGCGACCGCGTGATTGTCGCGCCCGATTTGCGGCATCTTCACCGCTTCGCCGAAGACGGGCGGACGATGACGGACGCGGACGCGGAAAATCCGCCCGCATATTGAAAGGGTAACGTTGATGTATTTGCAAAAATTTCGTCTGGACGGCAAGCTCGCCTTTATCACCGGCGGCGCGGGCGCCATCGGCAAAGAAATCGCGCGCGCCTGCGCGGAAGCGGGCGCGGCGGTCGTCGTCGCCGATTTTGACGAAGAACAAACCGCCGCCGCCGCCGAAGAGTTGCGGGCGGACGGCGGCGAAATTAAAAATATGGCGTTTGACGTGTGCGCTCCGGATTCGGTGGAAGCCGCCGCCGCGCAAGTGGAATCGGAATGCGGACGCCCGGCCGATATTTTGATCTGTTCCGCCGGAATCGCCCGCAGCGAAACCGCCGCCGAAGATGTCGCCGACGAACATTGGCGGAATGTTCTGGATGTCAATCTAAACGGCGTATTTTGGTGCTGCCGCTCGTTTGGCAAACGAATGCTGGCGGCGGGCGGCGGGGCGATCGTCAATGTCGGTTCAATGTCCGGCTTTATCGTCAACAAACCGCAGCCGCAAAGTTATTACAACGCCTCCAAGGCGGCGGTGCATCACCTGACGAAATCGCTGGCGGCGGAATGGGGCGGACGCGGAGTGCGCGTCAACGCCGTCGCGCCGACCTACATAGACACGCCGCTGAATCGTTTCGTCGCCGACAATCCCGAAATGCTGCGGGCGTGGCTGGACGGCACGCCGATGGGGCGTCTGGGGCGGTGCGACGAAATCGCCGCCGTCGCGCTTTTTCTCGCTTCCGATGCGGCGAGTTTGCTGACCGGCAGCATCGTCGTCGCCGACGGCGGCTATACCTGCTGGTGATATTTTTATGGCGATGGCCAAAAGGGCGACATCTCTGCCGCCCTTTTTTATTCCGCCAACTCTTGTTTTTTCTTTTGTCGCTTATGCCGATTCAACAACAGCAATCGCCAACGCGCCCGCAACCGCCGAATATCTTTCTCCGGCGTGGCCCATGCATGCATCACAATAAAAGCAATAATGCCGATTGGGAAGAAAAATATAGTCAAAATCAGTGCTAACCCTGACGAAACCAAAATTATGTCCTCTATGGACATCTCCACCCCCCAAACAAGTTTTTTTTCGTCGCGCGTCTCCGTCCCCATCCCCCAAATACGGTCGGCAAGAGCAAAGCAAATAAACCACCACCCGAAATAGGCACTCCCGACGATTCCGCCGACAACAGCCACGCACAGCCCGACAACGCCCACAATGGCAATCAGCGGTATGGCGACAATTATCCCGACAATTATCGTCATAAGAACCCCTACATTCCAAAAAAATCTCTTTACTTCTTTAAGTACGCGTGCGAGAAAGTTTTTCATTTGTTTGCCTTTCGGTGTAAAAAAAAACGCCATTTTAACCGAATTCCGCCCCGAAAACAAAGTTCGTCATTCTGGCGAAAGCCAGAATCCAGCGTCTTTTTTCCCGTAAATGGAAAGACACTTGATTCCGGCTTTCGCCGGAATGACGAGGAGGGCGGGAATGGAACGGCTCTTTTGGGGCGAAAATGCCCGAATTCGCCCCCGAAACGCCGAAAATGGCGTTTTCGAGCGTTC
>JBPCXA010000004.1:0-37646 GCA_051008975.1 Gammaproteobacteria bacterium
CACGCGCCCCGGCGCGGCGGCGGTGGACGCCGAAACCGAAAAACGGCGCGCGCTGCCGGTGATTGAAAGTTTGGCGAAAGCGGGCGCGGCGGTTTCCGCCGATACGATGAAGGCGGAAGTGATGCGATGCGCGCTGGACGCCGGCGCCTGCATTCTCAACGATGTGCGCGGATTTTGCGCGCCGAAATCCCGCGCCGTCGCCGTCGCCTCCGATTGCGGCGTGGTGATTATGCACATGAAAGGCGCGCCGCAAACGATGCAAAACGCGCCGCATTATGACGATGTAATCGGCGAAGTCGGGGATTTTTTGCGGCGGCGGACGCGGGAAATGATCGACGCCGGCATAGCGCCCGCGCGCATTTGCGTGGATCCCGGAATCGGTTTCGGCAAGACGCCGGAACATAATTTGCAATTGATGCGCAATCTGCCGCGCCTCGGCGGCGACCGTCCTCTCTTGCTCGGCGCGTCCCGAAAATCTTGGTTGCGCGCGGTGTGCGGGGAAATGGATTTGCAGCTGCGCGATTCTTCCGGCGCGGCGGCGGCGGCGATTTTGTCGCGGCGCGGCGCGGCGGTGCTGCGCGTGCATAATGTCGCGGCGACCCGCGCGGCGTTGCAAATCGCGGCGGCGTTGGCGGAATAAACATCCGGAACGGGACTCGCGGTCAGCGCGGAGAATCGTCCTTGTCGTCTCCGAAAATTTCGTCGAAGCGGTCGGGGCCGTCCGTCGTTTTTTTCGCCGCCGCCGTATCGTCAAAACCGGAATCGTAAAACACGACTTCCGGCTTCGGTTCCGGCCGGCGCACCGGCGGCGGTGGCGGGGGCGGCGGAATCTTTTTCGCGGCGGCGGACGGCGGCGCGGAATACGCGGACGGCGCGGCGCGCGCGACGGTCGCGGTTTCGGATGCGCCGCGTTTGCCGATTTTTTGCCATTCCTGCTCGTCCATTTTTGTCGACGTGCCGGGCGTGATGCGGTGCCATTTTTTAATGTTCGGATTGAGCCGTTCGGCGAGCGCCGCCGCCAAAAACACCAGCGCGCCGAGAGAAACAAGCAGCGCGAGTCCGGTGACGAAACTCGCCTCTTCGGATTCCACGTCAATCAGGCGGCTGGCCGCGTAAAGGACGAGCAGGGCGACGATTTCGCGCATATCAGGCGTCTCCGGTTTGGAACATGCGGCGGTCGCGCGCGGCTTCGCCGGCCAGCCATTCGCGCAGAATGACGATTTTCGGCGCGTCCCACACTTCCCGGCGCGCGCACAAATAGCATCCGGATTGCACCGGAACGCGGACGCCGAGCGGGTCTATCAGCAGCCCCTTCCGCATGTCGTCGGCGGCCAGCGAGGAGCGGGCGAGGGCGACGCCGTGCCCTTCTATCGCGGCCTGCAAAGTCAGGTCGCTTTGCGTGAAAAACCGCCCGTCGTTGATGTTGATTTTGCGTCCCGGCGCGGCGATTTTCATCCACGATGTCCAGTCCAAATGCCGCTTGTCGGCGATTTCGGTCTGGTCGTGCAGCAAGGTGTGGCGGCGCAAATCGTCGGGCGAAGCCAGCGGCGAGTCGCTGCCGGCGAGATACGCCGGGCTGCATACCGCGAACAAAGTTTCGCGCCACAAAAGCTGCGAACGCAACGCCGCCGAAGAGGGCGGAGACGGCAAATTAACCGCCGCCAATTCGGCGTTTTCGCGTTCCACGTCAATCGTATGATTCACCGAACGCGTGATTAATTGCAAATCCGGATGCTGCCGGTAAAAGCGGTGGAGGCGCGGAATCAGCCACTTGGCGGTGAACGACGCCAGCGCGCCCAGCACGACGCGGCGTCCGATTTGTCCGCAGACGACGCGGGCGACGGCGCGGTCAATGTCGTGGATGGCGCGGTCAAACTTTTCGTACAAAAACCGCCCCTCTTCGGTGAGAACGATGCCGTGCCGCCGCCGCGACAGCAAATTGCATCCGACATACGTTTCCAGCCGCTTGATTTGCTGGCTGACCGCGCTCGGCGTTACGCGCATTTGCGCGGCGGCGCGCGAAAAACTGTCGCGGCGGACGACTTCGCGGAAAACGCGAATCGCGGAAAGCGGACAGGCGGCGGCGTCCGAGACGTCCGGGACGGCGATGGCTTCGGCGGCGGTCATGGCGTTAAGTTTCGTTGCGGCTGCTCCCCGCCCGCATTATACCCGCCGCGGGCGCGAAGTCAAAAAATATATTCCTGCCCGCGCGGCTGTTGCGCGGCGCGGCGTTTTTGCGGTATAATTTGCGCCGCAGCGGCCGAGGTGGCGGAATTGGTAGACGCGCCGGACTCAAAATCCGGTGCCGGAAACGGCATGAGGGTTCGAGTCCCTCCCTCGGCACCGCGCAGGCGCGTAGCTCAGTCGGTTAGAGCGCTACCTTGACATGGTAGAGGTCACTGGTTCGAATCCGGTCGCGCCTACCGTTTTTCCGGAATTGACGCGGGGCGACATTCCGCCCGTTTTTCTCCGTGCAACGCCATCATTATTCCGCAAAAAACGATGACGGCAATTCCCAGCCATTCGCGCGCGTCCGGAATGTCGCCGTGCAGAATTAATCCGATAATCACCGCCGCCGCAATTTCCCAATAAGTAAACAGCGAGAGAAACGCCGCTTTTGCATATTTGAACGCAAGCGCCAACAAATAATGCGCAAGCGCGATGACTCCGCCGATGACGGCGAAAAAGGCAATTTCACCGGCGCCTGGCGGTTTTGTTTCCACAAAAAACATCAGCGGCAAAAGCGCCGCCGCGCCGACCGCCGCCACATAAAAACTCCCGACTTCGGGCGGAGCGGCGGGAAGTTTGCGCGAAGCGAGCAGGAATAAAGCGTAAAATACGCCGCAGATAATCGCAAAGATGTTGTGCCATTCCAAACCGGCGTCCGGACGCGCAATTAATAACACGCCGCCGAAACCGCCCGCGATGCAAATGAAATGAGAGGCGCGCACCCGTTCGCCCAATACCGCAAACGACAGCGCGGCGACGATAAACAGCGCGACCAGCGACAATGCAACAGCGCGCGCCAACGGAATTACGGAAATTGACAATACAAAAAACAGTATGGCCACGGACAGAAACGCGCCGCGAATGATTTGCGCGCGCGGATGAAATTCATGAATCAATTTTTCGCGATGGCGAAAAATGACGAACGGCGCCAGCCACAAAAAGTGCGCGGTAAACCGTCCGCACATTACTTCCAAGGGCGGCAACGACGCCATTAAGCTTTTGCCGATGCCTTCGCCGAGAGGTATAAGCGTAAATGCGCCGACCATCAGCAACGCCCCCAGCAGACGCTTTTCCGAATGCTGCGTTTGGGAAAGGGCGTTTGGCATAACGGGCGGCATTATACGGGGAATCCGCCCGAAAACAAAAACCGCCATTCCGGCGAAAGAAAAAAGACGTACCATTCCTGCGAAAGCAGGAATCCTCGCCGTTTGCGGAATTAATGACGGCGGAGATTCCTGCTTTCGCAGGAATGGTACTGTGGGTGTACTTTGGACGGCGGAGGCGAAAAATGGCGAATCCGCCGCGAAAACGCCCGAATTGTCCCCGAAATGCCGAAAATGGCGTTTTACTCCCTTAATTTTGGTCTTAACTCCCTTGTACGCGGGCTTGCTTGCACTGTTTACGGCGTAAACAGTGCTGTCGACGGGCTAAACAGTGCTGTTCTCGGAAGAAACAGTACTGTTTGCGGGCTAAACAGTACTGTCCTGTCGACGGGCATTTTCATGCTGTTTTTTCCGCCGCCCGCCGTCAATATCTCCAAAAACTGAAACGCAGGAGAATCAGGAACGAAATTAATTCCAGACGCCCGACCAGCATCGAGGCGGCGCACAGCCAGGTTTGCACCGGCGACAGCCAACCGTAGTTGGACGCCGGACCGACTTCGCCGAGACCGGGGCCGGTGTTGCTGATCGTCGCCAAAGCCGCCGAAAAGGCGGTGATAAAATCCATTCCCGTCGCCGCCAGCGCCAGCATTAACGCCGCCGCCGTTCCGAAATAGGCGAGAATAAAAAACAACGCCGTCACCAAATGTTTCTGCGGCAAAGACGGCGCCGCCTTGTTGCTGTAATACGCCTGCGGATGCAAACTTTTGTCGCTTTCGGAGCCGGTTTGATACAACGCCAAAAGCGTCCGCTGCATTTTGACGCCGCCGCCGGTGGAGCCGCCGCACGAAACAAAATTCGCCAAAATTAACATCAGCAGCGGCGCGAACAGCGGCCACGCCCCGTAATCGGCGTTGGAATATCCGGTCGTCGTCACGACCGACACGGCGTTAAAAATTCCGAAACGCGCGGCGTCCGCCCAGCCGTATTCCCCCGCGAAACGCAGGCAAAACACGACCGCCGCCGCCGAAACGCAAACCGCCAAAAGATAGGCGCGGCACTCCAAACTGCGCCAATACAGGCGCGGCGTCTTCCGCTTCCAGGCGAGAAAATGCAGCACGAAATTAATTCCGGCGACGACCATAAAAACGATCGCGACCGCCTCTATCAGCGGCGAATCAAAATAGGCGTAACTTTTGTCGTGGGAAGAAAAGCCGCCCAGTCCCAGAGTTGTGAACGCGTGAATCACCGCGTCCAGCGGCGACATTCCCGCCGCGAAATACGCCGCCGCGCAGGCGACGGTCAACGCGGCGTAAGTCAGCCACAGCGTTTTGGCGGTTTGCGCGATTTGCGGCGTTAACCGTTCGTCTTTCGCCGGACCGGGCAATTCGGTTTGCATCATCGCGGCGTTTCCGGCGGACAGCGCCGGCAGTACGGCGACGACCAGCACGATGAGTCCCATTCCGCCCAGCCAGATCATTTCGCCGCGCCAGAAATTCAAAGACGGCGGCAGATCGTCAATCCCCGAAAGCACCGTAGCGCCGGTCGCCGTCAATCCCGACGCCGCTTCGAAATACGCCCGCGTAAAAGACAATTCCGGCAGTACGCGCATTAGCGGCAGCGCGCCTATCGCCGGCAGCAAAGTCCAAATCAGCGCGACCAATAAAAATCCGTCGCGCAATCCGAGGCGCGGGCTTTTGAATCGCGCGCCGAGCAACGCGCACAGCAGTCCGCCGCCCGCGGTTTGCGCGGCGGCGGTCAGGTAAATTTCGGCGAGTCCGTCCTCGTATATCCACGACACGACGGCGGGGAGGCACATCAGCGCGCCGAAAAAGACGGCCAGTTTTCCCAGCCGTTCCAGCAGTCCGAAAAAACGGCGCACCGCGACGCGCCTACAAATAGCCGACGGCGACCTGCAGCAGTTTTTCCGTCCGCCGCATTGCCTTGCCGCCGGCGACGAATACGATCAGGCGGTCGCCGTCCTGCAGCAGCGTCCGGTCGTGCGCGACGATCATCCGCTCGCCGCGTACGACCGCGCCGGGCATCGCGTTCTGCGGCCACGAAACATCGGAAATCGCGCGTCCGACGACCGGCGAAGTGCCGGCGTCGCCGTGAATGACCGCCTCGATCGCCTCCGCCTTTCCGTGATGCAGCGAATGCACGACGCCGACGTCGCCGGCGCGAATATGCGCGAGAATCGCGCCGATGGACAACTCGGAGGGGGCGACGACATTGTCCAAAAGGCGCGCGAGAATTCCTGCGTAGGCGGTGCGGTTGACCAAGACGATGTTGCGTTTCGCCCCCAGCCGTTTCGCCAGCATCGCCGACAAAATGTTCTCCTCGTCGTCGTTTGTCAGCGCGCAATACACGTCGGTGTCGGCGATATTTTCCTCTTCCAGCATTCGTTCGTCGGACGCGCCGCCCTTCAACACCAGCGTATCTTCCAGCGCGCCGGAGAGATGCGCGCACCGCTCCTGCGACATTTCAATAATTTTAACGCGGCTGGTTTTTTGGATTCGCCGCGCCACGCGCAACCCGACATTGCCGCCGCCGGCAATTAACACGTTGCGATAGGAGCCGCCGCCGGCGATCAGCGGGAGCAGGGCGTCCAAATCGTCTTCGGCGATGACGACCGAAATTTCATCGCCGACGAACAAACGGGTACCGCCGCCGGGCATCTGAATTTTATGATCGCGATACACGGCGACGACGCGAAAATCAATTTCCGGGCGGGCGCGGCGGATGTTGCCGATGGTGTCGCCGGTCATTTCGCCGCCGGAAAGTACGCGGACGGACGCCAGCGCGACCCGGTGATTGGAAAACCGATGCACCGAAAGACAGCCCGGATGGCGGATTGTGTCGCAAATGTTGTCGGCGACGATCTGCTCCGGCGAAAAAATGCGGGTGATGTCAAACCCTTCGGGGGAGGAAATTTCGGACGTATTCAGCGCGCCGCTGCGCAGCCGGGCGATTTTTTTCGGCGTCTGAAACATCGCCGAACACAGGCGGCAGGCGACGAGATTCACTTCGTCTATGGCGGTGACGGCGATGACGATTTCGGCGTTTTCGCCGCCGGCGCGCCGCAAAACCGCCGGATCCGCGGCGCTGCCGGCGACGGTGCGCAGGTCGTACATGGACTGCAGTTCCAAAAGTTTGGTGATGTCGTCGTCCACGACGGTGACATTGCATCCGTTTTTGACGAGCGCCCGGGCGGTTTCGCCGCCGACCCGTCCGCAGCCGAGAATTAGTACTTCCATATCGGAACGCGGGCGGGCGTCAGGCGCGAATTTCGCCGTTGCCGAAAACGACGTATTTTTGACAGGTCAGCCCGGCGAGTCCCACCGGGCCGCGGGCGTGCAATTTGCCGGTGGAAATTCCGACTTCCGCGCCGAGCCCGAATTCGCCGCCGTCCGCGAACGCGGTGGAGGCGTTCAGCATCACGGAACTGGAATCCACTTCGCGCAAAAACCGCCGCCCGATTCGGACGCTGTCGGTGACGACGGCGTCGGTGTGGCCGGAACCGAATTCGTTGATATGCGCGACGGCTTCGTCCGCGTCGGCGACGATTTTAATGCTGATAATCGGCGCGAGATATTCCGCGCGCCAGTCGTCTTCGGTCGCCGCGGCGCATCGGATAATCTTGCGCGTTTCGGCGCAGCCGCGCATTTCCACCTTGCGGGCGGAAAGCGCCGCGGCGATTTGCGGCAAAAACGCGGCGGCGGTGGCGCGATGCACCAATAAACTTTCCGCCGCCGAGCAGACGCCATAACGCCGCGTTTTGGCGTTGATGACGATTTTTTCCGCCATTGTCAAATCGGCGGCGGCGTCCACATATACGTGGCAATTGCCGTCCAAATGTTTCAACACCGGCATCCGCGCGACCGCCGCGACCCGTTCGATCAATCCGCGCCCGCCGCGGGGAATCGCCAGATCAATTTCTTCGCGCGACAGCAATTCGTCCACGAGGGCGCGCGAGGAATCGGCGACCACCTGCGCGGCGGCGGCGGGCAATTCGGCGGCGTCCAAAGCGGCGGAGAGACATTCGCCGATCGCCGCGTTGCTGTGTTTCGCTTCGCCGCCGCCGCGCAAAATGACCGCGTTTCCGGCTTTCAACGCCAGCGCGGCGATGTCCGCGGTGACATTCGGGCGCGATTCGTAAATCGCCAAAATCACACCCAGCGGCGTCCGCATTTTGCCCACCGAAATGCCGGACGGACGGACGGCAAAATCGCTCATTTCGCCGACCGGGTCGGGCAGGGCGATAATCGCCGCCAGTCCTTCGGTCATTCCGCGCATCCGTTTTTCGTCCAAAAACAGGCGGTCTTTTAGCGCGTCCGACAACTCGCCGGCGGCCGCCAAATCGCGCCGGTTGGCCGCCATGATGTTCTTCGCGTTGTCCTGCAATTGCGCGATAAAATTTTGTAAAACCGCGTTTTTTTGCGCGGTCGCGGCATGCGCGACAGTCGCCGCGACGGCGCGGGCGGCGCGGGCGATTTCGCCTCCGGAAGGCGGCGAAGCGGCGATTGTTTTTTCGGAAAATGCCGTCATTATGTTGAATCCGCGCCCGGCGGAAACGGGTATTAGGGCGAATTATACTCCGTTCCCGGCGATCCCGCGTTTTTATTTTCCGCCCTTTTGTCCCATTCCCCGCCACAGTTCCATTCCCGCCCCTTTGTCCTATTCCTGCCCTCGTCCTATTTCTGCCCACCCGTCCCATTCCTGCGAAGGCAGGAATCTCCGCGCCGAAAGGCGCAAACTGTCGCCGAAGGCGTACAAACGCACAATTACCCGCCGCTTCGCGGCGGCGGAGATTCCTGCCTTCGCAGGAATGGGAATGAGATTCCGGCTTTCGCCGGAATGGTGTATTTTAATTAAGAGATCAAAAGTGCTGCCATTCCGGCGAAAGCCGGAATCTCCGCGCCGAAGGCGCGAAATTTCCCGCCGCCCCCATAATCCCATTCCCGCGAACGCGGGAATCTTATTCGCCGAAGGCGAATCGTTTGCGCTTTCGCGCAAAGAGATTCCTGCTTTCGCAGGAATGGGACGGGGGGAGTGGGCGGATTTTCGGGGGCGAATTCGCCCGTTTTGCCGCCCCGCCGCCTGTTTGGGCTTTCGGCGAAAAAAAATGAAAAAAAGTTGCACATTCCGCCCCATCGGTGGTAAAATAGCGGCGTAATCGTTTTTCATAGCCCCCCGTTGTCGGGGGTGCAGTCCGATAAAACACCTTCGGGAAAAGGGCGGCGGTATCATTCTGCTATGAATATACGATTACAACGCCCGGCGCGTTTCGCCGGTTTTCGTATAGGAGAAACACAATGAAAGCCATTTATTCCATTCTTGCCGCCGTTTTTGCCGTTTTAGGATTCCTGCTTGTCGGCGGTTGCGCCGAGCAATCCGGCGCCCGCTTGCGCGAAATTGAACGGTTCAGCGAGATGAGCGACTCCGAAATTGACGCCGCAAAAGAGGCGTGTTATCTCATTTCTACGACGGATTACAACTGCGCCAATTTGGTGCCGGCCGAACACGGAATGACCACCGAGGAATGGGAGGCGTTGCATTCGCAGACCAAAATCTGCCGCAAGAACCAGCGGTTGAGTTATGACCATTGTCTGCGCGGCAAGGGCGTCCGCTATTCCGAGTTCAATTGAACATTTTTATTCATCCGAAACAGGAGAAACTCATGAAGAAAAAAACAGGGCGTTTTATCGCCTTTTTATTGCTCGCCGTCTTTGCCGCCGTTGCGGCGTCCGGATGCGCGGGAAAAACCGCGAATCCGATATCGGCAAGAGAAGTCGGCGACAAGGATTTGGACTGCGACGAGATTGAGGCAGAAATGTTCGATCTGGATGCTCGCGCCCGCCGCCTTCTCGGAGAACAATCCGACAAAACGGGAAAGAACGCCGCGATTCTTGTCGGCGGGCTGTTTCTGTTTCCGATATGGTTCTTCGCCGACTTGTCCGATGCCGAACGGCAGGAAGCGACTGCGATGCAGGACAGAGTGCGTCATTTGCAACGGATCGCAAACAAAAAGGACTGCGAGTTTTGACGGCAAGGCGGGAATAAAAAAGGGCGGCTTCGGTCGCCCTTTTTTTGCGGGACGGCGCGGATTCCGGCTTTCGCGGGAATGGTGCGCCTTCGTTCGGCGTTTGTCGTCCGAAAAAATTTACCGTATCGGCGGCGGAGTGGGGATGGGATTGCCGCGGCGGAGGCAGGCGAGGGCGGCGACGGCGTCGGTCAGCGCGATTTTGATGTCGCCGTCTTCCACGCCTTTGATGATTCGGTCGGCGCTTGCGGCGCGGCGCAGAACTTCCAAAACGGCGTTTTCGCGCGTCCGTCCCGCGACTTGTCGCGCCGCCGCCGCCGCGTCTTTGGAAAGTCCGGGCGGATAGTTTCCGCGTTTCGCCGCCAGTACGCCGGAAGCGGCGGCGGAAATCGCCCACAAAATCAGCGGCGGCGGTTCTTGAATATCCAGCAGAACATTCAGAATCGCCAGCGATTTTTTGCCGTCGCCGGACAGGGCGGCGTCCGCCAGATGAAAGATATTAAACCGCGCGCCGCCGGACAACGCCTCCGCCACCTGTTCTTCGCCGCCGTTTCCGCCGGAAATGCATATTTTTTGCAGACATTGTTTCGCCGCCGACAAGTTGCCCTCGGTTTGCTCCGCCAGTCGGGCGGCGGCGGCGGCGGACAGCGGAATTTGCCATTCGTCCGCCCATCGCCGGCACCAGACGGCGGTGCATTCCGCGTCCAGACGCGCGCAATGTACGGCGACGGCGTTTTTTCCCAAATCGGAAAACCATTTCGCCTTGTAATGTCTGCGGTCCAGTCCGTAAAAAGAAATCGCCAGCGAATCGGGCGCCTTGACGCGGGCGACGATATTTTGCAAAGTGTGCAGCGTGCCGCCGCTTCCGCCGCCGCCGTCTTCCGGTTTTTTGGCGCGCAATCCGGTCGGCGGGGCGTGGGCGGTGATTTCGTACAAAATCGCGCCGCCGCCGAAAAGGGCGTCGCCGGGCGATTCGGCGATGCGCGAATCGGGACGGTCGGAATCGCCGAACAATTCCAAAGACGCGCGTTCCACATTTTCGTATTTTCCGGCGGCGCGCAGGGCGGCGCGCAGTTCTTCAATTAACTGCGGTTCTTCGCCGTAAAAAATATACGCGCCGCCCGGCGCGCGATCTTTCGCCGCGACCGCGCGGACAAAGGCGGCGGCGGCGTCCCTCACGGGTTTTGCCGCGCCAGAATATAGCGTATTTGCCGCAGCGCGTCGCGCCGCATGCGGACGACGGCGTCTTCGCGGGCGCGGCGGGAGGCGAGATAGCGCGCTTCCGCGGACGGCACGACCTGTTCCAACGCGACTTCCTGCGGCGCGTTTTCGCCGAGACGGAATGTCAGCACATAGCGCATTTTGTACGCGCCGACGGTGCCGTCGCCGTCAAACGATTCTATGCCCTCGGAAACGGTTTCGCGCAACGCCAAAACCGGCGCGTTTTCGCCGCCCGCGGTCAACGCCGCCGCCGCCTCCCGCGCCAGTTCCGGCGGCGCGGCTTGCACCCGCACCGACGGTGGCTGCAAAGGCGCGGCGCACGACGACAGCAACGCGGTGATGCAAAAATTCCCGAAAATGGCGATGCGAAAACGGCGGTTTAATATCATCTTATACGACAAAATTGACAATTCGTCCGGGGACGACGACGGTTTTGCGGACGGATTTTTCCGCCAACATTTTCGCCGCCGCCGGAATTTCGCGGGCCTGTTTTGTAATTTCCGCCGCATCGGAATCGGCGGCGACGGTGATTTCGCCGCGCCGTTTTCCGTTGATTTGCACGGCGAGAGTCATAAACTTTCGCGCCGCCAAAATTGCAGAATCGGGACGCGGCCACGGCGCATCGGCGATAAATTCAAACTCCGAATCAAAGCCGAGTTTTTGCCAAAGCGCCTGCGCGATATGCGGCACCGCCGGCGCCAGCAGACGCAAAACGATGGACGCGCCTTCGTCAATTAACGCAGCGCCTTTGCCGGCGGTTTCGCCGCCCGCCCGCGCGACCAGTTCGATCATCGGTTTTTCCAACTCGTTCACGATACTCATCGCCGCCGAGGGAATGTTGTTAAACCGCAGACGATTCATATCGTAATCCGCCTTCGCCAGAATTTCATGAATCCGCAGACGGGCGGCGGCGATTGTTCGCGCCAACGCCTCGTTGTTTTTGCCGACGGAGTTATCGGCGGAATGGCGTAAAAATTCCCGCCACATCCCCAATCCGGTTCTGTGTCCGGATTCCGATTCGCCCGCCAAACTGCGCCACAAACGGTTCAGAAAGCGCGCGCAGCCGCGTACGCCTTCGTCCGACCAGTCCAAAGATTGTTCCGGCGGGGCGGCGAACAAAATGAACAGCCGCGCCGTGTCCGCGCCGTATTCGGCGACGAGCGATTCCGGGTCGACGCCGTTGGCGGCGGATTTGGACATTTTGACGCGCCCCGCATATTGCACGAATTCGCCCGCCGCGTTTTTGCCGCCGATGATTTTGCCCCGTTCGTCGGTTTGCGGCGAAACGGCGGACGGCGCGATCCACGAACGCCCGCCGTCGCCGTCGCGATAAAACGCGGTATTCAACACCATTCCCTGGCACAGCAAATTGGCGAACGGTTCGTCGTATCGCTTTTCGCGCGGATACATTCCGGCGTCGCGCATCAGTTTGTGAAAAAATCGGGCGTATAAAAGATGCAGACAGGCGTGTTCGATTCCGCCCACATATTGATCCACCGGCATCCAGTAGGCGGCGCGGCGGTCGGTCATGCCGCCGTCGCAGTCATAACTCGCAAACCGCGAAAAATACCACGACGATTCAAAGAAAGTGTCCAGCGTGTCGGTTTCGCGCGCCGCCGCCGCGCCGCATTCCGGGCAAGAACAATTGACGAAAGAATCCATCTTCGCCAGCGGCGAACCGCGCCCGTCCACCGCCGCGTCTTCGGGCAGCCGCACCGGCAAATCCTTTTCCGGAACCGGCACGTCGCCGCACTGAGGGCAGCGGATAATCGGAATCGGGCAGCCCCAATATCGCTGGCGCGAAACGCCCCAGTCGCGCAAGCGATATTGCGTTTCGCGCGCGCCCCGTCCGATTTTTTCCAATTCGCTAATCGCGCGGGGAATCGCCTCCGCCTGCGGCAGTCCGTCCAAAAAAGCGGAGTTGATCATCGTCCCGCCGCCGGTATAGGCGACATCGCCGACCGCGAACTCCGCCGCCGATTCGCCCGGCGGCAGCACCACCGGCGTCACCGGCAAATTCTCCCGTCGCGCGAAATCCAAATCGCGCTGGTCGTGCGCCGGACAACCGTAAATCGCGCCGCTGCCGTACTGCGCGAGTATGAAATTTGCGACATACACCGGCAATTTGCGGGCGGAATCGAACGGATGAATCACCCGCAAACCGGTGTCAAGTCCGCGTTTTTCCGCCTTTTCCAGCGCCGCCTCGCTGACCGCCAGACGGCGGCAGGACGCGATAAAATCGGCGAGGGCGGAATCGGTTTTCGCGCATTCCGCCGCCAGCGGATGCTCCGGCGCCAGCGCGCAAAAAGACGCGCCGAACAAAGTATCGGGGCGCGTCGACCAGCACTCTATCGTCTCGTCCCGTCCGTCAATCGCCAGAAAAACGCGGACGCCTTCGGAACGTCCGAGCCAGTTCCGCTGCATCGTCTTCACCGATTCCGGCCAGCCGGGGAGGGCGTCCAAATCCGCCAGCAACTCGTCGGCGTAGTCCGTGATTTTCATAAAATACATCGGAATTTCGCGCCGCTCCACCGGCGCGCCGGAACGCCAGCCGCAGCCGTCCACAACCTGCTCGTTGGCGAGAACGGTGTTGTCGACCGGATCCCAATTCACCGCCGCCTTCTTTTTATAAATCAATCCCCGGCGAAACAGGCGGACGAAAAACTGCTGTTCCCAGCGGTAATACTCCGCGTCGCAGGTCGCGTGTTCCCGCCGCCAATCTATCGCCAGTCCGAGACGCTGCAATTGCCCGCGCATTTCGGCGATATTGTCGCGAGTCCAGCGGGCGGGCGGAATGTTGTTGTCAATCGCCGCGTTTTCGGCGGGCAGCCCGAAGGCGTCCCAGCCCAGCGGCTGCAAAACATTGCAGCCGAGCATCCGCCGATGACGGGCGATCATGTCGCCGATGGTGTAGTTGCGCACGTGTCCCATGTGCAGACGCCCGGACGGATACGGAAACATTGACAGACAATAAAATTTTTCGCCGGGGCGGTTTTCGTCGGCGTCAAATACGCCCGCTTCCGCCCACCGCCGTTGCGCGGCGGCTTCCACTTCGGCGAAAGGATAACTGCCCGGAACGGTCATGGCGAAAGAAATTATAGCAGGATTCGGCGGCGGGTTTCGCATCGGCGGAAAACCCGCCCCGTCAAATCCGCCGCGAAAAAAACACGAAAAAAATCCGTCCGTCCGCCGAAAAATGTTGGCGGACGGGCGCGATTTGTGATAAGATGATTTCCGATAATGCCGTATGTAGCCCCCCGTAGCCGGGGGTGCGATCCCCATAAGACACCTCCGGGGAAAGGATCGCGGTATCTTTTACGCTACATAGATGCATTATCAACTTCCCGGCGGAAGCCGGATTTTTGTTAATAACGAGGGACGTTGCCGTGAAAATCTCCGCTTTTTTGTTTTGCCTCGCCGCCGTTTTCGGCGTGATTTCGTCCGCCGCTTCCGCGCAGGAATGCGATTTGTGCGTAGCGGCGGGCGTCGGAGATACCGTGAAAATTGCGGAACTAATCGCCGCCGGCGCGGATCCGGATATGGAGGGGCCTTTCGGCGCGCCGGCGTTGCTGTATGCGGCGCGGCACGGGCAGGCGGAAGCCATAGAGGCGCTGATTTTCGGCGGCGCGACATGGCTCGCGTCCGACGACCGCGGTTTGACGGGAACGATGGTGGGAGTGCTGGCCGGACATGTCAATGTGGTGTCGGTGTTGATGGCCCGCGGCGCGCCGATTAACCAGCGGGACGAGAACGGCTGGACGCCCCTTATTTATGCGTCCCAGCACGGTCATGTGCCGCTCGCGAGTTTGATACTTTCCGGTGTCAATACCGCTTTTCCCGATGCCGGTTATGTCCGTCCGAATCGCGGCGGTCCCGACGGCATGACGCCGCTGATGGCGGCGGTGGCGGGAAACAACAGGGAAATCGTGCGGATGATTTTGGACGCGAATGCGGACGTCAATCAAAAGAACGATTACGGCACCACGGCGCTGATGTTCGCCGCGTATTTCGGACGCGAAGAAATCGCCTATATGCTGCTGGACACCGGCGCGGAAGTTAACGCCGGAGATCAAGACGGGCGGACTGCGGCGATGTTCGCGGTGTCGCGGAGGCATGAGGGAGCCGAGTATCAGAGAATTTTTTTTGACTTGATCAACAATCGGGGCGGCGCCGAGGCGCAGGACAATTTCGGAAATACGTTTAGCGAATATGCCGGCCCGGTCGGTTCGGACTTGAACCCTCCCGGCGGCGTCCCGCTGTCGCCGACTCTGCAGCGTTTCAACTTCACCCTGAGAGCGACGCCTTGAATGAGATTCCGGCTTTCGCCGGAATGGCGTATTTTAAGTAAGAGATTAAAAGCACCGCCATTCCGGCGAAAGCCGGAATCTCTTTGCGCACAAGCGCAAACGATTCGCTTTTGGCGAATGAGATTCCTGCTTTCGCAAGAATGGTACTCGGGTGTACGCCGCATTTGCGGGAATGCCCAGCGGGGAAAACCGCGAAAATGTGTTAAAATCCACTTTTATTTTCGCAAGCGAGGCAATTCGGAAATGGCGGGGCAATTTGTTGAAGTCAAAGAAGCGGCGGATGCCGTTTTTATTCAGGCGCGATTGGTCGCGCATCTTATTCCGGCGGAGGAAGGCGGCTATGTCGCGCATTGTCCGTCTTTGGACATCGTCAGCCAGGGCGACACCGTCGCCGAAGCGCGCGCGAACATTAAAGAAGCGATTGAACTCGTGCTGGAATCGCATTTTGCCGACGGCACGCTGGCGCGGCGGCTTGCCGATTGCGGGCTTGCGAATAACGGGCGCAAATCCGCGTCCCGCAAAAAACGGCGCGCGGTTTCGTTTGCGAATGCGGACGGAGTTCGCGAGATTCGCGTTCCCGCCAAGATTCCGTTGACGGCGGCGATATGAGCGAAAAATTGCCGGTTGTCAGCGGCAAGGCGATGGTGGAATTTTTGGAAGCGCGCGGATTTTGGCAACTGCCGCGGACGGGCGGCAGCCACATCGTAATGACGCGAGACGGCATGTACAGATTCTCCGTGCCAGACCACAAAGAGTTGCGGCGCGGCACGGCGACGGGCATTCTTCGCCAAGCCGGAATTTCCCGCGAAGAATTCTTCCGTCATTTTCGCCGCCATTAATGGCGCGTTTTGCCGCCGCATTTTTCGCGCTACATTTCCCGCGGATTGATTTTTATGCCGCGGGCGAGGAGTTGCTGTTCGTAATACGAACCGCGCCCCAACTTTTCCGCCGCCGACACCGACAACGCCACCGCCAAGGACGCCGCCACGGTCAGCGGATAGTTGCCGCCCGACAATTCCAGTACGAATAAAATTCCCGCCAGCGGCGCGCCGATGACCGGCGCGGTGAAGGCGATCATTCCGCATACCACCGGCACGAACAGCGGACCGTCATATACGCCCGCCGCCGCCGCCAACGCCGCATACAAAACGCCCGCCAGCGCGCCGATTCCCAAGGTCGGACCGACCACGCCGCCGGCGAAACCCGCCCCCAAACACAGCACTGTCGCCGCCGCTTTAATCGCGCCGAAAAACAGCGCGTCCCGCCCGGACAATCCGTCCTCCACCGCCAGACGCAGCAAATCGCGTCCGCCCGCCGCCTCCGGCGCGAGAAGCCACAGCAAGCCGCATAACATTCCCGCCGCCGCCAGAACCGGAATCGACGGCAGCGGCGACAAAACCTTTCCCAGCCGGAAAATCGCGCGCAAATACCACGCCGCCATCGCGCCGAACAACGCCCCCTGCGCTCCGAATACGACAAAATCGGACGCCGCCACCGCCCGCATTTCGCCGATGGACAGAAACGGCGGGCGCCCGAAAGCGACCGACACCGTATATCCGGCGACGGCGGCGACCGTCACCGGCGCAAACGCGCGCGGCGAATAATGGCGCAAAATCACTTCGTGCGCGAACAACAATCCGGTGACCGGCGCATTAAACGCCGCCGCAATCGCCGCCGCCACGCCGCACGCCGCTCCCACGCCGCGTTCCAGACGGCGGCGAAACAGTCCGCCGATGAATCCGCCCAAATGTCCGACCGGCCCGTATTGTCCGACCGACGCCCCGGCGGCGAAAGACGCGAAAGACGCGAAAACGGACGCCGCGGCGGGTTTCCATTCCTGCGAATCTCCGCGCCGCGCCGCCAGCATCGTATCCGCCAGCCCGCAAAACGGCGCGCCGTGAATGTATTTTTTAATCCCGCCGCAGACAATTCCGGCGACCGCCGGGGCGATTGCCAAAGACCATAAATGCAATTCGCCGCCGCCCAGCATTCGCCCGGCGGCCGCCGCGCCCTCAAAAAATGCGATGCTGAAAACCGCGGAAACGCCGCCCAAAAACGCCGCCAGCGCAATCCCGGCAATCGCGCCGCCGAAACCCGCGCGCGGCTTCCGCTCCCGATTCAACGGCGGATTTTAGATTCGGCGGCGGATTTTTCCGCGTACGACGGCTTATAACCGAAAAATATGCGCCGCAAAATGTCGTCCCCCATAAAAATATGATGGAACAGCGCGCCCGCGATATGCAGGCCAATCAGCGCAAGCAGCGCGTTGCCGAAAAACGCGTGCAGCGCGTACATTTGCGCCCCCGTCTTTTGGGCGTTCGTGATCAGTTCCACAAAAAACGACATTTGCGTCAAAAAGCCCTTTCCGAATTCCACCAGCGACGGCACCTCGAACGTGTTGAAAAAGAGCACGTCATGCCCCGCCATTTGCGACATCGTCACGCCGATCGCCGCCTGCACCAGCACGACGATATACATCAGCCAATGCACGAGAAACGCCGTAAAGCGCATCAGGATGTTGCCGGTCGAATCCAGCGAGCGGTTGATCAGCCGCCACAGCAGGCGAAACGCCATCAGAACGAACACCGCCATGCCGACCTGCTTATGCAGATCGATGATCAGCCCGATTTTGTCGTCGGGCGCCAGGGAGGCGGAGTATTTGCCGCCCGCCAGCATCCCCGCCAGCAGCACGAACAGCAGCCAGTGCAAAAAGAGGGACATCCAGCCGTATTGGTCCCGATTGTTGAAAAATGCCATGTTTTTCTCCCGAGCAATAAAATACGCAGTCGCGGTATTATAGCAAAATGCGGCGGCGCGGCAAAATTTTTTCGCCCCGTCCGCTACAATATCGGCGATGTCGGCATCCCTCTTTTGGCGGCGGACGCCGCCGGCGGTCCGAGACGCGCTGCGGCAGGGCGGAATCGCGTCCGCGAACGATCTTTTGACGCACTTCCCCCTCCGCTACGAAAACTGGCTGGCGACGCAAACGGTGTCTTCGCTGCGCGCCGGCGAAAAGGCGCTGGTGGAGGGAATCGTCGCGGACGCGCAAATTCGCCGCTGGCGGGGCGGACGGCGGCAATTGCTGGCGCAAATTGAAGACGACGAGGGCGGACTTTTAACCGTCCGTTTTTTTAATGCGACTCCCGGCCTGGAACGCGCCCTCGCCGTCGGCGGACGGCTGCGGGTGATGGGGACGGTCAAATTCGGCGGCGGCTGGGAAATGGCGCATCCCAAAATCCAATTCGCCAAAATCGGCGGCAAAATGCAGGCGATATATCCCGCCGCCGGCGCGCTGTCGCAGGAACAACAGCGAAAATTAGTCGCCCGGGCGCTGGAAGAGGCGGCGCCGGAAGAAACGGTGCCGCCGCAACTGCGGGAGTTTTCCGGCGGCGAACGATCGCTCCGCGACGCGCTTTTGCTGATTCACCGTCCGCCGCCGGACGATCCGGAATTGATTGAAACGCTGCATTCGGGAACGCATCCGGCGTGGCGGCGTCTGCGTTTTGACGAACTGCTCGCCCATCAAATTGTACTGCGTGCCCGATACCGGCGGCGCGATCGCGCGCAAGCCCCGGCGCTTCGTCCGCCGTCGTCGTGGGACGCGCCTTTGCGGGAATCGCTGCCGTTTAAGTTGACCGCCGCGCAGCAAAGGGCGGTTTGCGAAGTGTGCGAAGATTTGCGCCGCGAACGACCGATGCGTCGCCTGCTGCAGGGCGACGTCGGCAGCGGCAAAACGGCGGTCGCCGCGTTCGCGTGTTTGTCCGCCGCAAAAAGCGGGCGGACCGCGGTTTTGATGGCGCCGACCGAAATTCTGGCGCATCAGCATCATTCCACGCTGTCGGCGTATTTTCGTTCGTCCAACATTTCGTGCGAATTATTGACTGGCGCGATTCGCGGCGCGAAACGGCGGGACGCGCTGGCGCGTCTGCGTCTCGGATTGTCGCAGGTGGCGGTCGGTACGCACGCCCTGTTTTACGAGGAAAAAAATATGCCGCGGGCGGCATTGGTGATTATTGACGAACAGCACCGTTTCGGAGTCGAACAACGAAACGCCTTGACGGCGGCCGGAGACGCGCATCAATTGATGATGTCGGCGACGCCGATTCCGCGCACTCTGGCGATGAGCGTTTTCGCCGATATGGACATCAGCGTCCTGGACGAATTGCCGCCCGGACGAAAACCGGTCGCCACCCGGCTGGTGCCGTGCCGCCGCCGCGACGAGGTGCTTTCGCGTCTCCGCCGCCAGCCGGACGGCGCCGCCTATTGGGTATGTCCGCGGATTGAAGAATCCGAATCGGATGATTTGCAGGATGTCCTTTCGCTGCTGGAACAGGTGCGGCGCGATTATCCGGAATTGTCGCCGGAAGTTTTGCACGGGCGGCTGTCGGCGGCGGAAAAACAGGCGGTCATAGACAAATTTCGCGCCGGCAAAACGCGCTTTTTGGCGGCGACGACGGTGATTGAAGTCGGCGTGGATGTGCCGCAGGCGGATGTGATGGTCGTGGAGCATGCCGAACGAATGGGATTGTCCCAATTGCATCAATTGCGCGGCAGAGTGGGGCGGGGCGGGCAAAACGGCGTATGCATTTTATTGTATGCGGACGACTTGTCGACGGAGGCGAAAACGCGCCTCAAAATTTTGCGCGAAACGGCGGACGGATTTAAGATCGCCGAACACGATTTGCGTCTGCGCGGTCCGGGCGAATGGCTCGGTACGCGGCAAAGCGGACTGCCGCCGTTTCGGGTCGCCCGTCTCGGCGAAGATTCGGATTTAATCGCCGCCGCCGGACGCGCCGCCGAATGGATGTTGGACGGCGATTTGCGCGCCTGCGTCCGCCACATCCGCAGATGGCTTCCCCGCCGCCGCACGACGGAATAAACCGCGCGCAAAAACGGAGAGTACAAGAAATTCTATTCTTGCTTCCGCGCAAAGAGATTCCGGCTTTCGCCGGAATGGCGGCACTTTTAACCTCTTAATTAAAATGCACCATTCCGGCGAAAGCCGGAATCTCATTCCCATTCCTGCGAAAGCAGGAATCTCCGCCGCCGCAAAGCGGCGGGTAATTGTACCCCTTTACAATTACCGCCTTCGGCGCGGAGATTCCTGCTTTCGCAGGAATGGGACGTAGGGCGACGTTTATTTCGCCGGGCGGAGGCGCAGTTCGCGCCATTGTCCGGCGTCTATTTCGCCGGGTGCGCCGGTCAGCGGACATTGCCCCCGCTGCGTTTTGGGAAAGGCGACGACTTCGCGAATGCTCTCCGCCCCGCACGCCATCGCCGCCATTCTGTCCAGACCGAAGGCGATGCCCCCGTGCGGCGGCGCGCCGCTCTCCAACGCCGACAACAAAAAACCGAATTGCGCCCGCGCCCGCTCTTCGTCAAATCCCAATGCGGCGAGCATTTTTAATTGCACGTCGGCGCGATGAATGCGTACGCTGCCGCCGCCGATTTCCGATCCGTTCAAGGTCAAATCGTAGGCGCGGGCGGCGGCTTCGACGGGCGAATCGGGAAGATGCCGCTCGTCGCCCGCCTTCGGCGCGGTAAACGGATGATGACGCGCATGCCATTCGCCCGAATCGTAGTCGCGCTCGAACAGCGGAAAATCGGTAATCCACAGCGGCCGCCATTCGTCCGAAAGCAGTTGAAAATCCCGCGCCAGACGATCGCGCAACGCCGACAGCGAGGCGTTCACAATATCCTCCCGCCCCGCCCCGAAAAACAAAATATCGCCGTCCGCCGCCCCGGCGCGGCGCAAAAGTTCCGCCAACGCATTCTCCGGCAAAAACTTGACAATCGGCGAATTCAGCCCCGCCGCGCCTTTGGCGATATTTTCCACCCGGATATACGCCAGCCCCTTCGCGCCGAAACGGGCGACGAATTCGGTCAGAACGTCTATTTCGCCGCGCGACATTCCGCCGCCGCCGGGCAGCCGCAAAGCCGCCACCCGCCCGCGCGCGTCGTTCGCCGGAGCGCGGAAAACCTTGAATTCCGCGTCCCGCATTAAATCCCCGGCTTCGGCGAGTTCCAGCGGATTGCGCATATCGGGGCGGTCGCAGCCGAAACGCCGCACCGCCTCGGCGCACCGCATCCGCGGAAACGGAGACGGCAGACGCACTCCGGCGGCGGCGAATATCGCGATTGTCATCTCCTCCATCGCGGACATAATTTCCTCCTCGTCCGCGAACGACATTTCCACGTCTATCTGCGAGAACTCCGGCTGCCGGTCGGCGCGCAAATCTTCGTCGCGAAAACACCGCGCAATCTGATAATACCGCTCAAATCCCGCCGCCATCAGCATTTGCTTGAACAACTGCGGCGACTGCGGCAAGGCGTAAAACGCGCCCGAATGCAGACGCGAAGGCACGAGAAAATCGCGCGCGCCCTCCGGCGTCGGCGGCGCCAAAATCGGCGTCTCCACCTCCGCGAAATCGCGCGAATGCAGCCATTCCCGCGCCGCCCGCGCCATCGCGCCGCGCCGCCGCAAATTGTTTTGCATCCGCGTTCCGCGCAAATCGGAAACGCGATGACGGAGGCGCACCTCTTCGGAAACGCCCGAATCGTCCGCCGAAAACGGCGACGCGGCGGCGGCGTTCAACACTTCCAGCGCGGTGAGATGCAACTCCACTTTGCCGGTGGAAAGGGATTCGTTTTCGGAACCGGACGGGCGGGCGCGCACGATTCCTTCGGCGCGAAGTACATATTCGCCGCGCACCCGGTCGGCGATGGAAAACACTTCGGGATTTTCCGCCGGGTCCGCGACAATTTGCAAAACGCCGCCGCGGTCGCGCAAATCGATAAAAATAACGCCGCCATGATCGCGCCGCGTCCGCGCCCAGCCGCACACGACGACCGATTCCCCCGACAGCGTTTCGTCAATGTCGCCGCAAAGATGGGTGCGCATAACCGTATTTTATCATTCCCCCGCCGGAAATGATGCCGCCGCAACTTCGCCCGCAAAAAAAGGGCGACCAGCAGCCGCCCTTTTTTTACTCTTCCCGCCAAATGTCAGAGGCGAGATTTTTCCGCAATCACCTGATATGCGGCAAACAATACCCGATAGTTTCCGCGATTCTTAATCAGAAACTCGTCAATGGCCGGCTTCGGATTCTTGCCGCCATAGGGGGGATATTCCCATAGATAATCGTCCCAAATCATAACGCCGCCGACATTCAGCATCGGCCACGCCAAATTGGTGTCCGAACGCACCTCGTCCTCGTGATGCCCGGCGTCCACATATATCAAATCAAACTTCTCGCCGTCCGCCGCCAACCGCGCAAGCACGGAAGTTGAAGTTCCCTTAATTTTGCGAATCCGTTCTCCGAAGGGGGCGGTGTTTTCGTCAAAATATTTTTCGGGGTTGTCGTTTGGAGACAACGCTTCGCCGCCCTACCATGTGTCTACGCAGATAATGCCCGCATTCGGAAACAATCGCGCAAAGCCGACGGCGGACGACCCCATCCAACTGCCGACTTCCAAAATCCGGGACGGGGGCGGGCGATTTGATAAAACGCCCTTCCATTTCTGGTAATGAAAATTGATGCCGGTACCAAGCGAGCCGGTGCCGCGAAACGAATGATAAACATCCTCGGCCTCCCGCCGATACCGTACAGACCAAATCCGCGCCTTTTGGACGGAACTACGAAAGGACGGAAGCAACTCCGCGGAATATCGTTTACGCCGCCGCCAATATTGCGGGAACGCCCACCACGGCATAATACGATACAAGAGTTCTTTTAATATCCGCATGAATTCTCCTCGTCCGCCCGTGAATCGGGCGACGGGCGAAAGTATACGCGATTTTCGCCGAAAATGTCAAAACGGGAGGCGGGGCGGCGGAAATTGGCGGATTCGCCCCCGAAAATCCGCCCGCCCCCGCAGTCCTATTCCCTCACCCGTCCCATTCCTGCACCACCCCGTCCCATTCCTGCGAAGGCAGGAATCTCCGCCGCCACATAGCGGCGGGTAATTGTACATTTGTACGCCTTCGGCGACAGTTTGCGCCTTTCGGCGCGGAGATTCCTGCTTTCGCAGGAATGGAACGGGAGGTGTAAATGGGATGGGTGGTGTACTTTGGAACAAGGGCGAAAATCCAAAGTGCCGCCGCATGTTAAAAATACCGCCATTCCGGCGAAAGCCGGAATCTCTTACACCGATTCGCCGCAAAGCGGCGACAATTTGCGCCTTCGGCGCCGGAGATTCCGGCTTTCGCCGGAATGGCGGCACTTTTAATCTACGACGGTACTTTTACCCTATGGCGGCACTTTTTAACCTCTTAATTAAAATACGCCATTCCGGCGAAAGTTTATCCTCGCGAACGCGGGGACCGGAATCTCATTCGCCGCAAGGCGAATTCGCCGTCTTTTTGCGGGCGGCGGTGAGAATGCCGCGCAACATCCGTATTTCGGAGGCGTCCGGCTCCGCGCGCGACAACAAACGTCGCAGACGCGCCGGCAACAATCCGCCGTCGCCGCGTTTCGGCATTTTAATGTCCGCCAAAAACTCGCCGCAATGCGCGAGCAGCATCTCCATTTGTTCCTGGGTCGGCGGCGCGTCCGCGGGCGTTTTTTCCGCGCCGCCGCCGGAAATCACCGCGCATCGCAACTCGTAAACCGCGACCTGCACCGCCTGCGCGAGATTTAACGACCAATACGCCGCGCTGGACGGAATCGCCGCGACATATCCCGCGCGCCGCACGTCCTCGTTGGACAATCCGCTGCGTTCGCCGCCGAAGACGAACGCGATTTCGCCGCTCGCCGCCATTTTTTCGGCGGCGATCGCGCCCGCCTCGCGGACGCCGACCGAAACCGGCGAAAAATCCCGCGGACGCGCGGTAAACGCGAACACCGTCGCGCAGTCCGAAATCGCCGAAGGCAGATCGTCGCACACCCGCGCCGCCGCCAAAACATCCAGCGCGCCCGCCGCCATCGCCCGCGCCGCGGAATCAATCAAAGCGCGCGGTTCCGCCAAATACAGACGCCCGATTCCCATCGTTTTCATCGCCCGCGCCGCCGCCCCGATATTTCCCGAATGCGTCGTCCCGTGCAGCACTACCCGCGCGCGCGACAAAAGCGCGGCGCCGGGCGCATTGTCTTCAACAACCGGACGGCGCGGTTTCATTTTTTCCGCGATGCGATCCCGCGGCGGCGGGGGATTATTTGGAATCGCCGCGGCGCATTCCGCCTTCGCCGCGCGCCATTCCGACCGCGCCGGTGCGGGCGATTTCCAAAATGTTGCCTTCGCCGGCGGCGCGGATGAAGGCGTCCAGTTTGTCGCCGTCGCCCGCCACCTGCACGACGAAGGCGGTCGGCGTCACATCCACGATGGCGGCGCGAAAAATATCCGCCAGCCGCGCCGTTTCGCCGCGCACGTCGCCCTCGGCGCGCATTTTGACCAGCATCAGTTCGCGCTCCACATGCCGCTCGTTGGTGATGTCCACGACCTTGAATACTTCTATCAGTTTGTTGACCTGCTTGGTGATTTGTTCGATCACCGCGTCGTCGCCGGAAGTCACAATCGTCATCCGCGACAAAGTCGCGTCCTCGGTGGGCGCGACGGTCAGCGATTCTATGTTGTAGCCGCGCGCCGAGAACAGCCCCGCCGCCCGCGACAGCGCGCCGGGTTCGTTTTCCATCAGAATGGAGAGAATGCGCCGCATTACAAATCCTCCGCCAGCACCATTTCCGAAAGCCCCTTGCCCGCCGCCACCATCGGGAAAACATTCTCTTCCGGATCGGTCAGAATGTCCAAAAATACCGCGTCGTTTTTGCGCGCGAAGGCTTCCCGCAGCGCCGGCTCCACATCCTCCGGACGCTCCACCTTCATTCCGACATGCCCGTAGCTTTCGGCGAGTTTGACGAAATCGGGAAGCGCGTCCATATAGGATTCGGAATGGCGGTTGCCGTGGAAAAATTCCTGCCACTGCCGCACCATCCCCATATAGCGGTTGTTGAGATTGACGATCTTGACCGGTAGGCGGTACTGCTTGCAGGTGGACAACTCCTGCAGACACATGATCACCGACGCCTCGCCGGTGACGCAGGCGACGGTCGCCTTCGGATGCGCGATTTGCACGCCCATCGCCGCCGGCAGCCCGAAGCCCATCGTGCCGAGTCCGCCGGAATTAATCCAGCGGCGCGGCTTGCTGAATTTGTAATACTGCGCCGCCCACATCTGGTGCTGCCCCACGTCCGAAGTCACGAACGCGTCGCCGCCGGTGATTTTGTACAACGCCTCCACGACCTGCTGCGGCTTTATGACTCCGGCGCGCGTTTTGTAGCGCAGACATTTTTTGGCGCGCCATTTTTCGATCGTCTTCCACCATTCCTCCAATCCGTCCGCCGCCGGCAAAAACTTCCCGCACATCGCGTTGAAGGCGCGCAGCACCTCGCCGACGTCGCCGACAATCGGCACATCCACGCGCACCCGCTTGGAAATGGAGGACGGATCAATGTCTATGTGAATAATGCGCCGTTGCTCCCGCGCGAAATGATCCGGATCGCCGATGACCCGGTCGTCAAAACGCGCGCCGACCGCCAGTAGCACGTCGCAATACTGCATCGCCATATTCGCCTCGTAAGTCCCGTGCATTCCGAGCATTCCCAAAAACTGCGGATCTTCGCCCGGATAGGCGCCCAGCCCCATCAGCGTATTGGTCACCGGACAGCGGAGTTTTTTGACCAGCCGCGCGAGTTCGTCCGAGGCGTTTCCGAGTATCACGCCGCCGCCCGAATATACCATCGGCTTGCGGGCGCCCTTTATCAATTGTAGCGCGCGCTTGATTTGCCCGACATGCCCGCGAGTCGCCGGATTGTACGAGCGCATCCGCACCGGCGAAGAATCGGGCGCATATTCCGCCTTTTGCGCGGTGAGATCCTTCGGAATATCCACCAGCACCGGCCCCGGACGCCCGCTCATGGCGATATGAAAGGCGCGGCGAATCGCCGGAGCGATGTCCTCCGTTTTGCCGACCAGCACGTTATATTTCGTGCAGGGGCGGGTGATGCCGACGGTGTCCGCCTCCTGGAAGGCGTCCTGTCCGATCGCGCGCGAAGGCACTTGTCCGGAAATCACCACCAGCGGCGCCGAATCCATATACGCCGTCGCAATGCCGGTGACGGCGTTGGTCACCCCCGGACCGGAAGTCACCAGACAAACGCCGGGCTTGCCGGTCGCGCGGGCGTAGGCGTCGGCGGCGTGCGCCGCGCCCTGCTCGTGGCGCACGAGAATGTGGCGCAACTTCTTCTGCTTGAAAATCTCGTCGTAAATGAACAGCACCGCCCCGCCGGGATAGCCGAAGATATGCTCCACCTTCAATTCTTGAAGCGTACGAATGACGATTTGCGCGCCGGTCAATTCCATAATGTCGTGTCGTGTTCGGAGTGCGGATAAAATGATACAATCCAATTATACGCCAAAAACGGCGTTTCCGCCGTCCGCCGTCATTTTTTGTCTTCTCCGCCGATGCCGCCCCGCCCGTCCGACAATATTCCCGCCGCCCTCGCCCTGATGTTCGCGGCGATACTGCTGGTGGCGGCGATGGACGCGGTCGCCAAGATATTGACCGCGACCCTGCCGCTGCCGCTTGTCGTCTGGTTTCGTTTTGTGTTTCATTCCCTGTGGCTGACCCCGGCGATTGTTTTTTTGGCGCGCGGACGGCGGCGGGCGGAGTGTTTCCGCCGCCGCGACATTCCCGGCCACGCCCTGCGCGGCGCGTGCATCGCGCTGGCGACGGTGTTTTATTTCGCCGCCATCGCCGACAATCCGATTCCCGACGCCCTCGCCGTCTTTTTCGTGGAGCCGGTGTTTGTGATGTTTCTGGCGGCGGCGTTTTTGGGCGAACGGCTGCGTCCGCGCCGCATCGTGGCGGCGGCGGTCGCGTTTGCCGGCGTCATCGTCGTTTTGCGTCCGGGCGGCGGGCATTACGCGCCGACAATTTTATTCGCGCTGGCGGCGGGATTTTGTTTCGCCGCCTACATTGTCGCGACGCGGGCGTTCGCCATGCGCGGATCGCCGGTCGTCAACGCGTGGGGGGCGGCGGTGGCGGCGATGTTGTGGTGCGCGCCGGCCGCGTTTTGGCACTGGCAGACGCCGGACGGCGAATGGCGGATGTTGATTTTGCTGGGCGCGTTTGCGGCGTCCGGACATTTTTTCTTCACTTCCGCCTGTCGTTTTGCGGACGCCTCGCTGATCGGCATTTTTCACTACGCCGAAATCATCGCCGCCGCCGTCGTCAGTTATTTTTTGTTCCGGCACATACCGGACGGCGGCGTATGGGCGGGATTCGCGCTGATCGCCGGCGCCAAAATCGCCCTGACTCTCGCGGAAATGCGCGGCAAACAAAGCGGCGAATAATTTTGCGCCTTCGGCGCGGAGATTCCGGCTTTCGCAGGAATGGGACAAAGGCGGCGTTCGGCTATTGGCGGAGTTTTTTGGCTCTCGCCAGCATCGGGCGCAGATATTTTCCGGTCAAACTTTCCTTGTCGGCGGCGACCGTCTCCGGCGTGCCGGCCGCCACCAGTTCGCCCCCGGCGTCGCCGCCGCGCGGACCCAAATCCAAAATCCAGTCGGCGGTCTTGATGACGTCCAAATTATGTTCGATCACCACCACCGTATTTCCCTCGTCGGCGAAGCGATGCAGGGTTTTCAGCAGCATCTCCACGTCGTAAAAATGCAGCCCGGTCGTCGGTTCGTCCAGCACATACAGGGTGTTGCCGGCGCCGCGCTTGGAAAGTTCCAGCGATAATTTGACGCGCTGCGCCTCGCCGCCGGACAAGGTCGTCGCCGACTGTCCGAGTTGGATGTAGCCCAGCCCCACATCGTGCAGCGTCTGCAGCCGCCGCGCGATCGACGGAATGTTTCGGAAAAACGCCAGCCCCTCGTCCGCCGTCATCGCCAGCACGTCGTGGATATTTTTTCCGCGGTGGCGGATTTCCAGCGTCTCCGGATTGTAGCGGCGGCCGCGGCAGGATTCGCAGGTGACGAATACGTCGGGCAAAAAATGCATTTCCACGCGCATTACGCCGTCGCCCTCGCAGTGTTCGCAGCGTCCGCCCTCCACATTGAACGAAAACCGTCCGGGCGCGTAGCCGCGTTCGCGCGCCAGCGGCAGACCGGCGAACAAATCCCGTATCGGCGTGAAAAATCCGGTGTAGGTCGCCGGATTGGAACGCGGCGTCCGCCCGATCGGACTTTGATCCACCACCACAATTTTGTCCAATTTCTCCAGATTGGAAATTCCCCGATGCGCCAGCGGTTCGTCGCCGCTTCCGTGCAAATGCCGGCGCATCGCGCGCACCATAATGCTCTGCACCAAAGACGATTTTCCCGAACCGGAAACGCCGGTGACGCAGGTCAGCACGCCGAGCGGAATGGCGAAATCGCCGCCCTTCAAATTATGTCCGCCCGCGCCGCGAATCGTCAGCGCGTCTTTCGCCTTGCGGCGCGTAGGCGGCATCGCGATATGGCGCGCGCCGCTGAGGAATTGCCCGGTCAGCGAACGGCGGCTTTGGGCGATTTTTTCCGGCGTACCGATCGCCACGACTTTGCCGCCGCGTACGCCCGCCAGGGGGCCCATGTCAATCACATAATCCGCCTTGCGAATCGCCTCTTCGTCGTGTTCTACGATGATGACGGTATTTTTCAAGTCGCGCAGACGCGCCAGCATCCGCAACAGACGACCATTGTCGTGCTGATGCAGTCCGATTGACGGCTCGTCCAAAACATACGTGACGCCGGTCAGCCCGGAACCGACCTGGCTCGCCAATCGGATGCGCTGCGATTCGCCGCCCGACAAAGTATTGGCGGCGCGCCCCAAAGACAAATATTCCAGACCGACATTCACCAGAAATCCGACGCGCGCGCGAATTTCGCGCACCACCCGCTCGGCGATTGCGGCGTGCGTTTCGCCCAGCCGCAGCGTCTCAAAAAACTCCGCCAGGGAGGAAAGCGACATTCCCGACAATTCGTGGATGCCGCGATCCCCCACCCGCACCGCCAGCGCCGCCGGCGACAGGCGATGTCCGCCGCACTCTCGGCAGGCGCGCATACTGACATAGCGCGCCAGTTCCTCGCGCACATGCGGCGATTCGGTCTCCCGCATGCGCCGTTCCATGTTCGGAATCACGCCTTCAAACGGCGCGCGGCGGCGGTGTTTTTTGCCCGCGTTTTCGCCGCCGCGGATCGTATAGTCAAAATTGACCTTGACGTCGCCGCTGCCGTACAGTACGATTTTTTTCGCCTTCGCCGGCAGACGCGAGAACGGCGCGGAAAGGTCGAACGAGAATTCCTCCGCCACCGCCCGCAGCAGCGCGAACAAATACGGATTGCGCCGGTCCCAGCCGCGAATCGCGCCCGCTTCCAGGGACAAATCGGGATGCTCCACGATCAGCGTCGGATCAAATTCGCTTTTTACGCCGAGTCCCTCGCAGTTGCGGCAGGCGCTGTTCGGATTGTTGAACGAAAACAACTTCGGCTCCAACTCCGGCGGCGCGTAGCCGCATTTCGGACAGGCGTGGCGGGTGGAAAAAACGTGCATTTTCTCGCCGCCGTTCTCCATTTCCAAAATATGCATCCGCCCGTCGCCGAGGGCGGCGGCGACTTCCACGGATTCCACGAGACGCTGGCGGTTTTCGGGCGCCGGACGCAGGCGGTCGACGACCACCTCTATCGTATGGCGCACCGTTTTCGCCGGCGTCGGCGCCTCCTCCAAATCGTAAATGCGCCCGTCCACCCGCACCCGCGCGAATCCCTTGGCGGCGACGTCGCGGAACACCTCCAAATGTTCGCCGCGCCGGTCGAGAATCATCGGCGCCAGCACCGCGAGTTTGCGCCCCGTCAAATTCGCCAGCAAAAAATCCACGATGCGCCCGGTCGTCTGCGTCTCCAATTTAATTCCATGCTTCGGGCAGTGCGGCTCGCCGATGCGCGCGAACAGCAGGCGCATATAATCGTGAATTTCGGTCACCGTGCCGACGGTGGAGCGCGGATTGTGCGACGCGCTTTTTTGATCGATGGAAATCGTCGGCGACAGCCCCTCGATGGAATCCACGTCGGGCTTGCCCATCACCTGCAAGAATTGCCGCGCGTACGCCGAAAGCGATTCCACATAGCGGCGCTGCCCCTCGGCGAAAATGGTGTCAAACGCCAGCGACGACTTGCCGGAACCGGAGACGCCGGTGACCACGACGACCTTGTCGCGCGGCAACTCCACGCTGATATTTTTCAAGTTATGCGCGCGCGCGCCGACGACCGATATTTTTTTCATAAGAGGATAATTATACCACTTCCGCGCCCGGACGAACATCCCGCGTTTTCGCGGCGACGGGGGCGGCGGCGGCGGCGCGTCAAAATTCCCGCGCGGTCAGGGATTCCTCAAACGGAAAGCGGGAGAGAACTTCGCATCCCGAATCGCCGACCAGAACCTGCTGTTCCAGTTTCACGCCTTCGGCGTCCGTTTTTCCGCCGATATAACTTTCGAGACACAATGTCGTCATCGGGCGCAAAACGCCGTCGTAGCCGGCGGAATCAAAATCGCGGCGGTGCAAAATATACGGATATTCGCCGGTCATGCCGACGCCGTGCGCGAGAACAAAATAGCGGTTTTCGGCGAATTCGTCCGGAATTTGCCACGCCTTCTCGGCGATTTCGCGGAACGACATCCCTGGCTTCAACAATTCCGCGTTATGCCGGATTTGTTCCAGCGCGAGCCCGTACAAAGTCCGCTGGCGCGCGGACGGCGCGCCTTTGCCGCAGTAAAAAGTCCGCGAATAATCGGCGTAATAGCCGAACGGCCCGACGACGTCGGTGTCCAGCGCGACGAGTTCGCCGTCCCCCGCCGGACGCGCCGAACATTCCTGAAACCACGGATTTGTGCGCGCCCCCGAAGCCATCAAACGCGTCTCCACATAATCGCCCCCGGCGGCGATGATCGATTCGTGCAGCAGCGCCCACAGCGCGTTTTCGGACATTCCCGGACGAATCGCCGCGCGCAACTTTTCCACCCCGGCGTCCGTCGCCGCGAGTGATTCGCGGACGCATTGAATTTCCTCCGCCGATTTTTGCGCGCGCGCGCGTTCCACCGCCCGCTGCGCGTCCGACAATTGAAAGCCGCGTTTTTCCAGCGCGCGCCAGTGCAAAACCGTCGCCGCCTCGATTCCCAGCCGTTTTCCGCAGCGGCGCGCGAGATCGGCGATTTCGTCCGCCCATTTCTCCGCCATTTCTTCCTGGCGGGAATCGGCGGCGACGGCGGAGGCGCAAACGCACGGGCGAATTTCGTCCGCCAGCGAACCGGCGGCGAGATGCGCGCAGCCCGGAAACTCAAACAAAACAACCGCGCCCTCCGCCGGAATAAACGCATAACGCGACGCCGGATTGCGCGAGGTAAAAATCTGCATATTGCGCGCGCCGGTCGCGTAACGGATGTTGACCGCGTCAAACAGCACGCAGCCGTCCATTTCCGCCGCCGCCATTTCCGCGCGCAGACGCCCCAGCCGATGCGCGTATAACTTTTGCAAATCCACCTTCGCGGAAGATTCCGCCGCGGAAGCGGAAGGCAAAAAACGCGCGCGACCGCGCAAAGCCCGCGGATCAAACGCCGGCATCGCCGCCCCGCTTTCGGCGTTCAGCGGTCAAAAATCTTCTCCATTTGCGCGCGGTATTTTTTCTCCGCCGCGCGCTGGTGTTCGCGGAATTTGTTTTCTATCGCGTTCTCCAAAATGCGGCGGTAAAAACGCGTCTGTCCGTCCGCGCCTTTTGTGCTGTTGCAATGCGGGCAGAGCAACTGCATATTATGCGCGACCGTCTGCCCGCCGCGCGCCTCGGCGGTTTTATGATCCAAATGCATCTGCCGCAATTCAATCTTGACGCCCCCGCCGTTTTCGCCGCATGGCGCGGCGCACCGCCCTTTTTGTTCGCGATACAAATCTTCGCGCAGACGCTCCTTTTCGGCGGCGGGCATTTTCGGAATATCCGAACGCTTCGGCAGTGTGCGAGCGAACTCCTCAATTCCGGAACCGTCCGCCGCTTCATTAAACAGCGGCAGCCGATCGCGCAAAATGCGCACCGCCTCGTCGGAAATGTCAATTCCGATCCATTGCCGGTTCAATTTGTCGGCGACGAGCATTGTCGTTCCGCAGCCGCAGAACGGATCGAGAACGACATCGCCTTCGTTTGAGGACGCGGCGATAATCCGCTCCAAAAGCGCGGCGGGCTTTCGGGTCGGATAATCGGCACCCTCCTTTTTGGAAGTATGCATCGCGTCGGGAATGTCGTTCCAAACATTTCCGACCTGTTTGTGTTCATACACGAATTCGCCGTCCGATTCCTCGAAATACTTGACGCGAATCGTGCCGTTGCGGGTGCGGTAAATGCGCCCCTCCTTTTCCAGACGGCGAACGCTTTCATCCGTATAACAGCCGCGCGGGGCGGTGCGGAAATACCGCCCGCTTTCGTCCCGCCGATACTCGGAATTTTTCAGCGGAATTTTCACGCAATACGTCTGCCGGTGTATCGCCGTCGACGCGTTTTTGGTATAGAACAAAATCGCGTCGCCGTTGCGCGGGAATTGTTTGGACACGGATTTGGCGCCGCGTCCGCCGTAATGCCAGACGATTTCGTTGCGAAAGTTGCCCTTGCCGAAGATCGAATCCATCACGAGTTTGACGCCATGCGACATCGTCGTGTCGCAGTGATAATAAATGCTGCCGGTCGGCTTGAGAATCCGGCGCATTTCCACGAGACGCGCCGCCATATAAATCAGATACGCCCACCACGAACCGCCGTTAATTTCGTACAAAGAACGAATCAGCGAGACGACATGCGGATACGAATTCGCCAATTCGTACTCCTCGTCAATGTGCGTGTCGGACGGATTCCAGGTGTCCTTGAACGCGGCTTTGGCGCGCCCTTTTTTGCCGCCGATCGGCGACTCCCACTGCTTGCCGGAATTGAACGGCGGATCGAGATAAATCAAATCCGCCGATTCCGAATCCAGGCACCGCAGCACCGGCAGATTGTCGTGAATCCAAATTTGCCGCTTTTTCGTCATTCGCCCGCGCGAAAAATTTCGGTTTGCGGATGAAAGGCGAACCACGCGAACCAGAACGCGCGCACCGATTCGCCGCCTTCGCCGCCGTCCGTCCATTCCACCCGCGCCGCGCGATCTTCGGCGTTCCAATGAATTAGTATTTCGCGTCCGTCCACCGCGTCCAGCACTTCCGCCGCGCCGTTCTTTTCCAGCTGCGAAAACGGATACGCCTTCGCCGCGTCGCCGGAGACGATTCCCAAAACCCATTCCTTCGGATGAAATTCGCGCGGCGCGGCGGGGGACGCCGGAAAATATGTCGCCGCCGATTTGTCGTAGCCGGCGTAGGGGTCGGCGTCGTAGTCGCGCGCCGCGCCGGTGTCGGTCGTCAAAATTTCCGTCTGCGGATGCCGCCGCCGCCAGTCGCGCCAGGTCGTATGCTCGGCGGGCACCGTCCGCAACTTCGCGCCCGCATATTCGCCGGAAACGCCGCGCCGCAAAAGCTGCGACCACAACGATTCGGTCTGGCGGTCATACAGCAAAACATCGCTGTTATACAAAAGCCCGGAGACGCCGAACTGCAGCCGCCGCCCGTCCGCCGCCTCCGCGCGAAACACCACGCCGCTGCCGCACAGCGGGCAAAAAGTTACGGCGACCGGCGCGCCGCCGATTTCGTCGTTGACAATTTCGTGCCAGTTGAGAATTTTAATCGGATAGGCGCGCGCGATTCCATCCGCCGCCACGCCCAATACCAAATCTTCTTCGCGCATAAAACCGGCGTCCTCCACCGCGGCGAACTTCGGGCGGTCAATGGACGGAATGCCGTCGCGCGGCGGTCCGCCGCGGAGAATTTCGTCCGCCGGAATTGTCGCGCCCGACAGATCAAAACCGTTCTTCGCGTCCGCCGCCGAAGCCGCGAACACCACGCACAACACCAGCCCCCGCGCAAAAAGATTTTTCATCGCCGAATTATGCCATATCCGCGCAAAAAACGAAAATAAGAAATTCCATTCCCGCCCCCGTCCCATTCCTGCCTTTTTTCCATTCCTGCGCAAGCAGGAATCTCTTTGCGCGACAGCGCAAACGATTCGCCTTCGGCGAATGAGATTCCGGCTTTCGCCGGAATGGCGGCACTTTTAACCTCCTAATCAAAATACACCATTCCGGCAAAAGCCGGAATCTCCGCGCCAAAGGCGCGAAATTTCCCGCCGCCTCCCGACGTCCCATTCCTGCGAAGGCAGGAATCTATACCGCCGCGAAGCGGCGGGAAATTGTACGCCTTCGGCGACAGTTTGCGCCTTTCGGCGAGGAGATTCCTGCCTTCGCAGGAATGGGACAAAAAAAACGGGGCGCGGATTTACAACTCCACCGGCGGATTGTGTTCGTCGTATACGGTGATTTGCGGATCTATGTCCGGCGCTTCTTCGCGCGTCGCCCAGCCGATTCCCATTTGCGGCATAAGTTTCAGGAACGGCGCGGGGTCGAGTTCTTCGGCGTGAACCAGCGCGTTCGCGCGCCATTCGCCGGTCAGCACCAGCCGCGCCGCAACCGCCAAAGGCACCGCGGTGGAATAGGAAATCGCCTGCGCGCCGATGTCGGCGAACGCGCGCTCGTGCGACAAGGTGCTATACACAAACACCGCGCGCCGCTTTCCGTCTTTTACGCCGCGCACCAGAACGCCGATGCATATTTCGCCGCGATAACTCGCCGCCAGCGACTGCGGCGGCGGCAGCAGCGCCTTGATCATTTTTATCGGCGCGACGGATTCGTTTTCCACCCGCACCGGCGCGGGCGACAGCAAACCCAATTTATTCAGCACGCCGAACACCCGCAAATAACGGTCGGAAAATCCCATCCAAAAGCGGACGCGCGGCGCGTCGATAAAAAACGGCAGGGAATGCAATTCCTCGTGTCCGGTCAAAAAAACGCGGCGCGCGCCGATCCCCGGAAAATCAAAAGAAAGGGCGCGCGTGTGCGGCGCGGCGCGGCGGAATCCGTTCTCCCAAAAAATCACCTCTTCGCGGATTTCGCGCAGATTCGTCTCCGCGTCGAAATTCGTCGCGAAGAATTTTCCGTGCGCGCCGTCGTTGACGTCCATAATGTCCATCGCGTCAATTTCGTCGAATAAATTGTCGCGGGCGTGCGCGCAAAATACATTGACCGCGCCGGGATCAAAACCGACGCTCAATACGCCGGTGCATCCGGCGGCGGCGAAGGCGGCGCGCTTTTTCCATTCGCCCGCCGCATACCACGGCGGTTCCGCGACCGTCGCCGCGCCCTCTTTTTCGTATACGGCGGAGTCCAAATACTGCGCGCCGGCGGCGAGCGCGCCGTCCATCGCCGAAAGATTGACATGCGGACTCGCCGCGTTCAAAACCGCCCGCAAATTATACCGCCGCAAAATTCCGGCGACCGCGTCCGCGTCCTTCGCATCCAAACTCTCGGAAACGAGACGGCGCGCGCCGTCCCGCATATACGGGCGCGCCGCGTCCGCCGCCTCTTTCGCGTTTTGCGGACGGCGGGCGACGACGACAATGTCGCCGAATACGTCGTTGTGCTGCGCGCATTTTTTGGCGAGCGCCGCGCCCACCCCGCCCGCGCCGACGATTAAAATATTCCGCATAAGCCGATTATAAAAGAATCACGACATGCGGCGGCGATAATCGTCATAATCCGGATGACGCAAAATTTCAATTCCGCCGTCCGTACGCCGCAGGGCGATCGACGGCGGCGCGACTCCGTTAAATGTCGTATGCTTGACGACGGAATACGCGGCGGCGTCGCAAATTTGTACGCGCGCGCCGGGACGCAGCGGACGCGCGAAAGAATATTCGCCGAACGAATCGCCGGCCATGCAGGTCGGTCCGCAAAGGCGATAAGTGTGCGCCAACTCCCCCGCCGCCGCCGCCCCGGCGATTCGCGGACGATACGGCGTCTCCAATACATCCGGCAAATGCGCGGACGCCGAACAATCCAAAATCGCCGCGCCGCCGGGAAGCACGTCCAAAACGGACGCGACAAGTTCGCAGCATTCATGCACCAGCCCGCCGCCCGGTTCCAAATATATTTCCGCGTCGTAGCGCGCGCGAAAATCGCGGACAATCGCGGCGAGGGCGGCGCGGTCATATTCTTCGGCGGCGAGCAAATGTCCGCCGCCAAAATTGATCCAGCGCATCCGCGGCAAAACCGCGCCGAAACGGGAATGCACCTTCTCCGCCACCCGCGCGAGCGCGTCCGCGTTTTGTTCGCAAAGGGCGTGAAAATGCAGCCCCTCAATGTTATTGTCTCCGCCGATAAACGCGGCGTCCGCGGCGGCGACCCCGAACTGCGAACGCGGACGGCACGGATCGTACAGCGGATTTCGCACTTCCGAATAGCCGGGATTGACGCGCACGCCGCACGGCAGATCGAGATTCTCGCCGAAACGCCGCCACTGCGCGCGCGAATTAAAAATAAAATGGGAGGCGTATCGGCGCAGCGCGGCGAATTCTTCCGCGCGATAGGCCGGCGCGTAAATATGCACTTCGCCGCCGAATTCTTCCGCGCCCAGCCGCGCCTCGTAAAGCGAACTGGCGGACACCCCGCGCAGCGAATCGCGAAACAGCGGAAACAATTTCCACGCCGCGAATCCCTTCAACGCCAGCAATACACGGCATCCGCTTTCTTCGCGCAGCCGCCGGACGCGGGCGAGATTTTTTTTAATCGCCGCCTCGTCAAACAAATAACACGGCGTCGGCAACTCGCATAATTCCCGCATAACAAGATTATACCCGCCCGCCGGAAATTCCGCGCGCGAAAACGCCGCAATTTGTACGAAATCACGAAAACAAAAATTCTATTCCGGCGAAAACCGGAATTCTTCATTAAAAAAAGACGTCCCATTCCGGCGAAAGCCGGAATCTCTTTGTTCACTTTGATTTTTCGCTTTAACCTCCCGTCCCATTCCTGCGAAGGCAGGAATCTCCACCGCCGCATAGCGGCGGGTAATTTGCGCCTTCGGCGCGGAGATTCCTGCCTTCGCAGGAATGGAACGGGGGGTGCAGGAATGGGACTCGGGGGAATGGCGGCGAAAAAAAATATCGCGGCGCGGCGGAAATGTCGTATAATGAACGCGGTTTTTTTGTAATCAAATTTAACGAGAGGGGACGGGAATGACGAATTTGGCGTATCCGGCTTTGGCGCAACTTTTATATCCGGCGCGGCGCGACGGCGGACGGCTGCGGCGGGCGGCGTTGCTGGTGATCGGCGGCGCGGCGTTGCTGACGGCGGCGGCGAAGATTCAAATTCCGTTTTATCCGGTGCCGCAGACGCTGCAGACGATGGTCGTCCTGTTAATCGGAACGGCGTACGGCGCGCGACTCGGCGCGGCGACGGTGCTGTGCTATCTTGCCATCGGCGCGGCGGGGCTGCCGGTTTTCGCCGGTACGCCCGAAAAAGGAATCGGTCTCGCCTACATTCTCGGTCCGACCGGCGGCTATCTGGCGGGATTTGTTTTCGCGGCGGCGGCGTGCGGCGCGCTCGCCCGCCGCGGCTGGGACGCGAAGTTATGGACGGTCGCGGCGGCGATGTGCGTCGGCAATCTGATTATTTACGCCTGCGGACTGTCGTGGCTCGGCGCGGTCGCCGGCTGGGACAAGCCGATTTTGGAATGGGGACTGTATCCGTTTCTCTTCGGAGACGCGGCGAAAATCGCCTTCGCCGCCGCCGCCCTGCCGCCGATCGCGCGG
>JBPCXA010000005.1:0-7373 GCA_051008975.1 Gammaproteobacteria bacterium
CGTTCCTCCACCATCTTTTCGTCCACCACCACCGTTTTGCCGCCCATGGAATCGGCGTCGAACGAGACCTCTTCCAGCAAATTTTCCAGCATCGTATACAGCCGCCGCGCGCCGATGTTTTCGCTGCTTTCGTTGACGCGCCACGCCATTTCGGCGAGGCTGGACACGCCGCCGCCGGTGAATTTTAATTTCACCTTTTCGGTGGCGAGCAGCGCCTCGTACTGGCGCGTCAGACAGGAATCGGTGCCGTCGAGAATTTGCTTAAATTCTTCCACGCTCAAAGGCGACAATTCCACCCGCAGCGGAAACCGCCCCTGCAGTTCCGGGATTAAATCCGCCGGACTCGTATAATGAAACGCGCCGCTGGCGATAAATAAAATATGATCGGTATGCACGTTGCCGAAGCGGGTGGAGACCGTCGTCCCCTCCACCAGCGGCAGCAAATCGCGCTGCACGCCGTGGCGCGACACGTCGCGGTCGGAATCGCGCATGCCGCCGGCGATTTTGTCGATTTCGTCTATGAAGACGATGCCGTTGTTTTCCACGCCGTCAATCGCCATTTCCTTCACTTCGCCCATATCCACGAGATTGTCGGTCTCCTCGTCCACGATCATGTCAAACGCGGCGCCGACCGACATTCGGCGTTTTTTGCGGCGGTCGCGCCCGACCGTCTGCATCATTTGCTGGAACTGCGCCGCCATTTCCTCCATCCCCGGCGGCATTTGCATTTCCATCACCTGCATCGCGCTGACTTCAATTTCAATTTCGTTTTCGTCCAGGTCGCCGTCGCGGAGTTTTTTCAGCATTTTTTTGCGCGTTTCCGCGCCCGCCTCGTCGCCGGGCAGCAGCACGTCCAAAATGCGCTTTTCGGCGAGATCTTCGGCGCGCTCGCGGACTTCCTCGGCGCAATCGGCGCGCACGCTTTCCACCGCCATTTCCAGCAAATCGCGGACGATGGAATCCACGTCGCGCCCGACATAGCCGACTTCGGTGAATTTTGTCGCCTCCACCTTGATGAACGGCGCGCCGGTGAGACGCGCCAGCCGCCGCGATATTTCGGTCTTGCCGACGCCGGTGGGGCCGATCATCAGAATGTTTTTCGGCGCGATTTCCTCGCGCAGCGGCGACGGCACCTGCATCCGCCGCCAGCGACTGCGCAACGCCAGCGCCACCGCGCGTTTGGCGGCGTTCTGTCCGACAATATGCCGGTCCAATTCCCGCGCGATTCGGCGCGGCGTCAACTCTTCGGAAGACAGCATTTTTTCGTTCATTTTTGGATCGTCTCCGCGGATTCAATTTCTTCCACGACGACGCGGTCGTTCGTGTAGATGCACATTTCGCCGGCGATCGCCATCGCCTTGCGGACGATTTCGGACGCCGGAAGTTCGGTTTCCGCCGCCAACGCCCGCGCCGCCGCCTCGGCGAATCCCGCGCCGCTGCCGATCGCGACAATGTCCGATTCAGGCGATAAAACATCGCCCAGCCCGGAAAGTACCAGCATTTCGTCCGCGTCGGCGATGATCAGCATCGCCTCCAAACGCCGCAACATTCGGTCGGTGCGCCAGTCGCGCGCCAGATCGTCCACCGCCCGCCGCAACTTAAATTGGCGCGATTCCAGACGCTTTTCAAACAATTCCAGCAGCGTAAACGCGTCCGCGGTCGCCCCGGCGAAACCCGCCAGCACCTTGCCGTCCGCCAGCCACTGCACCTTGCGCGTCGACGATTTGACAATCGTGTCGCCGAGCGTCACCTGCCCGTCGCCCGCCATCGCGGTTTTTCCGCCGCGACGGACGCACAGCACGGTCGTGCCGTGCATCGTCAAATCGGACGCCGTCATTTCGCCGCGAATCCGAAGCCGGTAAAAGGCGCGCAAAGATCTTTTAAGCGGCATACTTCGCTCACAATTTTGCACACTGCGCGCGGCATTGTTCCGTTTTGGCAGCCGCGCCACGCCGCGTCCTTGGCGATAACCGCCAGAAATACCGCGAACGCCGCCGCCGCCGCAACCGCCGCGACAATCATAAAAATCCGTCCGGAGTTGGCGGAAAAACGAATCAAAGCCGGTCGGCGAACGCCTGATTCTCGCGTTTCAAGGCGGCGTCCGTTCCGAGGGAATAATGCTTGCTCATATCCGGCGAGTATTTCCCCGCCTCCGGCGTCCGCCCCAGCCGCTCCGCCATCGCCCGCACATGATGCGGACCGCCGCCGCAGCACACGCCGACAAAACGAATATCGGCGTCCGCGCACTTGGCGGCGAAATCCGCCATTTCGTAGCGGGTGCAGGCGCAATTGTCCATCGCCACCGGAAACGCCCGCATCCCCTCCGGACGGCAATGTTCGCCTCGCGAATCCTGCAGCGACTGAAATGTCGGCGTTTTCTCGGAAGTACGAAACGGCACCGGCACGCCCGCCACCGGACACGATACCGCCGCGCGAATCTCCAAAAGCTGCGGAAACATCGTATCCGGACCGCGACAGCAATTCATTCCGACCACATCGGCGCCAGCGTCTTCCAGCCGCTTGCACGCCTCGGCGGGGGAAATGTCTTCGCGCAGCATTCCGGTGGAATGGGTGACCACATTCACCACCGATTCCAGCCCGGTCTTGCGGATTTCTTCCAGCCCGATGAGCGCCTCGCCGCACCACGACAGCGTTTCCAGCAAAATGAAATCCACGCCCGCCTCCGCCGCCCAACCGACCTGCTCGGCGAACATCCGCCGCACCTCGTCGTGAGTGGATTTGTCGTCCGGATTGTAGATATTCGTGTTGCAAATGTTGCCGGCGACGAGCGTTTTGCCGGAAGAATCCTCGGCGGCGGCGTCCGTGGCGAGCCGCAGCGCGTTCTTTTGCAGCGGCTCCAAAAGCGCCTCCTTGCCGACAATCCGCAACTTCTCGCGATGCCCGTAATACGTGAAGGCGACCATCACATCGGAACCGGCGCGCAAAAATTCGCGGTGCAGCTGCGCCACGACATCGGGATGTTCCAGCACGACCTCCGGCACGAACGCGCCCGCCTGCAGATACCCCCGCCGCTCAAACTCAAACAAATACCCTTCCGCGCAAAGCACCGCGTCCTTCCGCAGTTTTTCGGTCAGTTTTCCCATCGCCCCGCCCTCCGCCGTGAATAATAACGGGGGGATTTTAGCAGAAACATTCCGGTTTCACCGAATCCATCCACGCACTTTCGTCCAAATCGCGCATGCAGCCGCCACAAACCACGACGGCATATTCCCGCCCCTCGGACGAAATCTCCTCCTCCCGAAGATAGGGATGCTTTTCCAGCCCGACGAGGCGGATTCTCTTGTTCTCGTTCACATTGACGATAAACTCGTCATGCCCGCAATGCGGACAGCGGGCGATTTTTTCTTTTGTCATTTTTTCGGCTCCTCGTGTTCGGAATTAAACTTGACCAGAACTTCCCAATCAATACCGCCGTCCACGCAGTACCGTTTGATAAAATCCGCCGTCAGCAAATTCAGGCACCGCCCGTATTCGTTCACGAACGCCTGATTACGCTCCTTCGCCTCGTGCCCGAGCGGCTCGATAATGTCAATATACAGCCGATCGTCGCCAGACAAGAAATCCCAGAACTTTTGACCGCAATAATGGTCGTAGACGCCCCGGTCGGTCTCCTTCCTCTTGCCGAAACAGCACCCCAGCACCGGGCGGGGATGGCTCGCCCGCCTACTTTGCCGGATTGTTTTCGTCGCCTTGTTGAACAATTCCACCTGCTTTTTAACGGCGCTGGAATTCCCCCAATTGGGTCCCGATTTGACGGAGACGACATAGTGGACGCCGTCCCGCACAAACTCCAAATCCATTCCTTCTATGCCGGATTTTTTCGCGCCGTACACTTTCTCGCCCGAAAAAATGGCGAGTTCCTCCAAAAATTCCCCGAACACCGTCTGCTCGCCGTGGGTCAGACGGGCGTCGAACAACGACCGGACAAAATCCTGCGCGATGACAAGATTTTTCGCTCTGCACAGATACGGATTGCATCTTTTTAGAAGATCGACAAGTTTGATCCTCTTCATATTGGCGAGACGCGTCGCATGAAAATCGCCGATGTTGTCGGCGACAAACCGCGTAATCTTTTTCAATTGGTCGGGAGTCACGGCTTAAGCCACCTTTCTTTTCGGCAACGGAAACAGGGCGACATCAACGCCCGCAACGCGGCTTTCCGCCAACTTGACATTTTCGGGCAGAATGTCAACGCCCGCGGCATGACGCGCCAGCCGGCGGGCGACGGCGACGGTCGTTCCGGAACCCATGAACGGATCCAGCACCCAGTCGCCCGGACGCGTGAATAAATTAATAAACCATTCCGGCAACGCCTCCGGAAAAACCGCGCTATGTTTTTTGTTGCCGCACTCGGCGGCGATGTGCAGAACATTGTCGGGCAACACCGTCTCCTTGCCGACCCAGCGGGAGACATTTCTGCTCATTCCGCTGCCGGTCGCCGGCTCCGTCCGTTTCCGGTCGTTCGCGCTCAATTTATGAAGCCGATGACCGACCCAGTCGCCTATCGGTACTTTGACCGCATCCTGATACATATTGAAATGCTTCCGCTTGTTAAACTGCAAAAGCCGCTCCCAGGCGTCCCGGAAACGATTCGGCCACTTGCCGGGATAGGCGTTCTTCTTGTGCCAGATAAACTCCTCCGTCCACAGCCAGCCCTGCCGCCGCAACGCGAGAATCAATTCCAAAACATAAGTGCTACGCTCGCCGCCTTCGGCGTGTTCCTTGATGTTCAGAACAAAAGTGCCGGTGTCTTTCAGCACCCGCAAAAACTGCTCCGAACGGGGCAGAAACCAGTCCACATATTTGTCGGCGGGAACGCCGCCGTAGGTGTGCTTTCGCCGCTCCGCATACGGCGGCGAAGTGATAATCAGGTCTATGCACCCGTCGGGAAAATCGGACAAAACACCCCCGCAGTCGCCCAGATGCAGTTCCACTCCCCCGTTAACCACAACATTCCTCATGGCGCAATCATACCACACTTACGACGGCAACCCGCCGCACCCCAAAATTTTCCACCGAAAATGCGCTATAATGCCCGCAAAGGAGAGATTTTTTTTATGCGGATTGTTTTGTTGGGACCGCCGGGAGTCGGCAAGGGGACGCAGGCGGCGCGATTGTGCGGGCATTACGGTCTCGCCCATATTTCCACCGGCGACATGCTGCGCGACAATGTCGCCCGCCAAACGCCGCACGGCGCGGCGGCGAAACGCGCGATGGACGCCGGCGGACTGGTGGCGGACGACATCGTTCTCGGCATGATTGAAGAGCGGCTGAAACAAGACGACTGCCGCGCCGGATGCCTGTTTGACGGCTTTCCCCGCACTCTCGTGCAGGCGCGCCGATTGGACGAATCCTCCGGCGTCCCCGATGTCGTCGTGGAACTGGAGCTGGCGGACGCGCAAATTATAGAGCGAGTTTGCGGGCGTTTGATGCATCCCGCCTCCGGGCGGATTTATCATCTGAAATTTTCGCCGCCCCGCGTTCCCGGCAAGGACGACGAAACCGGCGAGCCGCTGGTGCGGCGCGACGACGACAACGAGGAAACCGCCCGCAATCGTCTCGCCGTCTTCCGCGAGCAAACCGCGCCGCTGAAAGAATACTACGCCGACCGCGCCGCCGCCGCAAAAATCCGCCGCATTGAATGCGACGGCGAAGGCGCGGCGGACGAAATCACCCGCCGTCTCGTGTTCGCGCTAAAAATTCAGTGACGGCGGCGAATCTCTGCTACGCGCAGTCCGGCGGCGTCACCGCGGTTATCAACGTCTCCGCCGCCGCCGTTTTGGACGCCGCGGACGCCGATCCGCGCATCGGAAAAGTATACGCCGCCCGAAACGGAATCTTGGGGATTTTGCACGAGGATTTAATTGAGACGTGGCGGGAAAACAAGACCGCCCGCGCCCGTCTCGCGCAGACGCCCGGCGGCGCGTTCGGTTCGTGCCGCGTCAAACTTCCGCCGCCGCGCGACAATCCGGAGTTGTATCGGCGGCTGTTCGCGGTGTGCCGCGAATGGAATATCCGGTATTTTTTGTACAACGGCGGCAACGATTCCGCCGATACCGCGCTGAAACTTTCCGCCGCCGCGAAAGAATTCGGCTTTCCGCTGGCGACCGTCGGCGTGCCGAAAACGATCGACAACGATTTGGCGGCGAGCGATTCCTGTCCCGGATTCGGTTCCGCCGCCAAATATATCGCGGTCGGAATCGCCGAGGCGGCGCTGGATGTGGCGTCAATGGCGCGCACTTCCACCAAAGTTTTCGTTTTGGAGGTGATGGGGCGAAACGCCGGCTGGCTCGCCGCCGCCGCCGCCCTTTCGGGGCGCGAAGAATTGCTGGTTTTGCCGCCGGAAGCGCCTTTTCGCCGCGATCATTTTGTCGCCGCCCTGCGCCGCCGCGTACAACAGTACGGATTTGCGGTCGTCGCGGTGTCGGAAGGCGTCCGCGATTTGCGCGGGAAATTTCTGGCGGCGGCGAAGACGGCGGACGCCTTCGCCCATCGGCAACTCGGCGGAGTCGCGCCGCACATCGCCGCGATCGTCCAAAACGCCGGTTTTAAGTGCCATTGGGGGGTCGCCGATTATTTGCAGCGCGCCGCCCGTCATCTCGCTTCGCAAACGGACGTCGCGCACGCCGATGCGCTGGGGCGGGCGGCGGTGCGGCTGGCGGCGGCGGGCGAAAACGCCGTAATGCCGGTCATCCGCCGCCTGTCCGATTCCCCCTATCGCTGGAAAGTGGCGACCGCCCGCCTTAAAAACATCGCCAATCGCGAGCGCAAACTGCCGGCGAATTTTTACGACCGCGAAACGTATCGCATCACGCCGGCCTGCCGCCGCTATCTCGCGCCGCTGATTTGCGGCGAAGAATATCCCGCCTACGGCAAAGACGGACTGCCGCTGTACGCCGGTCTCAAAAACATCGGAGCGCGCAAAAAACTCCCGCCGTGGGAGGGGACAATTTAACGCCACCGCCCGACGCCCCCTGCCGCCGCAGAAATTCGCCGCGTTCGGACGAATTTATTTTCAGACGGCGAAAAAATCTCATTTCGGACGCTCGTTTCGTTATTCGGAATGTTTTATAAACTTTTGTTTTTATTATGTTTTTCGGATTCCAAAAATCGCCGATTGCGGCGCGAAATTTTTTTTGCAAATGCCGCCGTTTTTGCGCGCTTTTTAGAAAAAGTTATGGTAAAATTAGATTAATTGGTTATCAAACGACAAAAAAGGAGAGACCCTCATGGCCAAAAAACACGACCTGCGACGGATTAAGGCGCAGGGCAAAATCAACGCGAATCTGCCCGAAGTGGTGGATCAATTCCAACGGAAGGAAATTTCCCGCCGTGATTTTCTGCAGATGGCT
>JBPCXA010000006.1:0-12113 GCA_051008975.1 Gammaproteobacteria bacterium
CATTGTCGCATTTTTCTGCGCGAAATCCGCCTCCGCTGCAAAATCGGCATCGACGCGGCGGAGCGGGAGACGCCGCAGCGGGTGCTGGCGGACATGGAAATCGCGCCCGCCGCCGCCGCCGCGCCCGACCGTCCGGCGGTGGATTACGCCGCGGTTTTGCGGCGTCTGCGCGAATTCGCCGCGTCCAAACAGCACGGGCTGCTGGAACATTTCGCCGAAGAAATCGCGGACATCGTTTTGACGGAATTCGCCGCCGCCGAAGTCCGCGTTTTTTGCCGCAAGCCGGAACCGTTTTCGGATCTCGGCGCGGCCGGCGCGGAAGTTTGGAAGACGCGCGATTCGCCGCCCGAATGTTAAAAGTCCTCGCGTTTCTCTGCTGCGCCGCCGAATGAAGACGTCGTTCGCGGTTTTTCTCGCGTCCATGGCGATCGGCGTACCGTGTTTTATTTTGGTGGATGCGGAAAACTATCCCGTCGTCAATATACTTTTGAGCGTTTTTGCGCTGTGCGCCGCCGCCGTGGCCGCCGCGTCGTTTTTTCATCATTTGTCCTCGCACAGCATCGCACAAAAAGCGTTTCATGTTTTCACCATATTTGTCGTGTGCAGAGTCGCCGTTTTTTTTACCGCATATTATTACGGCAATCGGACCGATTTTTTGGCGCTGGCGGAGACGATACTGGCGACGGGTACGCTGGTCGTGCGCGGCGGCCACGGAATTCCCGCTCTGGGGCTGAATATCGCGCTTGTCATGATCATCACCGGCGGCTGTTATTTGTGCGAAGACGAAGTCCGCTGGCCCGTCAGCATAATGTGTTTGTGGGCGCTTGTTTTGGGAATATTTTTTATCGGCATTGTCGTTGCGCCGATATAAAAAATGCGGGGGCGACGCGCGGTTGTCCGCGCCTAAAAAATCCCCGCCGCGAGTCCGGCGGCGACGGTCGCGCCGAGAATTCTGCATTCTTCGGCGAACGAATCTTTCCATTCGCCTTGCAAAAGCAGCGGTTCCCGCGTCCGCCGCCAGCGCAGTCCGTCCGCGATGCTTTGCACGCCGCGCAAAGTCCCGGCGCCGTCTTTGCCCGCGCGGACATACAACGCCCACGGCAGCGCGCGCGTTTTTTCCAGACAAGGATAATAAACGCGTTCGAAAAAATCCTTAATCTGCCCGCTCATCGCGCCGAAATTTTCGGTCGTGCCGATAATTACCGCGTTCGCCGAAAGCACGTCTTCCGCCGCCGCCTGCGGGGGCGTCAGTCGCCGCGCCGCGATTTCGGCGATTTCGCGCGCGCCCGATTCCGCCGCCCGCGCGAGTGTTTCGGTGTTCGCGGACGGCGTATTGGCGACAATCAGCAGACGCGGACGGTCATCCGCCGAAGTCATACAGTCGTCCGCGGTTGAGAATATCTTCGGGGTCAAACGCCTTTTTCAGGTTGCGGTAAATTTTCAGCAGCGGCGCGGGCGGCGGCGGAAATCGCCCGCCGCATTTCGGGTCGGCGGCGCGAAACAATGTCGCCGCGCCGCCCGCCCGCTTCGCCGATTCTTCCGCCGCCGCCCGTCCGCCGCGCCGCCAGCGTATCGCGCCGTGCCATTCCACAAATTCGTCGCCCGCCGAAAGCGGCGAAGTCGGCGGCGCGGCGATGCGCCACAAATCGCCGTCCGCCGCAAAAAACGGATGTTCGTGTTCGCGTACCGCGCGCCAGAATTCGCGGTGTTCCTCGTCCGAAACAATATCGCCGCCGGCTTCGCGCGCCGCCCGTTGCAGCGATTCTTCGCCGCCGGAAAAACGCCGCCGGCATTGTCCGCCGCACCACGCCCCGCCGGTCAGCGGCAGTCCCGCCGCCAGCAGGCGGTTGTCTTCGGCGACCGCCTCCGAAGCGGGACATTCGGCGACCGTCGTAATTTCGCATTCGGGCAGCGGCGCGGCGCGAAAGACGATTTCGGCGGCGACTCCCAGCACGCCCATCGCCCCCGCCTGCAGACGCGACACGTCAAATCCGGCGACATTTTTAATCACTTTGCCGCCGAAAACCAGACGCCGCCCGCGCCCGTCGATAATTGTCGCGCCCAGCACATGATCGCGCAGCGCGCCGCCGGCGGGACGGCGCGGACCGGACAATCCGCACGCCAGCGCGCCGCCGGCGGTCGCGCGCGGCGAAAAATGCGGCGGCTCGAACGCCAGCATTTGTCCGTTTTGCCGCAACAGCGATTCTATTTCCGCCAGCGGCGTGGCGGCGGCGACGGCGACGAACAACTCGCTCGGCTCGTATTCCGACACCCCGGACAGCGGCGACAGGTCCAAAATTTCGCCCGCCGGAGGATTGCCGTAAAACATTTTGCCGCCGCCGCCTTGCAGTATCAGCGGCGTTTTCGCCGCCGCCGCGGACGCGACGCGGGCGGCGATTTCCGCGGCGGCGGTCGCGGCGGACGACATTTTGGCGAATCAGAAGCGCGGCAGATGCGGAAATTTTTCCGCGCCGCGCGTGATGTGCATTTGCCCGAATTCGGCGCAGCGGTTCAAGGTCGGCACCGCCTTGCCCGGATTCAAAAATCCGCCGCCGTCAAAAGCGCGCTTTATACCGTGAAAAATTTCCAGTTCTCCCGGCGCGAATTGCGCGCACATTTCGTCAATTTTTTCCACGCCGACGCCGTGTTCGCCGGTGATGACGCCGCCCGCCCGCAGACACAGGCGCATAATTTCGGAGCCGAATTGCCGCGCCTTTTCGGTTTCGCCCTCCGCCTCCCCGTCAAACATGATCAGCGGATGCAAATTGCCGTCCCCGGCGTGGAAAACATTCGCGCACGGCAGACCGTATTTTTGCGACAGGGCGGCGATGTCGTCCAGCACCCGCCCCAGATGCTTGCGCGGAATCGTCCCGTCCATACAATAATAGTCGGGGCGAATTCTGCCCACCGCCGGAAACGCCGATTTTCGCCCCTTCCAAAACAACGCCCGCTCCTCGTCGTTTTTCGCGCGGCGAATCGGAGACGCGCCGTGTTGTTGCAAAATGCCGCACAATTTTTCCATTTCGCGCGTAGCGTCCTCGCGCCGCCCGTCCGTCTCCGCGATTAACAACGCCGCGCAGTCGGTCGGATAGCCGGCGCCCGCGAAATCTTCCGCCGCCCGCGCCGCCAGCCGGTCCATCATTTCCAATCCGGAGGGCGCGATTCCCGCCGCGATAATTTTCGCCACCGCGTCTCCCGCCGCCCGCGCCGAAGAAAATCCGGCGAGCGTCGCCAACACCGTCTCCGGCAGCGGCGATAATTTGAGCGTTATTTCGGTGATTACCGCCAGCAATCCCTCGCTGCCGTGCAGCAACGCCAAAATATCGCAGCCCGGACGGTCGGCGGCGATTTCCACCGCCTCGCCGTCCGCCGTCACCGCCCGCACGGCGGAAACGCAATGCACGGTCAGTCCGTATTTCAGGCAGCGGACGCCGCCGGAATTCTCGCAGACATTGCCGCCGATGGAACACGCCTGCTGCGACGACGGGTCGGGCGCGTAAAATAAGTTATACGGACGCGCCGCCTCGGAAACCGCCAAATTGCGCGCGCCGGCCTGCACCCGCGCCGTCCGCGCCGCCGGATCTATGCGCAAAATGCGGTTCATCCGCGTCATCACCAGCAGCACCCCGTCCGCGTGCGGCAGCGCGCCGCCCGACAGGCCGGTGCCGGCACCGCGGGTAACCAAAGGCACGTTCGCCTCGCGGCAGCAATTCACCGCGGCGATTACTTCCGCCTCGCTGTCGGGCAACAGCACCGCCGGCGGACGCCGGCGGAACATCGTCAGCCCGTCGGTTTCAAACGGCGCGCATTCTTCGGGCTGCAAAATCACCCGCCCGGCGGGCAGAACTGTTTTCAGTCGTTCGGCGAATCCGGAAGGCAGCGGCATCATCCGAATGCTATCACAAGGGCGACAACCGCCGCCGTTTTTTTACTCCGCTTTTTCCGGCGAAAACCGCCATTCCGGCGAAAGCCGGAATCTCTTTTGCGCGAAGCGCAAACGGCGGATTCGCCTTGCGGCGAATGGAGATTCCGGCTTTCGCAGGAATGGCGGCGTGGGTGTACTTTGGGCGGCAGCGGCGAAAACGGCGGATTCGCCCCGAAATTGGCGAATATCGCCCCCAAATCCGCCGAGATTCCCCCAAAAACCGCGCAAAATGGCGATCGGGCGGCATTTTGCCGTCTTTGCAAACCATTTTTTCATACTGTTCGAGCATTTTTCCGCGTTCGGGGGCGGCATATTAGGCGAATTATTGATTATTTTGTACTGTTTAATGATTTAATAAGACGGCGGGGAGATTATTTTCCGCCGTTTTTTACGCATCCCCGCTTTCGCGAGGACAAGTTTCACGGACAAAAAGAGCCAAAACGATGCGATTGAGCCGGAAATGTGCCGACCACGAGGCGGAGTTGGGAGAGTAACGCTTGACGGTTTGCCGCCGGAAATAAAAGAACCCGTCATTCCCGCTTCCGCGGGAATGACGAGGGGCGAATCCCGCCCGAAAACCGCAAGGCGGCCAGCCACCGTCCTTACTCCGCCCCCGCCTTTTTTAGAAGGCGGACAATATTTTGATACTCTTTCTTTTTTTTCTTCGTTGGCGCATGTTCCAATCCGATATTGGCGAAATACAAAGCCGTATGGCCGGCCACATTCCGCGCATCCGGCTTCGCGCCCGCCGACAGCAGTATTTCGACAACATCGGAACTTCCTTGATATGCGGCCCACATCAAAGCCGTAAATCCAAACTTGTTCGCCGCATTCGGGTCCGCGCCCGCCGCCAGCAGAATTTTGGCAATATCGGCATGTTCTCCCTCCCCCGCCTCCATCAAAGCCGTATTGCCGGACTCATTCGCCGCATTCGGATTCGCGCCCGCCGACAACAGCGCTTTGGCTATTTCGGCAATTCCCCGAAATGCCGCGTCCATCAAAACCGTATTGCCGGACTCATCCGGCGCATTCGGATCCGCGCCCGCCGACAACAACACTTTGACAACTTCGACTTGTTCCGCCCTTGCCGCCACCAGCAAAGCCGTCTCGCCGTACTGATCCGTCGCATTCGGATCCGCGCCCCCGGCAAGCAGACGTTTGACTTCCGAAACATCGCCGCTTGCGGCGGGAACGCACAGCGGGCATTCATCAGCCGAAAAAGCCGGAGCGCATCCCGCCGCCAGCGCGGCGAAAAAAATGATTTGTACGATGAATTGCATTGCAGTCTCCTTTTCCGCCCCGGAGAATCGGGCGGTCGGCGACATTATACAGAATTCCCGCCCGAAGTCAGACGAGGAGGTCGGCGGGAAAACCGGGCGTTTCGATCAGCGCGAACGCCGAATGATTGTGGATGGATTCAAAATTTTCGGCGCTGACGCGATAGTGCGGAACGCCCGGCAGACGCCCGATCGCCACCGCCAAATCGCGCACGATATCCTCCACGAATTTCGGATTGTCGTAGGCGCGCTCGGTGACATGCCGCTCGTCCGGGCGTTTCAGCACCGAATATAACTCGCACGAGGACGCCTCTTCTATCACCGCCATCAAATCCAAAAGGCGCATGTCGTCCGAAGTTTCGGCGATGCATTGCACGTGCGAACGCTGGTTGTGCGCGCCGTATTTGGAGATGGTTTTGGAACACGGACACAAACTCGTCACCGGCACCGTCGCCGAAATTAGGCGGCGCAATTCGCTTCCGCGTTGGCGGGCGTAAAACGCGGCGGCGAAATCCACATAGCCGCGCTCGCCCGAAATCGGCGCGCGCTTGTTGGCGAAGGCGCGAAACTTCACCGCCGCCAGACACTCGCCGGCGGACGGCAAATGTTCCAGCACCGCCCGTGGCAGGCGGCAAAACGCGGCGAAATCCAAATTCGTTCCGGCGTCGTGCAAAACGCGGACGAGACGCGACATGTGCGTCCCGCGCGTATGCGCCGGCAAATCGGTGTAGCACGACCATTCGCCGGACGCCGGAGTCGGCGCGGCGCCTTCCATGAACATCATCGGCAGCCGCAGCGCGCGAATTCCCACGCGGTTGATCGGCGTCGCGCGCGCGTCGGGGCCGCCCTGCACATCCTTGATGGCGGGTTTGACGGTCGCGGCGGAACTGGCGGACATGGAAAAAGGCGTCGACAAAAAATGGACGGGAACGCGGGAAGTATAGCAGAAATCGCCGCGCCGGCAAACTCGCCGAAACCGTCGCGCGGCGGAATTGCCGCAATTCGCGATTCAGGCGTTAAAAAAATCCGCCAGCCACTTGGCGCAAATATCGCGGTCGTTGGCGCGCGGCGCGCTTTCCTTCGCCCGCCGCCACACGTCGGACGGCATTTTGTCCCGCCGCCCCTCCAAAATCGCGTCGCAAAACGCCGGGGAAAATTCCGGATGCCCCTGCATACAAAAAAACTGTCCGCCGACGGCGAACATCGCGTTCGGACAAAATTCGCTGGCGGCGAGCAAAGCCGCGCCGGGCGGCAGTTCCGCGACCTGGTCCTGGTGGCTCGCCAAAAGGGAAAATTCGGAAAGACGCGGGCGCAGCCATTCGGCGTCGCCGCACATTTTCCAAGTTTGCCGTCCGGCGCCCCATCCTTTGGCGGATTTTTCCGCCCGTCCGCCCAGCGAATGGGCGACCGCCTGATGCCCGAAACAGATTCCGGCGAGACGCGGCGCGCGCGCGTCCCGCAGTTTGCGGATGAAATCCAGCAACGGCGGCAGCCATTCGTGATCTTCATACACCGCGTGCTTGCTGCCGGAAATCAGATAGCCGCCGCACTCGCGCGGCGTTTGCGGCAACTCCCCGGCGCGCGCGTCATACACCCGCCAGCGCGCGTCCAGTCCGCCGTCCCGCAGCAGGCGCGCGAACATTTCCGGATAGCCGCCGTGCGCCGCGCGCAACTCCTCCTCCACCTCGTAAACTTTTATCAGCCCGATTTCCATTCCCGTCATTGTACCGTACCGCAATTTTCCTTTTCGCGCGCGGCGGCGGCGGCGGAATCGCGGACGGCGGGCGGGAGTTTTGGCGGCGATTTCTTTTCGGATTTTTTTCGCGCGAATTTCTTAAATCGGGGCGGATGTGGTAGTATTGCGTTTAATCTTATCGTGGAAACACAGGAGGCAGTCATGGCGTACAGTCAAAAGGTGATGGATCATTACGAAAATCCGCGCAACGTCGGATCTTTCGGCAAGGACGAGGAAAATGTGGCGACCGGGATGGTCGGCGCGCCGGCCTGCGGCGACGTGATGAAGTTGCAGATCAAGGTCGGCGACGGCGGGGTCATTGAAGACGCGCGCTTCAAAACCTACGGCTGCGGCTCGGCGATCGCGTCTTCGTCGCTGATTACGGAGTGGGTGCGCGGCAAGACGCTGGACGAGGCGTTGGAAATCAAGAACACGCACATCGCCCGGGAGTTGGCGCTGCCGCCGGTCAAAATCCACTGCTCCATTCTCGCCGAGGACGCGATTAAGGCGGCGGTCGCCGACTACAAAAAAAACCGCGCCTGACCGGCCATGGGCGTATCCCTGACCGCCGCCGCCGCCGCGCATGTCCGCGGCCGCATGTCCGGGCGTCCGGCGGCGGGGATTCGCCTCGCCGTCCGCCCGTCCGGCTGTTCGGGGCTGGCGTATATCGTGGAATTCGCCGACAATCTCGCGGAGGGCGACGTAACTTTCGCGTCGCACGGCGTCACCATCGTCACCGACCCCAAATCGCTCGTGCATATTGAGGGAATGGAGGTGGATTATGTGCGCGAGGGGCTGCAGGCGGGGCTCAAATTCAACAATCCGAATGTCAAGGACAGCTGCGGTTGCGGGGAAAGTTTCACCACCTGATCCGCCGATGTCCGCCGTCCCGACGCCTTCCGCCGTCGCGCGGTTAAACACCAAGCCCCGAAAGCCGCCTTTCCGGATGTTTGGGAAACGGTAGGCGCGCCGTGCCGCCGGAAAATTTTTTCGCCTGCGATTTTTTCGCCCTGTTTGATCTTCCGCAAACGACGGAGATTGACGGCGAAGAGTTGCGCGCGCAATATCAGCGGCTGCAGGCGGCGGCGCATCCCGACCGCTTCGCCGGCGGCGACGACGGCGAGAAACTCGCCGCCCTGCGGATGGCGAGCCGCATCAACGACGGCTTCGCGGTGCTGCAAAATCCGCTTTCGCGCGCGGCGTATCTTTTGGAGCTGCGCGGCGTCCGCGTTTTCGCCGAAGACAATACGGCGATGCCGGCGGATTTTTTAATGCGGCAAATTGAATGGCGCGAGCGGCTGGAAGACGCCGCCGCCGCCGACCGCGATTCGCTGCTGTCCGAAATCGCGGCGGAGAGGGACGCGGCGCAACGGGACGCCGCCGCCTTTTTGCAAAAGGACGATTCGGCGGCGGCGACGGACGCCGTCCGCCGCTGGAAGTATTTGGAAAAAATGCTGGCGGAAAATCCGCCGATGCCGCGTCCGTGACGCTTTTACAAATTCAGGAACCGGCGGCGCGCGAAACCGGCGACGCGCCGCGTCTCGCGCTGGGCATCGATCTCGGTACGACAAATTCCCTCGTCGCGGCGGTCGGCGGCGATGGGCGTCCGACGGTGCTGGGCGGCGACGGCGGGGCGATTGTGCCGTCCGCGGTGTATTACGATTCCGGCGGCGCGGCGATTGTGGGAAAAAACGCGCTGGCGCGGCGGGCGGAATCGCCCAAAGAAGTGATTTGTTCGGTCAAACGGCTGATGGGGCGCGGCGCGGCGGATGTGCGCGATTCCTATCAGTACGATTACGCCGGGGCGGAGGGGATGGCGCGTTTGCGCACCGCGGCGGGCGACAAAAGCCCGGTGGAAGTGTCGGCGGAAATTCTGAAGTTTTTGCGCCGCCGCGCCGAGGAGGAATGCGGACGGGCGGCGGATGGCGCGGTCGTGACCGTGCCGGCGTATTTTGACGAGGCGCAGCGGCAGGCGACGAAAGACGCGGCGCGTCTGGCGGGACTGCATATTTACCGCCTGCTCGGCGAGCCGACCGCCGCCGCCGTCGCCTACGGATTGGACGCCGCCGAGGAGGGCGAATATGCGGTGTACGACCTCGGCGGCGGCACTTTTGACGTGTCGCTGCTGCGTCTGCAAAAGGGCGTGTTTACGGTGCTGGCGACCGGCGGCGACGCCGCGCTGGGCGGCGACGATTACGACCGCGCTTTGGCGCGTCTGGCGGCGCGAAAAATCGGCGGCGAATTTTCCGGCGGCGATTTGCTGCGTCTTACCGACGCCGCGCGCATCGCCAAGGAAACGCTGTCTTCGTCTTCCGTCGCGGTGTTGCGCGCGCGGATTGCGGGCGGCGAAGCGGAATGCAAAATTACCGCGGCGGAGTTCGCCGAAATCACCGCGCCGCTGACGGCGAAGACGATGGAATGTTGCCGGCGCGCGCTGGCGGACGCGGGAATTACGGCGGCGGAAATTAAGCAAACGGTGCTGGTGGGCGGTGCTACGCGGATGCCGGCGGTGCGGCGGGCGGCGGAGGAATTTTTCGGTCGTCCGCCGTTCGCCGGGCTTAATCCGGACGAAGTCGTGGCGTTGGGCGCGGCGGCGCAGGCGGATTTGCTGGCGGGAAATCGGCGCGGCGACGACTGGCTGCTGCTGGATGTGATTCCGCTGTCGCTGGGATTGGAGACGATGGGCGGTCTGGCGGAAAAAATCATTCCCCGCAACACCGCGATTCCGATTCAAAAATCGCAGGAATTTACGACGCATCAGGACGGGCAGACGGCGATGGATATTCACGTCGTGCAGGGCGAGCGCGAATTGTCGCGCGACTGCCGTTCGCTGGCGCGGTTTACGCTGTCGGATATTCCGCCGATGGCGGCGGGGCTGGCGCGGGTGCGCGTGTCGTTTCAGGTGGACGCCGACGGGCTGCTGGCGGTTTCCGCGGAAGAGCGCAACACCGGCAAAAAAACCGAAGTGCGCGTAAAACCGACCTACGGGCTGGACGAAACGCGCATTTTGGAAATGCTGCGCGATTCCTTCGCCGGGGCGGAGGCGGACGCCGAAGAACGGCGGCGGCGCGAAAGCGCGCAAAACGGCGCCGCGCTGCTGGCGGCGGCGGAAAAGGCGCTGGCGGATTCCCCGGAACTATTGTCGGCGGCGGAAAAAGACGCGATTGAAACCGCCGCCGCGGAGATGAAACGCGCCCTCGCCGAAGGCGCGCGGGACGCGATGGACGCCGCGGCGAAGGCGCTGGATTCGGCGACCGCCGATTTCGCCGCCCGCCGGATGAACGCGGACATCCGCAAGGCGCTGCGCGGCGCGAAAATTTCCGACTGACGTAGGACGCGGTTTTACGCCGGCTTTACGCCGACAGATGCGCGCAAAGTTTTTCCAAAAAAAACAGACATTCCGACAACTGCGTTTTTTCCACGAATTCGTCCGGTTTGTGCGCCTGATTAATGTCGCCGGGGCCGATGACTACGGCGGGAATTCCGGCGCGCTGAAAATAGCCGGCCTCGGTGCCGAATGAAACGACTTCATAATCGGTTTCGCCGGCGAGCGTTTTCGCGAGGGAAAGCGCCGAGGATTCGTCCGGCGACAGCCCCGGATACGACGACATTCTCGCGTTGCCGATGTCCGCCGGATGCCCGCCGCGCCGCATTTCCGGCAAAAGCGTCCGCTGCAAATAAGAATCAATCGCGGCGGCGAAGCCGTCCATATCGTCCTCCGGCATGCCGCGATAATGCCAGTCCAGCGCGCAATGTTCGGCGAAAATGTTGAGCGCGGTACCGCCGTGAATCGTCCCGACATTAATCGTGCCGTACGGCGGATTGAACGGCGAGGCGGGATCGGCGGCGTCCCGCATTTTTCGTTCCAAATCTTCCAGATGCGCGACGAACCGCGCCGCGAACGGAATGGCGGAAACGCCGGCGGACGGCACCGAACTGTGGGCGGGGCTGCCGTGAAACACGGTGCGCATCGTAAGTCCGGTTTTGTGGCCGGCGACGATTTTCATCCGCGTCGGCTCCCCGATAAACGCCGCGCCCGGACGCATTCCGCATCGTCCGATCATTTCCAGCATGTCTTCGGAACCGGCGCAGGCGATTTCCTCGTCGCGCGAAAAGGCGAAATGCACCGGTTTTTTGAGCGGCGCGGCGGCGAAGGCGGGCGCGGACGCCAGCGCGCACGCGAGAAATCCCTTCATATCGCAGGCGCCGCGGGCGAAAAGTTTGCCGCCGCTTTCGCGCAGCGCGAACGGCGGCGAAGACCATTTTTGCCCCGCCGCCTCCACGACGTCGGTGTGTCCGGAAAGCACCGCGCCGCCGTCCGTCCGCGGCCCGACGGTGGCGAAAAAGGTGGTTTTGTCTTCGCCGCCGTCCGTTTGCGCGCCGTCAATTCCGTTTTCGTCGCGCAGACGCGCGGCGATATGCGCGACGAGCGGCTTGTTGCTTTTCGGCGGCGTGGTGTCAAACGCGACAAGTTGCCGCAGCCATTCCACGGCGGCGGGCAAACGCGGATGCATCGCCGAATCGTCGTTCTCCATTTTGCGATTGTATAACGAATTTCGCGTACCACCGCCATATTCCCGCATCGCCCGTCTCATTCCCGCACCACCTGTCCCATTCCTGCACCCCCGTCCCATTCCTTCGAAAGCAGGAATCCACGCGCCGAAAGCGCAAATTGTAAAGAGGTACAATTACCCGCCGCTTTGCGGCGGCGGAGATTCCTGCCTTCGCAGGAATGGGACGGGTGGTTAATGCGAAAAATCAAAGTGAAAGAGATTCCGGCTTTCGCCGGAATGGCGGTACTTTTTGTTTTTGCGGACAATGCCGAATCCGGCGGTACCCGAAAATATAAAATACACCATTCCGGCGAAAGCCGGAATCTCTTTGTTCACTTTGATTTTTCGCTTTAACCACCCGTCCCATTCCTGCGAAGGCAGGAATCTCCGCGCCGAAGGCGGTAATTGTACAATTTCCCGCCGCTTTGTGGCGGCGGAGATTCCTCCCTTCGCAGGAATGGGACGGGGGTGGGAATGGGACGGGCGGTGCATGCGTCCGCGAAATTCGTTATACAATCGCAAAATGGAGAACGACGATTCGGCGATGCATCCGCGTTTGCCCGCCGCCGTGGAATGGCTGCGGCAACTTGTCGCGTTTGACACCACGCCGCCGAAAAGCAACA
>JBPCXA010000007.1:0-2818 GCA_051008975.1 Gammaproteobacteria bacterium
AAATCTGCGGCAAAAACGGACCTCCTGAACTTCTCATAAAAAGGTTGCCCATTAGAGGCGAATTAAGTCACTTTTGTGACATTTGTTGCTTCTACTTTGCCCCCCCCCCCCCCTTAAATCGCCCTTAAAACGCCCGTACAGCGCGTACACCGCGTTTTTAATTTTTTTATGAAACTTATTTGCAAAAACGACATTTCGCCGCAAGAACGGGCGGATATTTCGTTTTTACAAAATTACCGCCGCCGCCGCGCCGCCGATTCGCCGCGAATTCGTCGTAAATTTATCGCCCGGACAGCGTTTGCAACGCCGCGCGGAGACGGACGGCGGAATCGTCGCCGGTATCCGCCGGAATGGACGCCAAGGCGCGGGCGATTTCCGGCTTTTTATAGCCCAGCCCCGCCAGCGCGCTTTCTACGTCGCGGTCGCCGGACGCCGCCGGCGGCGCGCCGTCCACCATTTCCAGCAGCGGACTGCCGCGAAAATCCACGATAATCCGCTCGGCGGTCTTCTTGCCGATGCCGGGCGCGCGCGACAACCGCGCCGAATCACCCTCCGACAACGCCGCCAGCAATTCGTCCGCCCGCAGCGCGCTCATCAACGCCAGCGCGGTTTTCGCCCCCACGCCGCTCACTTTGATGAGGCGGCGGAAAATCTCCCGCTCGCGCTCTCGCAAAAACCCGAACAGCGTCTGCGATTCCGCCCGCACGACAAAATCCGTCAGCAAAAACACCTCCGCCCCCGGCGGCGGCAATTGTTCAATTGTCGTCAGGGGCGCCAGCGCCTCGTAGCCCACGCCGCCGCATTCAATCACCACCGCGGAGGGCGTTTTGGAGACGAGTTTGCCGCGCAAAAAGGCGATCATCGGCGCGATGCGCGGCGGCGCGGACGGGACGGCGGCAGCCGAAAATGTTCATTAACCCGCGAAAGACGCAAAAGCGGCGCGACCGTCAGCGCGCACGCCAGCGCGTCCGCCGCGTCATTCTCCAACTTTTTCGGCGCGCCGTCCAGCAAAAGCGGAATCATCCCCGCCACCTGTTTTTTGTCGGCGCGCCCCGCCCCGGTCACCGCCTTCTTAATTTGCAGCGCGGAAACTTCGGCGATGACAATGTCGCATTCCGAAAGCGCGGCGATCGCCGCCCCCCGCGCCTCGCCGAGCGCCATCGTACTTTTGCCGTTGACATTCGCGAACACCCGCTCCACCCCCGCCAGCGCCGGGGCGGTGCGGCGCGCGACTTCGGCGGTGCGGCGGTAAATGTCGCCCAGTCGCGCGGTATGCGCGGCGGCGACGGAAGTGCGAATGACGCCGCCCGCCACATACCGCGGACGCCCGGCGGCGGTTTCAATCACCCCCCAGCCGGTCGCCGCCAGCCCCGGGTCTATCCCCAAAATCAGGATAACTCCTCCCCGCACAGCACCGCCGCGGTATGCACCTCCTGCGTGTCGTCCAAATCTTCCAGCGCGTTGAGCAATTTGCGCATCCGCGCCGAATCAATTTCGCCCAGCGCGGTCTCGGACGACGGACGCATCACAATATCCGCCGCGTCCGGCGCATACCCGGCGGCGCGCAAAGCGTCGCACAGCGCGGAAAATTCCTCCGCCGCGCACACCACCTCCATACTGCCGTCCTCGCCGGAATGCAAGTCGGACGCGCCGTTTTCGATCGCAATATCCGCCGCCGCCGCCGAAAACGCGGCGGGCGCATACCAAAGTTGACCGCAGCGCGAAAACAAATAGGCGACCGAACCGCCCGCGCCGAGATTGCCGCCGTGCTTGTTAAAGACATGCCGCACGTCGGACAGCGCGCGGTTTTTGTTGTCGGTGAGACAATCCACCAGCACCGCCGCGCCGCCGGGACCGTATCCTTCGTAGCGGATTTCGGCGTATTCCGCGCCCTCCAGCTGCCCGCCGCCGCGTTTAATCGCCCGCTCCAAATTGTCGTTCGGTACATTGGCGGCGCGCGCCTTTTCCACCGCCAGACGCAGACGCGGATTGTGCGACGGATCCGCCCCGCCGATGCGGGCGGCGACCGTCGCCTCCTTGATCAGCCGCGCAAATACGCGCCCGCGCTTGGAATCCATCCGCTCCTTGCGGTGGCGGATGTTCGCCCATTTGCTGTGTCCCGCCACGGGCGTCTACCGGCGCGAAACACTCTCCGCGGCGCGGACGCGCGCGCGGGCGGCGAGTTCCGCCGGATTTAGTTTCGCCCGGCGCGGCGCGGAAAACCGCCGCAAATGCGCCTCGTGGCGCAAGCGCAGACGCGCGGCGTCGTCCGCCCGCCGCCGCATGTCGTCCGCCCGCTTTCTCGCGGCGGCGAAAGAATCGGCGAGCGGCAGGGACGACGGACAGACATTGTCGCAGCGGCGGCACAACAGACAGTCGTCCAAAGATTCCTCCTCCGCCATCCACGCGATTTCGGAATCGCCCCAAAGCGCGAACAACCGCAGCGGCGAAAGACCCGCCGGACAAACCGGCAGACAATCGCCGCAGCGAATACAAGGCGAATCGGCGGCGGACATTCCGCGATTATAACCCAAAGGGCGACATCTCCGCCGCCCTTTCCCGCCGCCGAATGCCGTTATCGGCGGCGCGGGCGTGGCTTTCTCGCCGCCGACATCTTCGTGCGCGTTTCGGCGGTTAATAATTTGCTGTTCCGCCGCCGCGCCGATTCGGACATCTTCTTCCGTGCCGCATCGGAGACAACTCGCCCGCTTAACGCCGCTGATATTTTGCGCCGCGCTTTCGCAGTATGTTTATATCCCGTGCTTCCCGGATTATTTGCGCGATAACCGGGATCTTTCCAATTACGCCGCGCCGATGC
>JBPCXA010000008.1:0-9502 GCA_051008975.1 Gammaproteobacteria bacterium
GTTTGTTTGCGGGCGAACAGTTCTATTTTGGCCTGTCGCGGGAACATCGCGGCGATGCGTTTTCGCACTTCGTCGGGTTTCGCCGAGTGCCGTCCGCGCATTTCCGAGACGAATTGTCGTTCGTTTCGGGATCCGCGCGGCGCCGGAATTTTCCCTTTTTTGAACGCGAGGCACAGTTCGCACCGCGACATCGTATAAAAGCCGGGGTTGACTTTTTGCTTGTCCCAGACGAAGGCGACGGTCGCCCATTGGAATCCCCACGCCTTTCCCAGTTCGATCGCCTGGTCCAGGTGCGGCGACGAGCTCCACATAAACAGCAGGGCGTTCGCGGCGGCGATTTCGCCGACCGGCCAGCGCGACATTTGCGCGGCGGTCGCGGTCGGATAATGCCGCGCGGCGCCGCCGCTGTCGCGTCCGCCGGCGCCGGTGTGCTGCAGCTGCCCCTTGTAATCCCACGGCGGATCGGCGTACAGAATGGCGAACTTTTCCGCCGGCAGCGGCGGAAAACCGGCGTCGGACGGCGATATTTCCGCGCGCCGCCGAAAGATTAAATTCTTCGCGTTCATTCCCGCATTATAAGACCGTCCGCGGCTGTCCGAAACAACTTCCGGCGGCGGAGTTTACTTTCGCGGACGGGACGCGCGATAGTACAAAAATCGCCGGCACCATTCCGGAATGTTTACGACGCCGCCGAGAATTTGATTCCATACCGTTCTTTCGTCGCCGCCGCTTCCGCGGTCATTTATGGTCGTTTCATTTTCGTCGTGGCGGACAACATGCGGGCGCACCGAAAGGCGCATTTCGTTCCATTCCCAATGGCGGCACATTGCGATGTCCACCGGTTCGTAAATGAATCGCAGGCGCGCGCATAAATTTTTCGCCGCCCGCGGGGTGAGCAAATACCCCGCCAGCGCCATCGTCCGTTTCAGCGGATAGCCGAGAAAACGGTTTTCGCCGACCGGATGCAGTTTGCGGAACGCGCATTTTCCCTTGTCGTCGGTCAGGAGACACGCGCCCCATTGTTGTCCGGACGAAACTATATCGGCGATGACTTGCGGCAGATCGTCGTCCCATCGCGCGTCGTCTTCAAAAATCAGCGCGCATTTCGCCGGCAGGGCGGCGACTTTTTCCCACGCGAGATAATGCGAAAGATAACATCCGATTTCGCCGTTTGACAGCGGCCGTCCGCGGGTCAGGCGATAGAGGCGGTCGTCAACAATACTCCCCCCCCCCCCCCTTGTACCGACGAGCGCGGGAAGATCCTCGGCGGCGCCGTCCACCGCGTCAATGAATTCGTATCGGAATCCCGAGGCGCGCATGCGTTCGCGGATTTCCGCCCGTCGTTTTTCGGCGCGGACGAGCGAGATGACGAAAATCGGCGGCATCATTTCCGCAATTATAGCGCGGCGGACGCCGTCCGTGCTATACTCCGGATTTTTACGGGGGAAAGTGTATGGAAAAGACCGTAGTTTGCCTGAAATACGGGCGGGGCGTGTATGACGCCGAATGGGTGAATCGCCTGTATCGGGCGGTTTCGCGGCATTTGCGCGCGCCGTTTCGCTTCGTCTGTTTTACGGACGAGACGGCGGGGTTGTCGCCCGAAGTGGAGGCGCGCGACATTGAAAACCTGACTTTCGCGCCCGAATTGCGCGACATCTGGTGGAAACTCGCGGTGATGCATCCCGCCGCCGAATTGTCCGGGCGCTGCCTGTTTTTGGATTTGGACAATATCATCGTGGACGACCTGGATTGTTTTTTCGACCGCCCCGGAAAATTCTGCGCGATTCACAACTGGATTAATTGGCGCAAACTGATTTTTCGCGCGCGCCCGAAAATTTTCAATTCGTCGGTGTTTCGTTTTGAGGCGGGCGCGCATCCGGAAGCGGCGGAGTTGTTTATGAAGGATCCGGACGCCGCGCGGGACCGCGCGAAGTGCCCCACCGAACAGGCGTTTATGACGCGCGCCGTCGGCGCGGAAAACGCGGAATGGTGGCCGTCCGAATGGGTGCGGAGTTATAAATATCACATGCGCCCGCCGTTTCCGCTGAACTGGTTTCGGACGCCGCAAATCCCCGCGGGCGCGAAAATACTCTGCCTCACCGGCACGCCCAAGCCGCATCAGGCGATCGCCGAAGGCGTCAAAACCGGCTGGCACCGCCGCATCCGCCCGATGCCGGAGCTGAAAAAGTATTGGTATTAGCGTCCGCCGGATTCCGCATAATCGGCGCGCATTAACCGACGGTTCCGGATTTTTCGTCGCCGGCGGGGCGATCCAATCGTTTATGAACGAACAGCCCCTCGCCGCAGACGCCGACGCGAAAACGGCGTTCGCGCCACCAGCGGCGGTTTAACTCTTTTTCCAAATCCTGTCCGCCGTTTACGGTGCGGGCGGACGGATGCGCCTCGGCGTAGGGAATAATTTCGTCCAAAAACCATTTTCGCGGATACAGCGGCGCGCGATTGCTCCAGTTCATCGCCGCCGAATCCACCGACCAGTCGCCGCCGCGCAGCGGGCGGATATGTTGCGGAAAGCGGACATGCGGACGGTCGTGGCAATACACCGCCGCGCCGGACATTTGTCGCGCCTTGAACGGACGGGCGATGCGGCGAAGCCGCCGGAGCCAGTTATCCCGCCGGTGCAAAAGCGGCGCGGGATGATAGCGCATATATTTTCGCAGTTCGCCGGCGTCGCCGGCGGGCGGTCTGCGCTCGTCCATGCGATAACACCGCGCCGCGCCGGATTCCATGTTCGCAATCGCGTCCGTTATTTTCCGCCGGACGGTTTGCATATCCGCGATTAAATGCAGGTCATTTTCCAAATGCAGCACATAATCCGTATGCAGCAATTCGGCGACGCGTTTCATGCCGCCCATAATGCCGATGTTTGTTTCGACGCCCGCCGCGCGCGGTCCGAATTGCCGGGCGATTTCGCGGTCTTCCTCTTCGATTTCCTGGAAGAATATTAATGTTTCGTCAAAACAAGAGAACAAATCCCCGCGCCGAAAGGATTCCAGAGAGGCGCGCAACGTCTTTCGCGCCCGCCACGAAAGAACGCCCAATCCGACGGTCGGCGGTTTGGAAAAAGAACGCGGCTGCATTTCCGCAATTATAACGCGGCGGAAGGGTGTACAATATGCGCGATGAATTTTTTGCGTTTGTTTGCGATGTGCGCGTTTTTTGCGGCGGGCGTTTGCGCCGGCGACGCGCCGGAGTTTTCTTTGGCGAAGACGTATCGGGGCGGCGCGGATGTGCGCGACTATTACGCCAGCGAAAAACTGGACGGCGTCCGCGCCTATTGGGACGGCGAAACTTTGCGTTCAAGGCGCGGAAATATATTCGCCGCGCCGCGGTGGTTTTTGCGCGGATTTCCCGCCGCGCATTTGGACGGCGAGTTGTGGAGCCGCCGCGGCGATTTTGAGAACATCAGCGGCGTCGTCCGCCGCGCCCGCCCGCACGAGGGATGGCGGGAAATCAACTATATGGTGTTTGACATGCCGAATACGCCCGGCGATTTTCGCGCGCGTCTGTCGCGTTTGAAGAAAATCGTCGCCGCGGCCGGACTGCCGCATTTGCGCGCGGTCGCGCAGACGGAATTGAAGGGCGAGGAAGAACTGCATTTAATGATGCGCGAAATTGTCGACGGCGGCGGCGAAGGCGTGATGCTGCGCCGCAAAGATTCGCCCCATCGCGGCGGACGCGGCGGCGATTTGTTGAAATTAAAACCGTCCGTCGACGCCGAGGCGAAGGTCGTCGCGCATCATCCGGGAAAGGGAAAATTCGCGGGAATGCTGGGAAGTTTGGAAGTGGAGACCGAAGACGGCGTGCGCTTTCGCGTCGGCACCGGATTTACGGACGCCGAACGCCGCGCGCCGCCCCCCGTCGGCGCGACAATCACCTACAAATATAGCGGCTTTACGAATACCGGCAAACCGCGTTTTCCGGTATTCGTCCGCGTCCGCGACGACGAACCGGAAAATTAAAAAACAATTCCGCTGACGCGGTATTCCGCCCCCCCCCCCCCCCTTATTATTTTATGCGAACGCGACGAGGACGGCGGCGGCGGCGCAGGCGAGCATGCCGAAAAGTTCCATCGGGCGCGGTTTTTCGGCGAAGGCGGCGCGTCCCAGCAGATAGGCGAGCGGCAACTCCACCTGCGCCAGCGTTTTGACGAACGCCGGATGCGAAAGCGCGAAAGCGCTCGCCCAGCCGGCGGAACCGAGAAATCCGCAGACGCCCACCGCCGCCGCGCGTTTTCGCGCGCGCCAGACCGCGGCGAACGGCGGCGCGCGCCGCGACAACAAAAGCGCGCCCGCCAATATCGTCTGCAGACACAGCATTACAAAAAGAGTCAGCGCGGCGGCGGACAGCGGCGCGGCGTCCGGCAGTTCCGCGACCGCGCTTTTGATGCACAGCGCGGTCAGCGCGAAACCGGCGCCGACAAGTACGCCGCTCGCCGCGGTGCGTTTGTCGCCGTCCCACGGCACGAGCAGCAGCACGCCCGCCGCGCCCAGCGCCACGCCGAAAATTCCCGCCGCCGACAGCGGCAATCCGAAAAACAGCGAACCGAACAGCGCGATTTGCGCCGCCTCGGTTTTAGAAAACGCCGTGCAGACCGCGAAGTTGCGCCGCGCAAACAGCCGCACCAGCGACAGCGTCGCCGCGATTTGCAGCACCCCCGCCGCCGCGGCATATCCGAAAAAACGCCAATTCGGCGCGGGAATGTCGCCGGGCAGCAGCAGCAAATACAACGGCGCCAGCGGCAGCGCGAAGCCGAATCGCAGCCAGGTGATCGTTTCGCCGTCCAACTCCGCGAGCAGCGATTTTTGGCAGCCGGTGCGCGCGACCTGCATCACGGCGGCAAACAGGGTAATCGGAATCCACCATTCCATCGCGCAATTATATCCGTCTTCGGGGCGGCGGAAGCAAAGAGACCGTCCCATTCCCGCCCCCCGTCCCATTCCTGACCCCTTTTGTCCCATTCCTGCGAAGGCAGGAATCTCCGCGCCGAAGGCGCAAATTGTAAAAGGGTACAATTACCCGCCGCTTTGCGGCGGTATAGATTCCTGCCTTCGCAGGAATGGGACGGGGGGTTAAGGCGAAAAATACAAGTGAACAAAGAGATTCCGGCTTTCGCCGGAATGGCGGCACTTTTTATCTTTGCGGACAATACCGAATTTGGCGGTATCCAAAAATATAAAAAACCGCCATTCCGGCGAAAGCCGGAATCTCATTCCCGCGAAATCAAGGGAAAGAGACCGTCCCATTCCTGCGAAAGCAGGAATCTCCGCCGCCGCAAAGCGGCGGGTAATTAAAACCGCCGCACCGCCGACAAATTGAAGCGGGCGTTGTCGCCGAACTCGTCCGCCGATTCCCAATTAAATCCGGCGGACGGCGAAATCGTCCAGCGGTTGTAGCGGAGGACGCCCTCCAAATTCAGCGAATTCGCCGTCTCCGATTCCGCTTCGGCATAACGCGAATGTCGCAATCGGTACGTCGGCGACAACCGCCAAATCCCGCCTTTGTAATCCGCAGACAACGAAAAATCGTAATCCGATTCCTCGCTCCGCACCACCTCCGAAAACGACGCCGTCCAAAAATCGGCGGTGTATTCGCCGCCCGATTCATAACGAAAATCGCCGAAGTCGCCGTTGGAATTCGCCTGTCCCGCCGACCAGTACAAATGCAAATCGTCGTTGCGGAAATCCAGCCGCCCGCCGTAGCGATACGAATAGCCGCCCTCGGTGACGGAATATCCGTAATCCGGAGAGAAGTTGAAAAGCCCGCCGATGTCGCCGTCGTAGTAATGCCACGAATACAAGTACACGAGAACGCCCAAGCCCAAGCCGACACCGAGCGCATGCTGACCGCTATTCTTGCTGGCGGGCGCAGATGCGGCGACCGTAGTACTGCCGCCGCCGCCGCCGGATTCGCTCGTCTCAGGCGCAACAAAATCGGTGATGATGTCTCCGCCAAACGAAATTTCGCGCGTGTCGGGGTTAATCATCAACCGATCCGTACTTCCCGTACTCGCATCAAATCCGTTCGGCTTGACCGGAAATCCGCCATTGGCGAACAATCCCTCATCGCCGCAACGTTCGGCGGTGACGGCGGCGGTGGCGCCGCTGTTTATGCGCATTACGCAGTTGTCGCCGGAATCGCCCGGATTCACCTGCAACGGCACATTATCGCCTCCCGCCGAAGCGGGCGGGTTGTCGACTTGATACGGAATCGCGCACAACTCCGCGACAATTTGCGCCGGAGCGGAAGAATCAAATTCGTACGCGACCGCCCAATTTCCGGCGTTCTCGTTTTCGCAATTGGCGGACGTGTACAAAGAATTCGCGATCGCGGAATTCTCCGCCGGCGGTTCGAAATTTACGCAATAATCCACGCCGTCAATATCGTCAAGCCGATTTTCCCCGGCGGGGCATTCGCAGCGGTCGTTGTTCTCCACCGAACCGACGATTAACGTCTGGCACGATTCATCGGTGAACAAACAGCCGGTGTTGTCGTTGTTCGCCACCATTCCTTCCACCGCCGCATTGCACGATTCATCGGTAAAAGTACAGGCGGTTCCGCCGGAGTTCGCGGTCGCCCCGACCATCGCATCGCCGCACGATTGGTCGGTGAAATCGCAGCCGTCATTTCCGGAGTTTATGACGCCGCCGATTCCGCTGCAGGAATTTGCGGTGAATATGCACTCATTCCGGTCTTCGTTCGGTTCGGTGCCGGACATCATCGCTTCGCAGTCCGCATCGGTCAGCGGATCCATGCACATAGTCGCGTCCGTGTTTTCAACCTCCCCGGTCGGGCAAATTAATTCGCATATTAAACGGTCGGTGTCCGCGAACAAATCGTCGGCGGCGTCGCACTCCACGCCGACAAAACCGATGTTGCCCGTGGCGGGAGTCGTCGTGGATGCGAACGAGACCCTGTCAATAAAAAACTCGTCCGCCGCCGCCAAATCATCGACGGTTCCCGTGGAAGCCGAAATCGCCAGCGAAAGATTGGGATGGTCGCCGTAAACGAAGGCCTCAAAAATAGCCGTCCCGCCCACCAAATTATTCTGCAAGGCGACAGTAGACCCCGCCGTCAACTCGCCGTTGAAGTAAGTGGGAAGCCCGTTGGCGGTTCGGGGTCCGGCGGGTCCTACCCCGCTGCCGTTGACTACGAGTTGCATATATTGCGGGGAGTTTGAGGCGCCCGGATGAAAGGTTTCAATCCGATCCAGAATCGTACTGACATTGCCGGACGTGACCACGGAGTTGTCAGCGCCGGCCCGCGTAATTATTACGGGGCTGGGGGGCGGGGCGAAAATCGCCATCGTCGCCTGCTGCGCATTCGCCGCCGAATGGATTCCCGCCGCCGCCGCAAAAACCGCGACAACGGCGGCAAAGCGGACGGCTATCCGCCGCCGAACATCTCCGTGCGACGGGCGATCAAACATCGCCCCCCCCCCCCCCCTTGAATCGGCGTGGAAATGGCGTTCAGCGCGCCATACACCGCCCATAACGGGCGGGGAAGAGAAAAAATGAAGTTTTTCATAAAAAAGTCCTTTCTGTCGTAAAAAACGCCGCGTACGCCAATCTCCCAGATCGCCGCCCCGACGCCCTCCGATGAGAAGTATACCACGAGAATTCTCCAAAAGTGCAACTTTTTTTCGCCGAATGCAAAAAAAATTTCGTCCGCCCCCGCGATTTTTTCCGTCCGCCTTCGGCGAATGAGATTCCCGCGTTCGCGGGAATGGGATTAAAGAGATTCCGGCTTTCGCCGGAATGGCGGTACTTTTTGTTTTTGCGGACAATGCTGAATTTAGCGGTATCCGAAAACATAAAAAACCCGCCATTCCGGCGAAAGCCGGAATCTCCTTCGCCGAAGGCGAATCCGCCATTCCCGCCTCTCCCACAATCCCACTTTCCCCACCCGTCCCATTCCTGCGAAGGCAGGAATCTCCACCGCCGCAAAGCGGCGGGTAATTGTACGTTTGTACGCCTTCGGCGACAGTTTGCGCCTTTCGGCGCGGAGATTCCTGCCTTCGCAGGAATGGGACGGGGGGGTGTACTTTGGAACAAGGGCGAAAATCCAAAGTGCCGCCATTCCGCCGTTTGCGCTTCGCGCAAGGAGATTCCGGCTTTCGCCGGAATGGCGGCACTTTTTGTTTTTGCGGACAATACCGAATTTGGCGGTATCCAAAAATACAAAAAAAAACCGCCATTCCGGCGAAAGTTTATCCTCGCGAACGCGGGGACCGGAATCTCTTTAATTCCATTCCCGCGAACGCGGGAATCTCATGCCGAAAGGCGAATCCGTCTTTTGCGGAGGCGGGCGGACGCGGTATAATGGCGGCGGACGCGCGCGGGCGCGGCTTTTATCGGGAGAAAACAATGAGCGAAACAGTGTATGATGTGCTGGTTATCGGCGGCGGACCGGGCGGCTATGTCGCCGCCATCCGCGCCGCCCAACTCGGTCTTTCCGTCGCCTGCGCGGACAAGTGGAAAAACGCCCGCGGCAAGACCGTCTACGGCGGCACCTGCCTGAATGTCGGCTGCATTCCGTCCAAGGCGCTTTTGGAGTCGTCCTACAATTTTGAGCGCGCCGCGCACCGCTTCGCCGCCCACGGCGTGCGCGTGGAAAAACTCTCGCTGGATTTGGCGGTGATGCAAAAACGCAAGGAGAAGGTCGTGGACGCCCTCGTCGCCGGCATCGGCGGGCTGTTCAAAAAGAACAAAGTCGCCGCGCTGTCCGGCGCCGCCTCTATCGTTTCAATCGGCGACGTGTGCGAAGTCGCCGTGGAAGACGGCGGCGTAAAAACCTCCGTCCGCGCCAAAAATTTGATCATCGCCACCGGCTCCGTGCCGCGCGCGATTCCCCCGGCGCCGGTGGACGGCGAAAATATCGTGGACAACGAGGGCGCGCTGGCGTTCGATTCGGTGCCGAAAAAACTCGGCGTGGTCGGCGCCGGAGTCATCGGGCTGGAACTCGGCAGCGTCTGGAACCGCCTCGGCGCGGAAGTCCGTATTTTGGAGGCGCTTCCCGATTTTCTCGCCGCCGCCGACGAGGATGTCGCCCGCGAGGCGGCGAAAATCTTTAAGAAACAGGGGCTGCAAATCGAAACCGGCGCCGCCGTTTCCTCCGCCAAAAGCGTGAAAAAGGGCGTGGAAGTACAGTGGCAAAAAGACGGCGAAACCGAAACGGAAGTTTTTGACAAACTCGTCGTCGCCGTCGGGCGCGCGCCGTTCACCGAAGGGCTGAACGCCGAAGCCGCCGGGCTGGAAATGGAGCGCGGATGCATCGTCGTGGACGACCACTGCCGGACGAAATTCGCCAATGTCTTCGCCGTCGGCGACGTCGTGCGCGGTCCGATGCTGGCGCACAAGGCGGAGGACGAAGGCGCGATGGTCGCCGAAATTATCGCCGGACAAAAACCGGAAATGGAATACGACTGCATTCCGTGGGTCATTTATACGCACCCCGAAATCGCCTGGGCCGGCAAAACCGAACA
>JBPCXA010000009.1:0-4235 GCA_051008975.1 Gammaproteobacteria bacterium
AACGCCGACAATTCCGCCGCCGCTTCCGGCAGACGCTCCGCCTGCAGCACGGCGACATCCTCGTCGCCGACCGACAGGGCGTTTCGGATAATTTCCAATCGCTTAAGTAAATCGGACATCGCCGTTAATTTTACCGCACTTTTCGGATAATACGTATGCGAATGAGATTCCGGCTTGGCGCGCTTTGCGCTTTTGCCGCTTCGCTCGGTGCGCCGGAATGGCGTATTTTAATTAAGAGGTTAAAAATTTCGCCGTACGTTAAAAGTGCCGCCATTCCGGCGAAAGCCGGAATCTCTTTGCGCGACAGCGCAAACGGGGGATTCGCCTTGCGGCGAATGAGATTCCGGCTTTCGCCGGAATAGTGTATTTTATATTAGGAGGTTAAAAATTTCGCTGTACGTTAAAAGTGCCGCCATTCCGGCGAAAGCCGGAATCTCCTTGCGCGAAAGCGCAAACGACGGATTCGCCTTGCGGCGAAAGAGATTCCCGCGTTCGCGGGAATGGCAAGTACTCAAAAATCCCATTCCCACCCCCCCCCCCGTCCCATTCCTGCGAAGGCAGGAATCTCCGGCGCCGTAGGCGCGAAATTTCCCGCCGCTTTGCGGCGGCGGAGATTCCTGCCTTCGCAGGAATGGAATTAAAAAAAGGGCGGCTCCCGCCGCCCTTTTTTACTCCTTCGTTCCCGCCGCTTCCAAAATGCGGATGACATCGTGGTGCTTAAACTCACGGGCTACGCTCAAAGCGGTCTTGTTGAAACTTCCTTTTTCGTTTGGAAGCGCACCGGCCCACAACAACACTTGGGTAATTTCAACATGCCCTCGCCGTGCCGCCCGCATTAAAGCGGTTTCACCTTGCGTATCCCTCGCATCTGGATTCGCCCCTTCTAACAGTAAGCGTTGCACACCATCCAGATAGCCGATGTTTACGGCATAGATGAATTTGTCGTTCAGTGGGTCGCTCATAGCGTTCTCCTTTTGTGTTGCTGAAAAAAGAGGGCAGCAACTTCCCCGTCAAACCGGATTATATCACAAAAGGGCGAATACTGCCGCCTTTTTTCTACTCTTTTGCTCCCGCCTCTTCCAAAATGCGGATAATTTCGGGAATCCATCTTTCTTTGGCACGAGCCAAAGCCAAAGCCGTCTTGCCGTTCGCATCCGCCACATTCGGATTCGCACCCGTCGACAACAGAATCTTGACAATTGCGGTCTTTCTTCCCGTTGCCGCAAACATCAAAGCCGTCCAGCCGTCCTTATCCGCCGCATTCGGATTCGCACCCGCCGACAACAGAATCTTGGCAACTTCGGCATGCCCGTACAATACCATTGTCGCCGCTATCAAAGCCGTCACGCCGTCATTATTCGCCGCATTCGGATTCGCGCCTGCCGACAACAGCACCTCGGTAACTTCGGCATGTCCGCACAATGCCGTCGTCTGCAAAGCAGTTCTGCCGTGATCATCCATTGCATTCGGATTTGCACCCGCCGCCAGTAGGCGTTTAACTTCCGCAACATCTCCGCGTTCGGTGGCGTAAAAAAGCAACTCGGGATCGGGCGGTTTGCGTTCAGCGAGAATTTCGTTCGTCAAACGGATAAGCGTTTTCGCGCGCGACAGCGAAACCGAAGCCGGCGGAATCACCGTCGGCAGATTCTTTTTCGGCGGGTCTTTTCCCATCGCCTTACGCCGTCTGCGGCACCGGACGCGCGCCCGCCGCGTTTTCCACGACGAGTTTTTTGTTTTTCAGGCGCAGTACCATCAAGCCGCGTTTTTCCGCTTCGCCTTGCGCGTCCGCCGCAATTACCTCGCCGCCGACCATTCCCAGCACTTTGCGATTCGCCGCTACGCCCGGAAAATCTTCGGCAAAATGCGGCAGACGCTCCTCGGCGAACGCGATGACATCCTGCGGCAGCAATTTGTGCTTGATTTCGCCGACCGCCACGCAGTCGCCGTTGACGACGGCGATGTCAAACTCGTAGCGGTTTTTGACATTGCGCAGCACTTCGTGCAGCGGAATGTCGCCTATGCGCATTTCGTCCTCCATCGCATCGGCGAATTCTTCCTCCAACGCTTCGCCGTAGTTGTTGGTAAAGCCGCCGATTTGCGCGGAAACTTTATCCAGCCGGCGGTCAATTTTCGCCGCCCGTTTTTCGGCTTCCGCCGTCCGCCGGTCAAACTCCGCCGCCGCCTTGCGGCGGTCTTCGGACATCTGTTCCAGCGTGTCCCAAATTTTCTTAAATTGCGCGTCAAAATTCTGCATAGCCGCATTCTACCATAATCCGCCCGAATGCGCGACATCCCGCCGCGCCCGTTTAACAATCCACGATATTGATCGGCACTTCCAGAACATTCGTCGCCAAGCCGCCGCGCGCGGTTTCCTTGTATTTGTCTTTCATGTCGCGGCCGGTTTCGCGCATCGTTTTGATGACTTTGTCTAACGAAACGAAATGCGTGCCGTCGCCCGCCAAAGCGAGACGGACGGCGTTAATCGCCTTGTTCGCGCCGACCGCGTTTCGCTCTATGCACGGAATTTGCACTAAGCCGCCGATCGGATCGCAGGTTAATCCGAGATTATGTTCCATCGCAATTTCGGCGGCGTTTTCCACCTGTTTCGGAGTCGCGCCCGATACTTCGGCGAGACCCGCCGCCGCCATTGAACAGGCGGAACCGACTTCGCCCTGGCAGCCGACTTCGGCGCCGCTGATGGAGGCGTTTTCTTTATACAGAGAGCCGACCGCCGCCGCCGCCAGAAAAAAACGGACGATGCCGTCCTCGTCCGCGTCCGGCATGTGTTTTGCATAATAATGCAAGACCGCCGGGACGATTCCCGCCGCGCCGTTGGTGGGGGCGGTGACGACCCGTCCGCCGCCGGCGTTTTCTTCGTTGACCGCGATGGCGTACAAATTAACCCAGTCGATCGCCGCCAGCGGATCGTTTCGGCGCGCCGCGCTTTTTTGCAGACGCTGGCAAAGTCCGGGCGCGCGCCGTTTGACCTGCAGCCCGCCGGGAAGTACGCCTTCGGTGCGGCAGCCGCGCCGCACGCATTCGCGCATCGTCCGCCAGATTTTAAGAAGTTTGGCGCGCACTTCGTCTTCCGGCAAAAGCGCGGTTTCGTTTTCCATCATCACCGCGGAAATGTTTTTGTTTTCCTTTTCGCAGATCGCCAAAAGTTCCTTGGCGCTGGAAAACGGATGCGGAATCGGGCGCGGATTTTCGGCGATCAGCGGCGAATCGTTTTCGGCGGCGGATTCGTCCACGACAAACCCTCCGCCGACCGAATAGTAGGAGGCGGCGCAAAACTCCGCGCCGTCTTCGCCGAAGGCGCGAAATATCATCCCGTTCGGATGAAACGGCAGCGATTTGCGTTTGTGCATCAGCAGATCTTCGCGCTCGTTGTACGGCACGCGATGTTTGCCGAGCAGCATCAGTCGCTTGTCGTCGCGAATCGCGGAAAGACGCGCGGGGATGGATTCCACATTCACGTCTTCCGGCGTGTCGCCTTCCAGCCCCAGCAGCACGGCTTTTGTGGAGCCGTGTCCGCGTCCGGTGGCGCCGAGCGAGCCGAACATTTCGGCGCGAATGCGCGCGGTTTGCGCCAGCCGCCCGGAGGTTTCCAACGCCGCCGCGAACCGTCGCCCGGCGATCATCGGCCCGACGGTGTGCGAGCTGGACGGCCCGATTCCGATCTTGAACAAGTCAAAAACGCTTACGGTCATTCGGCGGATGCGGCGCGGATATTCATTCCCGCATTATACGCTTTCGCGCGCGGTTTGCGATTAAAAAATCGCGCCGCCGCGTTGCGATTGATAATAGTCAAACGCCCGCTCGGCGGACATTCCCCGCACTTCGGAGAGGCAGCGGTCAAAAGCGCGCGCGAGTTCGTTTTCCAGCGCGCGCAAATCGCCGCGATAGTCCGCGAGTTTGTCGCGTTCAAACGCGCCGTCTATGACGACCGGAATATCTTCGCAAACTTGTTCGTGCGAGATTTTCGCGGTTTCCTTGCACACTTTTACATCTTCCTCGCCTTCTTTTTCGGCTTTTTCGGTGGTGCAGCGTTCTTCGGTGGTGCGCGTCACCGGCACTTGTTTGCACGAGCGGTGCAGGCGATAGCCGGCGGCGATGGCGGAAGTCGTCTCGGCGACGGCGGATTCGGTTTCGGCGATGCGCGAATCCAGCCGCCGCACGTCGCGGTGGCGGTCGCAGACAAAATCCGCCCGCTCCGACGGCGTCATCGCGCGAAA
>JBPCXA010000010.1:0-6856 GCA_051008975.1 Gammaproteobacteria bacterium
CGGACCGGGCGCACGACGGGTGCTGATGTCGGGATCCTCGACGCTGCGGTGCTCGTCAACGACCAAGGAGAGGTATATCACTCTGGCGCCCCGCGATTCCTTCGCCAAATGGTGCGCACGCTTCGTATTCTCGACCGGCGTCTGGCCCGAAAAACCAAAGGGTCCAGAAACCGAGAAAAGATGCGAGTCAAGCGTGCGCGCCTCCACGAAGCGATTGCCCGCTGTCGCGCTTTGTTTGGCCACACCCTGTCGCGCAAGATCGTGAGTGAGAATGATCGCATCGCCCTCGAGGACTTAAACGTCAAGGGGATGATGCGCAACAAGCGACTCGCGCGGTCCGTGGCCGATGCCGGACTTGGCTCGCTGCACGAGAAGATCGAGTACAAGGCAACGTGGCACGTTCGTGAACTCGCCAGGTGCGATCGTTGGTTCGCCTCGAGCAAGACGTGCTCGGTATGTGGCCACGTGCACAAAGAACTCAAGCTCTCGGAGCGACAGTGGAAGTGTCCATCGTGCGGCACAGTTCATCATAGAGACCGAAATGCCGGACACAATATACGGGTTGAATGCTTTCCCGACAGCAATAAGCATGCGTACCCCACGGGTGGGGTACTGAACGAGTGTGGAGCGGGAGTTGACCCCGAAGGCCGGCACCATGTGCCCGCCGGAGGCTCGCTACGAAGCACTGCATCTAACGCGCCGTCAAGCGCCGGTCTGGAACCGGCGCGATGATCGGCTCAACTGAAACTCGAAACGGAATACTTGTTGACGAGCTTCGTGATTTGGTGTAAAAAGTTCCCTACTTTAACTAGTGAGCGATTTGTAGTAACTGTTCCCAATCCCCTGAAGGGAAGGAAAGGCACGAGTGGTGACGACACGTCCGTACTTTATTCTCAAGCTGTTGTATGGCTCAAGCGGCTACAGGCAACCGGTGACGGCGGGAATGGATACGGGGTCAAAGACCATTGGTGTCGCTGCTGTCGCCAATAGGCGTGTGCTCTACCAAGCCTTGGTGATTATCGTCAGACCAACGGCAAGCACAGCGAGAAGACGATTCCGACAGGAAAACTGTTCGGATTCTGCAAGCACGACTTCGTGCAGACCCCTGCTTGGCATGGGCTTTGTCAAAGGCAAACGCTCTAGCGGACAGTTTCCTATTGCCGATGTCTTTGGCAATGTCATTCACGCCTCCGTCGATATGCGTGAAGCGAGACGACTCACAGCACGCACGTCCACGATAGCACAACGAGTAGGCGCGTTTCCTCCCAATCCCCTGAACGGGATGGGTCTCCACGCGAAAGAAAATAGATGACAAAATTAAAGAGAAAAGTTGAGACTGCGAAGGTTGTTGTTCACGTTGAAGATGTTCTAAAGGCTGAACTTGAGCGTGTCCAAACAGCTGGCGAAAAAGCAGGTTATGAGATGGATTTTGGTTTATCGAATCACATGACGGCGGCGCTTCGAGGTTATTGTCGTAGTGTGCGGAAGCAGCTTGGTTTGGCGGAACCAGAGAAGCGACGTGGAAAAAAAGTTGTTGCGGGAAATGGGGAGACTACTGCTGTTGGTGCGCGATTTAATTAGAGTAACTGTTCCCAACCCCTTGAAGGGGGTGGGCTTTTTAGCTACCGATTACTAGAACACAAACGGAGGTAAAGCGTGAAGTGTTTGTAGACAATATCAAGAGGGTTCATCGAACCCACAACCACCGTACATCCCAAATCGCCGATCTCTATACATCGATGATCAATGCCTAAAGCGACCAAGGAATCGATGATTCTCGCGATGTGGATAGCGTTTTCCTCTGTCGGGGTCGCTGCCCATTCTGCTAGCGTTTTCATCGAAAACACTCCAGGAAACCCCCTTCTTCAGAGAGGGGAGGAATAGTTACCCTCTATGCACATACCGGTTCATCGGGCGGAATGATTAGCTGACCAAATACATCGCTGCCAACATCTCTTGCATCCCGTTGCTCCCCGGTCCAGGGATTATAAAGCCAAGCTGTCTCCCCATGCCAATGGCGCCACTGCGTGGCATGTGACGGGTACGGGTCATAAGCGCCCGTCGCAGGGTCAAACCGCATTAATTGCTGTTGTTGTCTCATCGGTCCTCATCAATGGTCTGGGCCATGTCAAGGACTTCGATAATCTCTTTATCTGTTGGAAGGTAGTCCACGTCGCCGATTTCAGTGATCCGAGCGGTACATTTCGAGCACAGAGCGAGACCCGCTTGCTTAGAGCATCCACTGATACCTCCGCCGAGTATGTCGCCATCAGCAACGGCTACTTCGACCGCGTCGCACATGGCTTTGTTTGGTATGCTCGGTCGACTCGGATCGAGCTCGACCTGAAATTCTTTTCCGCAACCATCACATTCTATAGCGGCCCGAATCCACTTAATCGTAATTGCATCAGGCATTATGGATTCTCCTCAATGTCGGCCACGCATGACGCGTGTGTTAAAGATTTTGACCCATCTGAGACGACTAGAGATACTTCATCAAAGTCCATAATGAGGTTGTCGCAAAGAGGACAATACGGCATTCCCTCGCCAGGTACATGCGCACTGATATCAATCACGCTGAGACTCTTTTATATCGTAAATACCCATCACGATGCGTTCTTTCATCATTCGCTCGCGCCCATTCATCAGCAAACTGCTTTTCTAGGGGATTGCTGATGAGTCGATGTCTAGATAGTCCTTCGTGTTTCACGATAGCTCCTTCGTGATTCGTCTTCTCTTCTTTGGAACCCACAAATTGTACAAGCCACAACATGGACAGGGTTTTTGCATGTGGGTCTTGTTCATTTTTTCCGCCCATGCATGCCAAATCGTACTTGGCAATGGGCACTGGCGTGTGCACACAATGTTGTGGACCACGTTTCGTGTCGTAGAGCCTTGTGTTGCCTAACATGCTATTGCTATTCTACAGTTATGAGCGTCTCAAGTGCGCTCTGACTCAGATGAAACATTGCTACTCCTTTGCGTACTTTGTCAGCGCACTAATCACTCGATTCACATCGGCAGCAGCAAGTGGTTCGGTAGACATCACAGCATCAACGTAACCATCGTACTCTACTCGCTCCATTACAGAAATCTCGCGAGAAAGCCCACGGCTTCAGTCGTGGGATGAATCGCTCTTCTATCCACGTGTCTTTTGCGCTTCGATATAACGTTTGACTGCGCCTGAACTAATGTTTCCTGCAGTACACACAAAATACGAGCGTGTCCATGTGCTAGGCATTCGCTGCAGCACAGGAAACTCATCTCGAAGAGTTTTCGAGGAATGCCCTTTGATTCTTCCAACAAGGATTGACGGCGCAATGGTCGACGGTGTGTTCACAAAGAGATGGACATGGTCGGGCATCGTCTCTAAGGCGATGATGACGCAATCAAGCGCATCGCAGGCTTCTTTAATGAGTGTCTTGAGCCGCTGCTCGAGCTTTCCTGTGATCACGCGGCGGCGCCGTCGAGGGCACCAGACGAAATGATAGTTGACCAGCGAAACGTTCGTGTTGCCATGTCTGTACGCTTGACTCATAGACACACAATACGCTACACTTGGCATGTGGTCAAGGCAACAAAAACGCTCAAAATTCCCTTTCTGTCGTTGAATCAGATCAAGCAAAACCTGTTTGCTTCGTTTCAACAGATTAATACGGCCGTCGCCAACGAGATCTTGGCGCTGCCTAAAGACGAGCGCTCCAGTCTCACCAGTAAGCACTTTCGAGACGTTTCCATTGGTTCGGCGTGGATTAATCAAACCATCCGCAATGCCAACGCCAGAACTAAAGTGAAGCAGTTTCGTTGTCTTCCACTTGAGACCAACAACCAGAACTGGACGCTGCACAGGGTCGGTGAGACCTACAGCCTGTCGTTCGGCTTGGAGCGAGGGAAACGCCGCCGCGTGCCTTTGGAGATTCATCAGGCCAGTCATGCTGATTGGCTCGACGCGTTGCTTGCCGGTGTTGCCGAGCCGGGCAGCATGAAGCTTTGGCGGTCGTCCAAAGGCATATGGTCTGCCTGCATCTCGGTCACTCGGGAGGTTCCCGAGGCGGCCGAGACAGACCAATGGATAGGCATTGACCGGGGTCAGAACATCCCTGCCGTGGCGGGCCTTCCTGGAGGTCGAGGGATTTTCTACAAGGCCAACGAAATACGCCACCTGCGCAAACAGTTCGCACTACGCAGAAAGAAACTCCAGAAGGCAGGGAAGCATCGCGCTGTGAAAAAGCTTGAGTCGCGCGAGCGACGCATCGTCACTCACATCAACCATTGCCTGTCGAAGGCGATTGTTGGAGACGCCAGGCGTCTTGGTCTGGGGATCCGGCTCGAGGACTTGTCGGATATTCGCAAAGGGATGCGCCAGCGCAAGAAGACGAAATCGGATGCGTCGAAAAACCACGACTACTGGCCGTTCTATCAACTGGAGACATTCATTGTCTACAAGGCCACTCTGGGCGCGGTGTCCGTCGATGAGAAGAAACCACCGCAGTACACCAGCCAGATGCATTGGCGATGTGGGCACATCGGAAAGCGGAAAGGCGTCCACTTCTACTGTGCGAACTGCGATAAACATGAACACTCAGATCTCAACGCAGGCCATAATCTGCGTCAATGGGATGGGACGTTCTGTGCGGTGGAGCCAAGAAGCCAAGCGGGTGATGTAATGTCATCAGTTGCTCCATCGTACGGGCGGTATGGCAACGCCCTGAACTGTGTAAATGATGGCAAGCCCAATGGCTTGCCTAACTGAGAAACAGAATCCCACGTGCTTTAGCCGTGGGAGTGTCAATATCACGAGCCCCTCTTTGTCCGGAGGAATCAGAGTCATTCGCATACCAGGAAGTTCGACTACCTCATCCACGTGAGTGCTGCTCTATGTTGACCGGAGACGGATTTGTTCAGAGCTATTCACCTCGAGCACTCCAAGGGACGTCGCTTCTGTCAGTATTCCACTCATGGCTGCTAAGCCGGCCTCGGTATCACCACAATGGCTGCCCCAGTCGACCCCACTTGCTTTGAGATGGAACCCAACGGCAAGCCAATTGATATTACTCGGATGTGTCCAAGACTCCGGCACGTGTCCAGTGAGCGCTTTACGAAATTGCTCAGCCTTACCGAGTGTCGCTCGCAGCGAGTCGAAACGCAGATCATCTGATCCGGTGCCATCGCTCGCTGTCTCCGCGTGGGTTTTGATTCTCGTCATCAGTTTGCGGCGAACAGTATGCTCCACGGCCGTTTGTGGTTCTGGCAGGTTATCGTGCCACTGGATAACCGTGTCGATATGTGCCGTCGCAACATCGGCGACAGTCGGATAGTCCGTTTGCCAACTCATCTGCTAACGCTCCTTTACTGTCGCTCAAGCCATTTCAGAAAAGCCGCTGCACCGCCACGGTATGTTTTGCCCGCAAGCATGTCGCGCCATCGGCCGGTGCTTGGATAGAAATCGACCTTTAGTTCGCCGCCCGCCGTCGTTTGTCCTCGATACAGCATCGCTTGCCCGCGACTTGGTAGGTCGAGACCCGCGGCGATGAGAATCTGGCGGTTTTTTCCATTCCAATCTGCGTGACGACGTTATTTGTCTTCGCGCATCGCGCGGAAGCTCTCCGAAAGATCATTGCTCATGACCGCTCCTTAATGTTGAGGGACTGATGGAGGGGGCACTGGTGTGTAACGCTCTGGATCATGGCCACACAAGGTCTTCTCTAGATCTTCGTCGTAGTACCACGCAGGAAACCGGCCATGCGCTTTAGCCATATCTTTCGCCCAAAGCGCCCACCGCAATTCATCTGCTGTTACCCAGTATTTCGTCAGCACCCCGTCGAAGTTATCCGTGGTCCACCACTTGCCGTCATCCGCGCGCTCGTAGACAAGACCCGCGTGCTCAATGCGACTGGCATTCAATATTTGCGCATTCCGGTTCGGCAGCCGTCTCAAGTGAAGTCCGAACTTATCGATCGCGATGTAAACGATCATCGCGATGTAAACGATCAGAGCGACAACTATCCACCATGCGTTCATTGGCACTCCTTTACGTTAAGGCGCCGAGTCCGACGACTGGTCAGACTCAAACGCTTCTTGAGGCGTCATGCCGTCGTCGTACCATTCACGCCAACAGGCAAGTCCTGTGCTGACCGCTAACGGAATATCGTATGGACGCCAACCCGATTTCTTTTCGAACGAAAGAATCACTTGCTCGAGCTCGTCTACCCAGTCAGCAAACGCGCGAACGAGGCGCGCTGTTTCTTGTCGTTCATCAGACATCTCGTATGCCCTCCTTAATGATCTAGCGACCTTGGCATCAAAATAGCGTGAGGCTGTGGTTCGCCATGGCCCTGCTGGGTCGCACGATAGGCGCCAAGCATCTCACGTGGAGTAGGTGGAGGGTCCACTACAAACCACACCAGCATCGCAACTACCGCGATGCAGCCTAGGATTATCCGGCACTCATGCCGCACGAACGCTTTCAACGCCGAGCCTCCTTAACGAGCGGTTCGAACGCGACCATATACGCGATACCCGCACCGGCAACACACATCATTGCACCCCATAGTCCCAATATGTCCGGGTGTGTGCGTAGCACCCACTCAGCGACAAACCAACAGGGCAAACCAGGTAACACAGGCCGTAGATACTGCCAAATCATCGAAAACACTCCAGGAAACCTCTTTCTTCAGAGAAGGGAGGAATGGAACACAAGACCGGCGTTTGATATAATCCAAACAGAGCATGAAACGCACCGTCAGCCTTAAACTGTCTATTTCTAAGGAACATTCGGACGCTCTTCTCCGAACGCAATGCGCCTTCTCGCAAGCGTGTAATCACATCGTTCCTACCGCCATCGCTGAACGCTGCA
>JBPCXA010000011.1:0-14184 GCA_051008975.1 Gammaproteobacteria bacterium
AGCGCACCGAAGGGTTTCGGCGCGCGTGTATTTTATCTCTAAAAGGGAGAAAGAAAATGAAAAAACAAGTACTTGCCGTAGCCATTGCGTCCGCTTTGGCGGCGCCGTCGGCGTTGGCGGCGCAGGACACTTCGGGGATGCAATATACTTCGGCTGCCGAAGGTTTTTATGCGTCTATTCGGGGGCAATTGGATTTTACCACCGACGGCGGTGATGCCGAAGTTAACGGCGGCACCAGCCGTGTCGGGATTCGCGGCACGAACGATCTGGGCGGCGGTCTGGAAGGGTTCTATCAGTGGGAAGTTGAAGTCGGCATTAATGACGGCGACCCCAACACCGGCAACGATAACGAGATTCATACTCGTTTGGGTCATGCTGGTTTGCGCGGCAACTTTGGTGAATTGGTTGTCGGCTCGTTCTGGACCAGCCATTACGCCTTCACGCACGGTTCCACCGACGTCGCCAATGTGTATTCGGGCTATCTGAATTACTCCGAGCGGCGCGAAGGGCGTTCCGAGCGTTCCATTCAGTACACGACGCCGGACTTGAACGGCTTCCAAGGCGCGATTTTGGCGGGCATCGGCAGCACCGGTACCGACGATGGCAACGATTTGGATTTGTGGAATCTGTCGGCGCAGTACGCCATTCAAGGGTTCACGGTCGGCGGTGCCTACAATGTCATCGTGGACGGGAATTCCTTGGCTGCGGCGGACGCGCAATCTGCGCAAGCTGCGCTTTGTCGTGATGGGGGTGCGCCTTCGCTCAACAACGGTCAAATCGCTGCTGCCGCGAATACTCGTGATGCGGCGATTGAAACGGCGCAAACCACGTTTGACGCGGCGCAAGCCGTGTTTGATGGCATCGGGACTCCTACGGATGCGAATAGGATGACCTATCAAGCCGCTGCGGATGCATACGACGCCGCTGTGGAGGCGGCCAATGAGGCCTACGACCGCGCCATAGATGGTGCCGCGCGTGGTACTCAGGACGAGGCCACTCCCAATGCCGACACAGGTCTGACATGCGCCACCGGCCAAGGGTCTACCATCAAGAACGCCGTGAATGTTGCCGCCGCGCGGGCGGAGCAGACGGAAGACCTGACTTCGTGGACGCTTCGCCTTGGCTATGCCCAAGACAACTGGTACGTCAACGGCTGGTACGGCGAGGACGATTACAGCGAAGTGCCGGGCGCGGAAGATGTGGAAATCCTCTCTCTCGCCGCCGGTGTTTCGGTCGACAAGGTCTCGCTGTATGGCGTCTACGAGACGGCGGAAAATGCCGGCGAGTTCGGCGGTGGCGGTGCTAACCAAACCGGCAACGAAACCACCTACGGCACGATCGGCGTCCAATACGACCTGGGTGCGCAATCCCGTGTGTGGATTGAGTATTTCAGCCGTGATGTGGATGAGGTCGAACGCGATGACATCATCAACATCGGTCTGCGTCACGATTTCTAATCTCTCCCGAGAGGTTGGAAACCCTCCAGAAAAGGGCGCCCCGGCGCCCTTTTCTTTTTCATGAAGAGGACTTTTAGAGGGTCCTCATTTTATTCATACCCGCCCAAGGAGCGAGTGATGAGAAAAACAATAATAAACGCTTTGACCGGTAACGTACACCGGAAAGTGTTGAAGGAGAATATCAGGGACTGGAAAAAGGAAATCCAGAAACTGAAAAAACTTCATGATTTGTCTCAAATTTTTATGGGGCGAATCAAGGAGCTGGAGGAAAAAATAAAGAAGGCGGAGGCGGATCTCAAGAAAGGATAAGAAAGGGGCGTGTATACGCCCTTTTCTTTTTTTTGTCCTCCGCCGCCCGCCCGCCTCGTGTCGCCGCCGGTTTTTGCATTATTCCCAAAAACCTGCTATACTTTCCCCGAAAGGGAACAGTAATGTCCAAAGAACTTTTAGCAACTCTCGCCACCGCCGCCGCAATTATTGCGGTGATGTGGAATATCAGCAACAAAATCGGCAGCGACACCGGGGAGTTGCGGGCGGCGGTGCAGGCCAACGCCGCCGCCATTGCCGCCAACGCCGTTGGCATAGCGGAGTTGCGCAAAATGGTAAACGCCAACGCCGTTGGCATAGCGGAGTTGCGGGGGATTATGACCGCCCACATCGCCGGACATTCGCACGGCGAAAAAGTCGCCGCCGCCGACCCGTCGCTTTCCCCGCCGCTGGAATAAATCGGAAAGAAAAACGGCAATGTCCAAAGAACTTTTGGCAACTCTCGCCGCCGCCGCCGCGATTCTCGCGGTAATGTGGAATATCAGCGGCGAAATTGGCGAATTGCGGGGGGCGGTAAATGCGAATACCGCCGCCATAGCGGAGTTGCGGGGTATTATGATCGCCCACATCGGCGGACATTCCCACGGCAGCGAAGTCGCCGTCGCCGACCTGTCGCTTTCTCCGCCGCTGGAATAGCAACTCGGCATGATGGATTTTATGGCGGGCATTTGTATTATGGCGGCGGTGGCGGCGTGGCCGTTTGCGGTTGTCGCCTTTGTTGTGAACGCCGGAAGTTTGATTGTGCGGACGGCGGCGCTTTTGGCTGTTTTCGCGTTGTCGGCGGCGGGCGCGTTTTTTATCGCGGACGCGGGAGAATATTGGGCGACTTTGATATTGGTGTCGGTCGCTTGGATGTCGGTATTTTTTTGCGTGATAGATTTGGCGATGGCGCACGGCGCGTGGTATGCCCGGCATCAGTACGACAAAAAAGCCGCCGCCAACGCCGTCGCGCAATCTCCGTCGCAACCGTAAAATTTTAGCGCAAAAAAAAACCCGCGCCTTGCGACGCGGGTTTTTGCGGGAGAGGAGGTTCCCGGTCTTTACATGTCCATTCCGCCGCCGGGCATCGCGGGCGGGGGCATGTCCTTTTTCGGCAACTCCGCCACCGCGCAGTCCGTCGTCAGCAACAAGCCGGCGATGGAAGCGGCGTTTTGCAGCGCCGAACGCGTCACCTTCGTCGGGTCAATAATTCCCAACTTCAGCAAGTCGCCGTATTTGCCGTTGGCCGCGTTGTAGCCGTGGTTGCCGCTGCCGCCGCGCACCTCGTTCACAATCACCTCCGGCGATTCGCCGGTGTTGGCGACGATGTTGGCGAGCGGCGATTCCATCGCCCGCGATACGATGCGGACGCCGGCGTTTTGGTCGTCGTTGTCGCCCTTGATTTTGCCGATCGCCGCCTGACAACGGATCAGGGCGATGCCGCCGCCCGGCACGATGCCTTCCTCCACCGCGGCGCGGGTCGCGTGCAGGGCGTCTTCTACGCGCGCCTTCTTTTCCTTCATTTCCACTTCGGTCGCCGCGCCGACTTTGACGACGGCGACGCCGCCCGAAAGTTTGGCGACGCGCTCCTGAAGTTTCTCGCGGTCGTAATCGCTGGTGGTGTCCTCAATCTGCTGGCGGATGGCCTCCACGCGGGCGGCGATGTCCTTCTTCGCGCCCTTGCCGTCAATGATGGTGGTCTCCTCCTTGCCGATTTCCACGCGCTTGGCCTGCCCCAGATCGTCCAGAGCCGCCTTTTCCAGGGTCAGCCCGACTTCCTCGGAAATCACCCGCCCCTTGGTGAGAATGGCGATGTCGTCCAGCATCGCCTTGCGGCGGTCGCCGAAACCGGGCGCCTTGACGGCGCACACCTTGATGGTGCCGCGCATATTGTTGACGACGAGAGTCGCCAGCGCCTCGCCTTCCACTTCCTCGGCGATGACCAGCAACGGACGCCCGGATTTGGCGGCCTGCTCCAAAATCGGAAGAATGTCGCGGATGGCGGAGATTTTTTTGTCATGCACCAGCACCAGCGGATTTTCCAGCACCGCCATTTGCCGCTCCGGCGCGTTGATGAAGTAGGGCGAAGTATAGCCGCGGTCAAACTGCATCCCCTCCACGACCGACAATTCGTTTTCCAACGCCGAGCCGTCTTCCACGGTGATCACGCCCTCCTTGCCGACTTTGTCCATCGCCTCGGCGATGATTTCGCCGATTTTGGGATCGGAATTGGCGGAAATGGAGGCGACCTGCGCGATCTCGGTGCGGCTGCGGCATTCCTTGGAAATCTTTTTCAGATTCTCGGTCGCGACGCCGACGGCGCGATCGATGCCGCGCTTCAAATCCATCGGATTCATCCCCGCGGCGACATATTTCATCCCCTCGCGGACCATCGCCTGCGCCAGCACGGTGGCGGTGGTGGTGCCGTCGCCGGCGACGTCGGAAGTTTTGGACGCGACCTCCTTGACCATCTGGGCGCCCATATTCTCCAACTTGTCCTCCAACTCCACCTCCTTGGCGACGGAAACGCCGTCCTTGGTGATCGTGGGCGCGCCGAACGAACGCTCAATCACCACGTTCCGCCCCTTCGGGCCGAGCGTGATGCGCACCGCGTCGGACAGCACATTGACGCCGCGTACGATACTGCGGCGCGCCTCTTCAGAAAATTTGACCTCTTTTGCAGACATGCTTTTGGTTCTCCTTGTTGAAAAAAACGGGGTCGGTTGCGACGGGATTCGCGATTAGAGGGAGACGACGCCCATCACGTCGTCCTCGCGCATGACCAGCAATTCCTCGCCGTCCACCTTGACGGAGGTGCCGGCGTATTTGCCGAACAGAATGCGGTCGCCGACTTTGACATCCAGCGGCCGCTGTTTGCCGTCGTCCTGGATTTTGCCCTTGCCGACGGCGAGCACTTCGCCCTGGTCGGGTTTTTCGGCGGCGTTGTCGGGAATGACGATGCCGCTGGCGGTTTTGCGCTCCTCCTCCACGCGCCGCACCAAAAGGCGGTCGTGCAGGGGGCGGATTTTCAGTTTTTTCATTGCGTACTGCTCCTTTTCGGAATGTTCGGAAAAAAATGCCGTTCGTCGCCGCCCGCCAATCGCAACCGGAAGAACGCCAACGGGCGATATTATAATACATAAAACGTCTTTTTCAATAGCATCGCCGAATTTTTTTCGTGTTTTATCAATTAAATTTTAAGAAAACGCGAAAATACGCCGCAAAATCGCCGTCGTTCTTTTTTTCGGAACGGGGGCGAAACGCCGCCCGTCGCCTAAAAATGCCGCACCAGCCGAAGACCGGCGCGGGTGCGGCGGTAGCGGTGAAACAGCGAGTTGGAATGCCGCAATTCGCGCGAAACCGATATTTGCGGGGCGAATCCGAAAAACAACAGTCCGCGGTGCAGCGCGAATATGCGGAAAATCCGCCCGCGGTCTTCGCGCCTCTCGGCGGAAAACGGCGCGTTTCGCGCGAACCGGCGGCGCGTCCATTCGCCTTCGCCGCCGACAGTCCAGCCGCCGGGCAAAATCGCCCCGAAACCGATTCGCGCCCGCCTTTCGCGCGCCCGTCCGCCGCTTTCGGGGCGGTTTTCGGACGCGCCGAGTCCGGCGTTTCCCTGTATCAGCGGCGAAAAAAGCCAGTCGCCGCCCAAAAAAATCTCCGCGTCCGCGGCGTCCGGACGGTCGTTCCGCCGCTCGCGCGTTTGTTTCCACGAGGCGCGGGCGTTGATTCCGGCGCGTTCACCGATGCGCCGCCGCGCCTCGCCGCGCAACCCGAATTCGTCGGCGCGGCGTTTGCGCGCCCACCGCCGTCCGAATACCGCCTGCAAAGACGCCTCGCCGCGCCGCGCAAAAAGTATCCGCGGTCCGGCGCGCAGCGCGGCATAACTCCAATCCAATTCGCCGCCTTGATACTCGCCGCGCGCCAAATCCGCGCCCAGCCGCAGCCGCAAATTTTCGCCGAGCGGATGCTGATATTCGCCGCCGCCCGAAAACGACAGGCCGGTCTCCGCACGCGGGCGCGATTCCTCGTCCACGCGAAACGGCAGCCCGAAAAGATAAATCACGTCGGCGTCCGCGCCGCCGTTGATATTGTCGTTTTGCTCCAAATTCACCGAAAAATAGCCGCTCCATTTTTTACGCGCGCGAATTTTGTACAAAAACCGGCGAATGTTCGCGGCGAGAACGGGCGGCGGCTTTCCCGCCAGCGCGATCCGAAAATGCGACCGCGCCAATTCGTCGTCGCCGCGCAAAAAGAATGCATACGCCAGCTCCGCCCGCGCCCGCAAAAAACCGGGAAACCGCACCAGCACCGAATGAAATGCGGCGACCGATTCGTCCAGCAGTCTTTCGCCCGCGTCTTTGTCCGTCGTTCTTTCCGCCAGCGCCAGCGCCGCAAGTCCGCGAAAAAACCGCGCATCCGAATCGGCGGAACCGGAATCCAAACGCCGCAAGATTTGCAGCGCGGCGGCGAATTCCCGCTCTTTAATCAACGCCCGCGCCGCCGCCAAAGAATCGCCCGCCGCCGCCTGCGCGGCGACGAATATCGCCGCAAAAACCGCGGCGCGGACGCCCATTTGCAATTGGCGGAGGAAAACGAACGCGGAAAATTACGGCAAGCAACTGTCCGCGCCGTTTGTCAGCACTCCGTGAAAAAATCCGGCGGCGGTCAGACATGTCCGCAGGGCGTCAAGATCGCCGTGCACCGTGCTGAATGTCCCCAGCGCGTCGTATAAATCCCCCTCGTAGTCCAGCCCCTGAATTCCGAAAGTGCCGTTAAAACTGAACGGCCAGCCGTTCGTTTCGCCGCCGGCGGGCGGATTGCCGTGGAACTGCCCGCCCCAGCTGCCGCCCTGCACGGAACATCCGGGCGAACAGTCGACGGTGCCGCCGGCGACGCCCGGGCTTTGATAGGTCAGTTCGTTAAAAATAACCTCCCGATTTTCCAATATCGGGACGGCTGCATTTTCGGCGGTATCATGACGCATGACGTTGCCCGCCCGTCCGCTGATCTGCACCCCGCCGTTTTGTACGACGGCGTTAAACGTCACATCCGCCTGAAACCCCTGCGCGCCGATAAGAGTGCGGCTGCGGTCCCAATAAATTCCGTTGGCGCCGCCTTCGTAGGTCGCGCTTCCGGAAGTCGGCAGGTCGGCGGTCAACTCCGGCCCGTCGGCGAATACGCCGAAGTCGTTGTCGTCCTTATACCAAAGTCCGGTGACCAGATAATAGTCGCCCGATTGATATTCGGACGGCGGCTTCAACGTTAAATCGGTCGCGTCAATCACCGGCGTACCGTCAATCCTCACCGGCGACGGCGGCGGATTTTCGCCCGGGGGTACCGGGGGTAAAGCACCGCCGCAAACCAGCAATACGGGGCCGCTCTCGGAACATGTGACCCCTTCCAAAACGTTCACACCATCGGTTCCTCCGCCGGAGTTTTCGTTGCCCTCGCTCAATTCGCTGAAATAGCCGGAATTGTTGGAAGATTCCCATCCTTCACGGGTGTTTTCAACGAAAATGCTGCCGTCCTCGTCAAACATCGGATCGCCGCTCTCGTCCAATTTCACGCGCACCTCGTCCAGAGTCGTCCGCGTATTGCCGTCCACATTGGAACTTTGCGTGACGCTGCCGAGATTTTGTTGGGCGGTTACGGCGTCATCGCGGGACGCCTGCGGCGTTCGCGCGCCCTCGCCCGGCAGCGTGTTCATCATGTCGTCCGTATTCCCCGTGTCCGGCGTCCGCATATCCGGCGCGGCGTTGGAACCGCCGCCGCCCCCGCCGCATCCCGCCAAGGCGAGGGCGGCGGTCAAAAAAAGCACTCCGATTTTCATTGTCAATCTCCTCTTTGTTGTGTCGAGCATAAAACCGGACTGTTGGCCGGGCGTGCTCAAACACAACAAAAAGACAGTTGACATTCCCGCATATTCCCCCGCGAGGGGTATCGTATTCCACGGACGCCCGACGAGGGGCGTCTTCTTGTCTTGCCTGAGCGGAAAAAAGTATACCACAAAAACGCCCCCGAAACGCGAAACGGGATTTTTTTGCGGAGGCGGGCGGTTATTCCAGCGGGCGGATTTTGCCCGGCGCCCGCAGTTGTCCGGCGCAATTCCACGCGGCGCGAAGTTCGGTTTTGCGCAACGCCGCCCATTCTTTAATGAGTTTTTCCGCCCGCGCGGGCAGACGCCCGTTCAGGATCGCCGCGTCTTCAATGCCGAAAACCGCCTCCTGCCCGCCATAGACGGCGTGGAAATGCGGCGGCGCGTGGTCGTTAAAATAAATGTATACGGTGATTCCGTAAAAACGGGATATTTCAGGCATGCGCGGCGGACGGGCGGACGGCGGATTTGCCGGTCAGCCGCATATACAGCGCATCGGGGCAGAGATCGATGTCGCGTCCCCAGGCGACCGCGCCGGCGTCGGACAAGTGCGCGGATTCAAAAAAGGCGCGGTCTTCCCACGCCCGAAACACGCCGCGCCCGGCAAGATCGGACAGGTCAATTTCGCCCGCCGCGCCGTCGGCGTATTCAATCCACACGACAAATCCCGCGCGCGCCTCCACCCGTGTCGGTCTGTTCATGCGCCGATTATGCCATATTTTTTCGCCGCCGAATGGCCGGCGCGGCGGTTATAATACGCCAATGCGCGACGTCGTCATCGCAAGCGGCAACGCGGGGAAGGTGCGCGAGATTCGCGAAGCGCTCGCGCCGCTATGGACGCGTTTGCCGTCTCTCGCCGATTTGCAAATCGCGCAGGCGGAGGAGCCGCACCGCACCTTTTGGGAAAACGCGCTGGCGAAGGCGCGGGCGGCGTCCGCCGCCGCAAAATGCGCCGCCGTCGCCGACGATTCCGGACTTGTCGTGCCGTCTCTGGGAGGCGCGCCCGGCGTGCATTCCGCGCGCTACGCCGGGGCGGAATCGGACGACCTGGCGAACAACGAAAAACTTCTGGCGGCGATGCGTGGAATCGAAAACCGGGGAGCGTTCTATTATGCCGCGATTGTATTTTTGGAATCGCCGGACGATCCCGCGCCGGTATTCGCCGAAGGATTCTGGCGGGGCGAGATTCTTTCCGAAATGCGCGGCGGCGGCGGTTTCGGCTACGACCCGCTGTTTTACGATCCGCGCGCCGGAAAGACCGGCGCACAAATGACCGTCGCCGAAAAAAACCGGGCGAGCCACCGCGGAAAATCGCTGCGCGCGCTGATGCGGACGCTGGCGCGGCGGCGGCGATGAAGGATGAAACGATGCGGCGCATTATTTCCGGCGTGGCGGCGTGCGGACGAATTTTTTATTTCGGGGGGGGGGGGGTAAATAATGAAATCCGCGTTTGACGCGGTCGCCGCGGTCGCGCCGCCGTCGTCCGCGATTGTCGCGCCGCCGCCGCTGTCCTTGTATGCGCATTTGCCGTGGTGCGCGCGCAAGTGTCCGTATTGCGATTTCAATTCGCACCGGGCGCCCGCCGAAATTCCCGAAAAAGAATACATCCGCGCATTGCTCGCGGACGCCGAATCCGCGCTGCCGGCGGTGTGGGGGCGGCGCGTGTCTTCGGTTTTTATCGGCGGCGGGACGCCGAGTTTGTTTTCGCCGGAGGCGGTGGACTCGCTGCTGCGCGGGCTGCGGACTTTGTCGCTTTTGCCGCCGGAATGCGAGATTACTTTGGAGGCGAATCCCGGTTCTTCCGACGCGGCGAAATTCGCCGAATTCGCCGCCGCCGGAATCAATCGTTTGTCTTTGGGCGCGCAGAGTTTTGACGACCGCGCGCTTTCCGCGATCGGAAGAATCCACGACGGCGCGGAGGCGCGCCGCGCCGCGCGGGCCGCCGCCGAAGCGTTTGACGACTTCAACATTGATTTGATGCATTCGCTGCCCGGACAATCCGCCGAAGACGCGCGGGCGGACGTGCAAACCGCGCTGTCGTTTTGTCCGCCGCATTTGTCGTTGTATCAATTGACCTTGGAATCCGGCACGCCGTTTTTTCGCCGTCCGCCGCGGCTGATGCCGCCGCCCGACGACGCCGCCGACATCGGGGACGCCGCGCAGGACGCGGCGTGCGACGCCGGATTTCGCCGCTACGAAATTTCCGCCTTCGCGCGCGCGGGGCGGGAATGCCGCCACAACTTAAACTATTGGCGCTTCGGCGATTATGTCGGAATCGGCGCGGGCGCGCACGGCAAAATCACCGCCGCGGGAAAAATCGTCAGGCAATCCCGCATTAAAAATCCGCGCGAATATATGCGGTGCGTGTTTGCAGACGGCGCCGGCAGCGCGGTCGCCGAATCGCGCGAAGTCGCCGGGGCGGACGCCGCCTTTGAGTTTATGTTGAACGCCCTGCGGTTGCCCGACGGCTTCGCGCCCGCGATGCTCGCGGAACGCGCCGGAGTGCGAATCGGCGCGGTGGAACATATTTTGGATTCCTGCGAACAAGACGGGCTGCTGTTCCGCGACGCGCATATCATCCGCCCCACGGAGAACGGGCTGCGCCATTTGAACGAAATGCTGGCGCGTTTTTTGCCGGAATAAAATTTGCCAACCGCCGCGCCGGAAAACGTATCGCGTCCGCGGAAACAAAAATTCGGAAATCCGGAATTCCGAATTTTATATTTTGGATTTATTATTTTCGGAATTTCGCCGCAATTCCGAAAACAGTTTTATTCAGTTTTTTATATTTCGGCGAAGGCGGCGTTCAGCGCGACGACGACCGCCGCGGCGGTCCACGCCCCGGCGGCGACGCTGCGCCGGAACGAAAACACCGCCAATCCCGCCGCGACCGCGCACAGGCGGAAGACGACCGGAATTTCCGCCGTCGCCCCGGCGGGAAAGACAATCATCCGCACGATCAACGCCGCCACCATCGCATACGCGACGCAGGAGGCGGCGCGCAACACCGGCGAACTGGCGCGAATTCTGCCCGCCGCGACCACCCCCGCGGCGCGCCAGAAATAAGTCGCCGCGGCGGCGAGAAGAACGAGAACCGTGGCGCTCATCCGCCGCGCCCGTACAACAAAAACGCCGCGCCGCCGCCGACAATTCCGCAGACGACGATGTCCCACTGTCCGGCGAACAAATGCAGCGGCGGCAGCAGCAGCATTCCCAAAATCAGCGCGACAATGTCCGCCCGCCTCGTCAATGCGCGCAGCATCGTGCATAAAAAATACACCGGATTGAGAAACAACAGCCCCGCCAGCAGCCACGCCGGCAGCGCGCCGCCGGCGGCGTATCCCGCCGCCGTCGCGGCGATTCCGCACAGCCAAAGCGCGCCGCCGGTGCATACAAAATAGCGGTAGCGCGCCGCCGCCGGCACCGATTCGCGCGCGCCCATAAAACTCACCCAGCTCGTCACGGCGATCAAATGGGCGACCGCGAAGTCGCGCCAGCCGCGTTTTTCCTTCGGACGCAGCAACGGCAGCAACGCCACGGTCATCGGCATCAGACGCATATTTACCAGCAACACCGAAAACAAAACGACCGCGGCGGCGGCTTCGCGCGCGAACAATTCCGCCGCCACAATCTGCCCCGGCAACGCGAACACGATAAAAGTGCAAAACACGCTTTGCCACATCTGCATTCCCGAATCGCGCAGCAGCGCGCCCAGCGCGACAAAGGAAGACGCCAGCGCAATTCCGGCGCCGCCGAATTCGCGCAACGCCGTCCGCAAAAGAACGGCGCGTTCGTTCACCGTCTCACCGGCGGCGGAAATTCGCGGGCGTCCGTTCGCGTTTCATAGGCGCATTTTACATTGTTTTCGCGCCTGCAAAAAAATCCATATCGCGCAAAAACGCGCCTCGAATATATCCGCGTCTCTCCGCAATTTTTGCAAAAATCGGAACAAAATTGAATTGTGAAATAATTTGTCCGCAGATTCCCGCCGCGATTCTTAATTCTTAAAAAAACGAACTATGAAGAACGAAAGTTATAAAAATAAAAACGCGATACATTTCTAAAAGTATGTTCTAAAATATATGCGAAGAAAAAAGAAACATTCGCGGGAGGGGCGCGGTACGCGCGGATTTGCGCGGATTATGTTTCCAGATGCGCGACGAGGGCGGCGGCGATCGCCAGCGCGCGGTCTTCGCGCGGCGTCTTTTCCTTGTAGTCCAGCAGACGCGGATGCGCCTCTATGAAGCCGGTGTCAAAGACGCCGCCGCGAAAATCCGGGTCCGACAAAATGCGGCGGTAAAACGGAATCGTCGTTTTAATTCCAGAAACCTGCATATCGTCCAACGCGCGCAGGGCGCGGTGAATCGTCGCCGGCCAGGTCAGCGCCCATACGGTAAGTTTCGCGCACATGGAATCGTAATAGGGCGGAATGACATAGCCGGTGTAAATCGCGCCGTCTATGCGGACGCCGGGGCCGCCGGGCGCGTAGTATTTCGTGACGCGCCCGAACGACGGCAAAAAATCGTTCTTCGGATTCTCGGCGTTGATGCGCATTTCCATCGCATAGCCGCGATGGCTCACCGCGCCCTGCCACATCGAAAGTTCTTCTCCGGCGGCGATGCGAATTTGCTCCTGCACGATGTCCAGACCGGTGATCTGTTCGCTGACCGTATGCTCCACCTGCAGGCGCGTGTTCATTTCCATAAAATAAAACCGGCGCGCGGAGTCCAATAAAAACTCCACCGTGCCGGCGTTGACATATTCCACGGCGCGGGCGGCGGCGACGGCGTGCGCGCACACCTCCGCGCGCTCCTCCACCGACAACTGCGGCGACGGCGCGATCTCAATCAGTTTCTGGTTGCGCCGCTGGATCGAACAGTCGCGCTCGAATAAATGCACGATATTGCCGCGTTCGTCGGCGAGAATCTGCACTTCAATATGGCGCGGATTGACGATACATTTTTCCATAAAAATGTCGGCGCGCCCGAACGCCTTCTCCGCCTCCGAGCGGATGCGCGGAAAATGCCGCCGCACTTCTTCGGCGTTTTCGCAGCGGCGGATGCCGCGCCCGCCGCCGCCGTTCGTCGCCTTCAACATCACCGGATAGCCGACGGAATCGGCGAACGAAACGGCGTCCTCGGCGCTTCGCAAATTTTCGTCGCCGCCCGGCACGACCGGCACGCCGGCGTCTTTCATCGCGCGGCGCGCCCGCACCTTGTCGCCCATTTTTGCGATGACCTCCGCCGGCGGGCCGATGAATTTAATCGTGCGGTGGCGCGCGCACATTTCGGCGAGCGCGGGATTTTCGGAAAGAAATCCGTAGCCCGGATGAATCGCGTCGCAGCCGAGCGCCGCCGCCGCGCCCATGATGCGGTGCGGATTGAGATAGCCGCCGAGCGGACTGCCGCTGATGTGAAACGCCTCGTCGGCCTTTTTGACATGCAGCGCGTTGCGGTCGGCGTCCGAATACAGCGCGACCGAGCGGATGCCCGTCTCGGCGCACGCCCGCACGATGCGCATCGCAATTTCGCCCCGATTGGCGATTAAAATTTTCTTAATCATCGCGGGGGAACTTTATCACATCGCGCCGCCGCCGACTCCGTTTTATTAAAAAAAACGGCGCCGGAGATTTCTCCCCGGCGCCGCAAGCCCACTTAGTGGACTGATTTTTTGGGGTGGTTTTTCGTCAAACGAAAATCGCCCTTGTCTTCAACAAAATGCATCTCTATCCCGCGAATGTATCGCAGGTTTTTGATGCATTCGCGGACATGTGTTTTGGAGTCGAAAGTCAACGGTTCCAAATAGAACCGTCCCTTTCGTTCTTGAACTTCCCAATAGAAGCCCAGTTCGTGATGGCGAAGCCAAAACGCATCCGCTTCCTCGCGCGTTTCGAAGCGCATGCTGCGCAAATGCCGCGCTCCTTTCCGTTCGGGACAGGGATAATGCTCCATTACAAATCCGTGTTCAGCAAGCAAAGCGTTTATTGCTTGTTCCGCGGATTCAACGGACCAATAATCCTTTTTGGGTTTTCCCACGTGCGATTCGCACAAGCATCCTTGTTCTGAGACAGGAATGGCAATTTCCGATTCGGCGGCGGGAACCGGCTCGGGAATCCGGCGCAAAGGCGTCGACTCTGGAGTTGGCTTATGCGCATATTCCGTTTCCAAGGAACGGTTGGCGCTGTTTTTGTTTTCCTGCTCCGATTTCGGAGAGGTTGACGGCTGTGCCGTCTGGAAAGGCGAATTGTCGCTTTCCGTGTTGTTTTGGGCGATGCGATAAAGAAGATAACTTCCTCCTGCTATCAAACCAGCCCAGAGTATTGGATGCATAATGCCTCCGTTCATCCCTAAATGGGAAGTTGCTACAATTATAACACGAAATTGCGGCGAGTCAACTCCTTTCTGCGAAAAATTTCCAAAATTTGGAGCCGAGGGGAGTTGAACCCCTGACCTCAGCATTGCGAACGCTGCGCTCTACCAACTGAGCTACGGCCCCGGTCAAGGGCGTATTTTAACGCGTTTCGCGCGAATTTCGTACGCCGAT
>JBPCXA010000012.1:0-27002 GCA_051008975.1 Gammaproteobacteria bacterium
CCTCATACTCCATACCCAAACTGCGCGTGGAGGCATAATCTTTTGTGCTAATATATCGCAGTACCCGGAGAGTATTTTATCATGGAAATGGGGGAATTTCGGCATTCCGTTCGCCCCCAAAAACGGCGGCCGCCCGCCCAAAGTCGGTTATAAAACGCCGGGCGGGAGGCGGTGAAAAAGGCGGCGGCGCACGAAGTCCGCCGGTTGGCCTATGAGGAACGCTGCTCTCTGAAAGAGAGGGAAGCATCGCAAACGGCAACCGTTGGGTAAGCGGTTAACGCCGTTCGCGGGAACAGCCAACAGTATGTCCGGAAGTATACGCCTTTTCGGGCGCGTTCGCAAATTTTTTTACGCATCGCTGTTTTTGGCGTCTTTTTCGCGGGACCGCTCCCGGTCCATATCGGACAAAAGCCGCCGCCCGATATTGATCGCGGCGTTTTCGTCGGCGTGCATTTCGTTGCGGCAGCCCGCAAATACGCAAAAATAGCGCGACTGCGAAGTGTCCTTGGAACGCGTGGAGACGGGCGGACGGCGCAGGTTGAACTTGACGAGCGCGCGCAGTTCGCCCGCCTTTTTGACGCCGTTGAGCGGCGTTTCCAACTCCGGACGAAGTTTTTGACGGCGCAATCTCCGCAATTCGCGCGGATCTTGTTTCGTCGTCTTTTCGTACAAAAACAACGCGCCCGCCACGGATTCGCCGGGAAACAAATTTTCGCCGCCCGCCAGATTCGCCTCTCCGTTGCGAAAATGCAGGGAAAAATTATCGGGCAGATTTTTCAGAATGCGCGGCGCGTTGCGGCGGCAGACGGAACACTCCTGGCTGGTGCCGGCGGCGCTCACCTGCGTGCCGGGAAACAGAGTCAGCGGCTTGGTTTTTTTGCCTTTGCCTTCCGCGACGACGCGAATCAAATACGGATGCGGCCACTGTCCGCCTTTCGCGCCCGCGAACCAATGTTCGCCGCGCTGTTTTTTGTGCGCGGGCGTGCCGGAATATTTGTAGCGATGCAGTACGCTGCCATAAATCAACTTCAATTGATTTCCGCCGGTTTCCAAATTGGCGACGTCGCCTTCCAACACCGGGAAGGCGTTGTATTCCGCGCACAGCGAATCAACCGCGTGGCAGACGTCGCCGACGACGTTTTTGCGTCGTTTTTCGAGCGCGCGGGAATGGGAGTCGCGCATTTTTTGTCCGGGCTGGGCGCGTCCGCGATGACGGCGGACGGCGCGGATTAACGCGCGAATGGACGGAATAGGTTTCGTTCCGGAAATCATCGGCGAGTCGCGTCCGTCGACCAGCCATTCGCGGACATTAAAAACGGCGAATCCGATGCCGCGTTCGCCGAGGTCTATGGCGACGAAACGTTCATAAAACGCCCTGTTCTCTTCCGCCGCCGGTTTAAGTTCGGACATTACCGGCACGGCGAGTTTGGCGCGAAGAGTCGCGGCGGAATCGGGGACGGAAAGGGAAAGCGTTCCATTTTTCCACCGAAAACGTTGCGCGTATTCGCGCTCCAAAATGAGGGAGGATTCTCCCAAAACGACGCGCCCGCGCAGACAATCGTCCAGCGCGTTTTTGAGCGAGGACGGTCCGACAAGCCGCGCGCCGGCGACGGGTTTCAGCATGCCGAATCCTTTCGGCAGCTGCATGGATTTGCTTTTGCAGACGGCGGCGCCGTCCCGTTCGGGCGCGGACATATTCCAATTTTTAACGGGGAAAAGCCAGTCGTGCGGCGTTTGCGTCAGGGCGGCGCGGTCGCCTTCCGTCAGGCGCGCGTTGCCGCGTCCGTTGCGGCGGCGGGAATGCAGCAACGATTTGACGGCGTCCGGCGCGCGCATTTCGCCGCGTTCATTTTCCGTCTCCGCCATCGCCGCAAAAGATTCGGCGTAGTGCGCGCGGTGTCGCTTGGGCGGAGTCCATTCGCCTTTTTTCGTCGTTTCTTTCGGCGCATAAATTAATTCGTCCTGCCCGACGGGATGAAAGACGGCGCGGATGATAAAACTCGGACGCATCACTTTGAACGCCAAACCGCGCAGGGCGGAGCGCAGTTGATTGAATCCGGAAATGACAACGCCGCGGGGAACGGAATCCGCGCGCAACGCCGCCGCCAGCGCGGAATAAAAACGCAGATGTTCTTTCGCTTCGGCGGGAATGTCCGCCAGCGCGGAGATTTTTTCGCGCGGCATTTCTTTCGGCAGTCCCCGCAGGCGGATGAACATCGCCAGCATCCGGCATTCCAGCCAGTCGCGCCAATCTTCGGCGCGATTTTCGGCGAGACGCGCCTCCATTCGGGCGGCGGCGGTTTCCAGTTCGGCGATCCAGTCAATTTTTCCCGCCTCGCGCCAGTTTACATCGTACGGATTATGAACGGAACGGGAGTACGGGCTGCGATACAACGCGCCGGCGCGGTTATTAAAATACTTGTTCGCGTCTTTCTTTTTGGCGAAAAGTTTGCGCACGGGGGCGGCGACAATTTCCATATTGTCGCCGCGCATATTGCGCGCCGCATTGCCGATTTGCTGCAGCTGTTTGCGGACGGCGAATTCCGCGGCGGCGGATTCGTCCCGCCCGCGCTCGTGCAGCGTCTTTTTTTCGTCCTCCGCGGCGGATTCCAAAATCGCGCGCATTCCCGCCGCATCGCCGGCAATCGCGGCGAATTGTTCGCGGCAGTGCCGCCAAAGCGCGTTAAAAGCGTCTTCGGTTTTGCGCACCTCCCGTTCGGCGTCCGGCGCGCCGCCGGAAATGCGGTTCAGTTTTTGCAATTTGTCCAGCGGTTTAAGCGCGGTCTGCAATTCGCCGTCCAGCCCTTTCCAAAATTTAAGGTTGTCGTCCCTCTCCGCGCGTTGTTCGGCGAAATTTTTCAGCGTCCGTAAAACTCCCGCGAATTCGTCGACGGCGGCGTTCAATTCGTCGAGCGTTTTAGTTTCTCCGCGCCCGGGCAGCAGTGTTTTGTCGCGTCCGGCGAGAATATCCAGCGCGCCGCGCGCGTTCGCAAACATTTTCGGCAGCGCGGCGGCGGCGGCGCGAATTTCCTCGCGGGTGATGTTCGCCCGCGACAACAGAGTATTCAGCCGCTCGTCGTCCAGCGACGGAGGCAATTGAATTTCGGGCGGATTTTCTACTTGGGCGCGAAGTTCGGCGAGCCGTTTCCAATAGTTGCCTATCCACGAGCCGAGTTTTTGCGCCGCCTGCACGCGGAAATCGGCGTAATTCTTTTTCTTGTAAAAGGGCGGCGACGACGGCACGGCGCGGGCGTATTCGCGCAGCTGGCGTACGCGCGCAATATCCGCGTCCGTCGCTTTCGCAATATCCTCGTCGCTCGTGTCGGAGGATAACCATTCCCATCCCGCTCCGAATAACCACGAGAGTCCGTGCGGCGCGCCTGCCGAGCCGCCCAGCAAACGCAGTTTGATTTCGCTTCCGGAGACGTCGTTCTTTTTCAAGTCAGTCCGCGCTTGTTTGGCGACGACGGCGACGGTTTTATGCATCCAAATGTCGCCGTCCTCCGGATGCATATTTTCCAGACGGCGTCCGTCATCCCGCGCGATGGTCGGGCCTGATTTCATATCGGGGCGATATTTTTTCGCTTTACCCGCGCCGCCGCACATTCGGAATCCGGACAAATGCGCGGCGCAAAGAAACGCCGCGAGCGAGCCGGCTTCCACTCCCTCCACGACATTAAACAGCCGCCCCGCTTCGGCGAAATCAAAGGCGTTTTCGGGGAGTTCCAGCGGAAATGTGCGGGTGCGCGCATCTTTTTCGGTTTTGCCGTTGTCGTGTTGTTTCGCCAGCGCGCCGATGCCCCGCCGCCATTTACGGGCGGTTTCGCCTTGGAAATTGCGGGCAGGGTTGCGCGTTGTTTTCCGGGATTGCGGCGTCATTCGCCAATTATAACGGCGCACCGGATTTTCGCCGCCTTGCCGCGATGCCGTATAATGTGCGGGCGTCCGGAGGCGGGCGGGAGCGGCGAAAATTCGGCGGTAGAGACGCTGGTCGTCGTAGGAAAGTTTGCGCCCCTTGCGGTCTTTCAGCCATTTTTGCGCGGGCAGATAGCCGTCGCCGGAAAATAAATGTCGCCGGAGAATGCATCGGCGAATTTTATCCGAACGCGTTTTCGCCGGTGAGGTGGCGGCCGAGGATTAATGTGTGAATGTGGTCGGCGCCTTCGTAGGTGTAGACGGTTTCCAAATTCGCCAGATGGCGCATTACTTCGTTTCGCGCGAGAATTCCTTCCGCGCCGAGCAGGTCGCGGCATTTGCGCGCCGCGCGCCGCGCCGTCCGGCACGATTCGCGCTTGCCGAGCGAAATGTGTTCGGGACGGCATTCGCCGTTTTGCATCATATCCGCGAGACGGATGTTTAATAATTGTCCGCGCGCGATGTCCGCGTAAATGTCGGCGAGTTTTTGCTGCACAAGCTGAAAACCGGCGAGCGGTCTGCCGAACTGGCTACGGCGGACGCAGTGCGCGCGCGCAATTTCATAACAACGCGCCGCCGCGCCGAGCGCGCCCCAGCAAATCCCAAACCGCGCCTGCGTCAGACACGACAACGGCGCGCGCAGCCCCGTATCCGAACCCGGCAGGAGCGCGCCGTCCGGCAGTTCGCAATTCGTAAAAACAATTTCCGCGCTGGGCGACAAACGCAAAGACAATTTTCCGCGCAAGGGGCGAACATCGACTCCGGGCGCGTTCGTCGGCGCGACAAAGCCGCGGATTCCGTCCGCCGTTTTCGCCCAGACGACGGCGATGTTTGCGACGGGCGCGGCGGTGACCCAGCGTTTATGCCCGTTCAACAGCCATCCGGCGGAAGTTTTTTCGGCGAAGGCGTCCATTCCCTCCGGGTCGGAACCGGCGCCGGGTTCGGTCAGCGCAAAACATCCCAGCGTTTCGCCGTTCGCCATTTTCGCCAGAATTTTCCTTTGCGAATCGTCGCCGAAGCGAAAAATCGCGTACATCGCCAGGGACGACTGCACCGAAATTAAACTGCGGACGCCGGAATCGGCGCGCTCTATTTCCTGGCACAAAATTCCGTAATCGCGGAAGTTTCGTCCGCCGCATCCGTCCCGCGCGGGCAGGGTGATTCCGAACCATTTTTGCGCGCCGATTTTTTCGGCGAACGCGGGCGGAAAATGTTCGCGCTCGTAGGCGTCCTCCACATGCGGCATAATTTCCGCGTCCGTCCATTCGCGCACGGATCGCCGCCATTCGCGCTCGGCGGGGGAGAGAAGATTTTCCACGATTGTAAATTCGCGTTCGTCGTTCATTGCGTTTCGCCTCCGATAATGTTTCGCCGCCGCAGTTCGGCGGCGGCGTTCGCGGAAAGTCCGGCGATGTCGCGCAGGACCGAATCGGTGTGCGCGCCGAGAGTCGGCGGCGGCGACGGCGCGGGCGATTCTTCGCCGCAAAAACGCGCGGGCGCGCGCATCAGTTTTACGCCGTCTTGTTCGCGCCACAGTGCGCGCTGTTTTGCGTGCGGCAGCGCCAGCGTTTCGGCGACGTTGAGTACTTTGCCGGCGGGGACGCCGCGCGCGCGAAGTCCGGCGAGCCATTCGTCCGCCGGTTTTCGCCGCAGTTCCGCGTTCAGCATTGCGACGAGTTTGTCGCGGTTTGCGACGCGGCGCGGGTTGTCGCAAAACTCTTCCGCCTTCGCCCATTGCGGTTTTTGCAGCACTTCGCACAGCGCGGCGAATTGCCGGTCGTTGCCGGCGGCGATATTGAACGCGCCGTCGGCGGCGAAAAACGCGCCGTACGGAACGATGTGCGGATGATGATTTCCAAATCGTTTCGCCGGTTCGCCGGTCTGCAGAGACGCCTGCGCGACATTCACCAGCGCGGCGACGGCGCAGTCAAACAAACTGATGTCTATGTGCGCGCCTTTTTGGTCCCCGGCGCGGCGAAAAAGCGCCGCCAAAATCGCCTGCGCGGCGTGCAGTCCGGCGAGAATGTCGCAGACGGCGACGCCGGTTTTGTACGCTTCGCCGTCCGCCGCGCCGCCCAGCGCCATCAGTCCGGATTCGCCCTGAATGATAAAATCATAGCCGCGCCGGCCGCTCCATTCGCCGGTCTGTCCGTAGCCGGTGATGGAACAATATACGACGCCCGGATTTTCGCGGCGGACGGAATCATAGTCCAGACGATATTTTTTTAACGCGCCGGGCAGAAAATTTTCCACGACGACGTCGGATCGCGCGGCGAGTTTGCAGACGCCGCCGCCGTCGCGGGAGAAGTCCGCGGCGACGCTTTTTTTGCCGCGGTTGACCGATTCAAAATAGGCGGAGTTGCCGGTGCGCGGGTGGAACGGCGGACCCCAGCCGCGCGTGTCGTCGCCTCCGTCCGGATGCTCCACTTTAATGATTTCCGCGCCGAATTCGGCGAGCTGCATCGCGCACAGCGGTCCGGCGAGCACCCGCGAGAGTTCCAGTACGCGAATTCCGTCGAGAATATTTCGCATTCCGCCATTCTATCCCAAACCGCCCCGCGCGACGGCATATAGTATAATGTGCGGGCGTCCGGAGGCGGGCGGGAGCGACGAAAATGACCGTGGGCGAACCGCATTATATTAAATTGACGCGCGTGTTTTCCGCGCCGCGCGAAGAAGTGTTTTCCGCGCTGGCGGACGAATCGCATCTGCGGCGATGGTGCGCGCCGCGCGGTTTCGCCGTGGAGGAATGCGTCGCCGCGAAGGCGCCCGGCGACGCCTGGCGTTTGCACATGCGCTCGCCGAAAGGCAACGACTACCGCTCCGGCGGCGTGTGCGCGGAAATCGCCGCGCCCGCCCGCCTCGTCTATACTCATTCGTGGGAGGACGAAAACGACGTGCGCAGCCCCGAAACGACGGTGACGATTACGCTGGAAGAATGGGCGGGCAAAACGCTGCTGACTTTTCATCAGGGCGTTTTTCCGTCCGTCGAATCCCGCGACGGCCACGAGGAGGGATGGTGTACTTCGCTGGAAAAACTCGCCGAACATCTGGGAGAGAAATGACAATGGAAATCGCGCGTTTCGCCGCCGCCGCCGTTGCCGTTGTTGGAAACGCGGACGCGCGTGCGCGCCGGTTTCGCCGCCGATTTGCGGGGTTGGCGTAATTTCCGAAACTTCCGAAATTCGGGTGGAAGAAAAACGCGCGTCCGCCGCGTCGGAGCCGCCTTCTGCGGTCATTGTCGGGCGTCCGAATGTCGGCAAATCGCTTTTATTTAACCGTCTTTGCGGGCGGCGGGCGGCGCTCGTCCATGATTCGCCGGGCATTACTTTGGATTATCTTTCCGAAACCGCGATGGCCGGCGCCGGGCGGGCGGTGCGTTTGCTGGATACCGGCGGCGTGCGCGGCGAGGAAAGCGAATGGTCGGACGCGATTTTGCAGCGGATGCTGCGGGCGTCGGAGCAGGCCGATTTAATTTTGATGGTCGCCGACGCCGCCGCCGGAATGCTGCACGGCGACCGCGAATTGCTGGCGATGCTGCGCCGCCGGTTTCCGAAATGTCCGCGCCTTTTATTGATCAACAAATCCGAGGGGATGACCGCCGCCGAAGCGTGCGCCGATTTTTACGCGCTCAAGGAAAAGATGATTCCGGTTTCCGCCAAGCGCGGCGACGGATTGGCGGCGGTGCGCCGCGCCCTGTCCGAAATGTTGCCGGCGGCGTTCGCGCGGACGCCCGGCGTGCCGCTGGCGATTGTCGGGCGTCCGAATGTCGGCAAATCCACTCTGATGAATTGTCTGCTCAAACAAGACCGCGCGCTCGTTTCGGAAATTCCCGGCACCACCCGCGACAATATTTGCGCGCGGTTGTCCTCGCGCCACGGCGATTTTTCGCTGATTGACACCGCCGGAATGCGGCGGCGGCGCGCCAATTCGGTGCGGGAGAAATTCAGCGTTTCGGCGGCGCGCGAGGCGGTGCGCCGCGCCGCGGCGGTGTTGTTTGTCTGGGATCTTTCCGAAGGCGCCACGTATCAGGATCGCAAAATCGCCGCGCTCGTCGCCGCCGCCGGCTGCGGCGTGGTGATGCTGGGCAACAAAAGCGACTTGCTGCCCGCCGCCGGTCGCGCGCAAACTTTGCGGCGGCAGGCGGCGGAATTGCATCCCGGCTGCGCCGCGCGCGCGTTTGCGATGTCGGCGGCGGACGGGCGTCTGCCCGGCGGATTGCTGGCGGCGGCGGCGCGGGCGGCGGCGGCGGCGCGGACGCGATTTTCCACCGCCGGATTAAATCGCGCCCTCGGCGAGGCGGTGCGGCGCAATCCGCCGCCGATGTCCGGCGGCGTCCGCCCGAAATTGCGCTACATTCACCAGGGCGGACAGGCGCCGCTGCGGGTGATTATTCACGGCGGCGGAGTCGCCCGCATCGCCGAGGAATATCGCCGTTATTTGTCGTCCGCGCTGGCGCGCCGGCTGTCGGTGGAGGGCGCGCCGCTGCTGGTGGATTTTCGCGCCGAAGAAAATCCTTATGTACGAAATTGAAAAGACCGCGGAAAAGCGGGCGCTGCTGCTGGCGGCGTCTCCGCCGGGGTCGGACGTCCGCGAGGAATGCGAAGAGTTGGGCGAATTGGCGGCGGCGGCGGGATATTTTTGCGCCGCCCAGCGGCACGCGTTTGTGCGCCGTCCGCCGAAAGCCGCGACTCTCGTCGGCGCCGGGGCGATTGACGCGGCGGGCGCGGCGGCGGAAAAGACCGGCGCGCGGTTTGTCGTCGTCGGCGCGGACTTGTCTTCGGTGCAGGCGCGCAATTTGGAGAATCTCTGGCGGCGGACGGTGATTGACCGCAGCGATTTAATTTTAGAAATTTTCGCCGCCCGCGCGCGGACTTACGAAAGTAAATTGCAGGTGGAGATGGCGCGCTGTCGCCGCCGTCTCGGACGTCTCGCCGGACGATGGACGCATTTGGAGCGGCAGCGCGGCGGCATCGGACTGCGCGGCGGGCCGGGCGAAAAACAGATGGAAATAGACCGCCGTCTGTTGTCGGAGCGGATTAAGCGCATCGCCCGCAAAATAGACGCGTTTTCTTCGCGGCAGACGACGGCGCGCCGCCGCCGCGCCAAAAACGGAGTGCTCACCGCGGCGCTGGTCGGCTATACAAACGCCGGAAAATCCACTTTGTTTAATGCGCTCGCCCGCGCCGGGACGCGCGCCGACGGGCGGCTGTTTGACACGGTGGAATCCACGGCGCGGCGCGTATTCGCGGACGGCGCGGCGGCGGTGGTTTCCGACACGGTGGGTTTCATCCGCAATTTGCCGCACGAATTGCTGGCGGGATTTCACGCGACTTTGCAGGAGGCGGCGCGCGGCGATTTGATTATGGTCGTCGCCGACTGCGCCCGCGCCGACTGCGACGCGCGTCTGGCGGTGACGCATTCGACGCTGGATTCCATCGGCGCGGGGCGGGAGCGGCGAATTTTGGTGATGAATAAAATTGATAAAATTGGCGCGCCGTCTCGAATTTTGCGCGCGCCTTGTGGTAGAATAGCAACGGTTTGGCTTTCCGGCCGCAGCGGCGACGGTGTCGGCGGTCTGAAACGCGCGCTTCGGGAGGCGGCGGCGGCCAAGCCGGCGGTATCTTTTACGAATGACGAAACTGAAACTTTACTTCCAGAACCAACTGCCGGACATTGACAAAGTGTTGCGCGGCCTGGCCGGGCGCATTTTGGGCGGGGCGGACAAGGCGCGCGCGCAGGCGTTTTCGCGCGACGGCGGCGGCGCGCCGGAAGACGGCGGCGACGACGGGGACGGCGGCGGGCTGGTGCTGCCGCCGATCCGCTATTTGGTGTTGCTGGCGTCTTCGGGGACGCTGTTGCTGTGGGCGTTGTTCGGATTTTTTACCGTGGACGCCAGCGAGGAGGCGGTGATGTTCCGTCTCGGCAATCCGAGCGGCGTCAAATCGCCCGGGCTGGCGTGGCACATGCCGCTGATAGAAGATTACCGCATCGTCAATCTCACCGACGTGCGGCGGGTGGAGGTCGGCTTTCGCAACGATCCGAGCAATCCCCGCAACAAACAGTCGCGCGAATCGCTGATGCTCACCGGCGATCTGAATATCATAGACATGCAATTCGTCGTACAGTACGCGCTGAACGACACGGAGTTGTTTTTGTTTGAGAATCGGTTTACCAACGCGCGCGCGGAGGATGTCGTAAAGCAGGTCGCCGAAACCGCGATGCGCGGGGTGGTGGGCAAAAGCCGGATAGATTTCGCGTTGTACGAGGGGCGCGTCTCCATCGCCAGCGACACCAAGCAGGCGATGCAGAGTATTTTGGACCGCTACAAGACCGGCATTGAAGTGCGCGAGGTGGCGATCCAAAATGTGCAGCCGCCCGACCAGGTGCAGGAGGCGTTTGAAGACGCGATCCGGGCGCGGCAGGACAAGGAGCGCAAAATTAACGAGGGGCAGGCGTACGCCAACGATATTTTGCCGCGCGCGCAGGGGCAGGTGGCGCGCCTGCTGGAAGACGCCGAGGCCTATCGCCAAAGCGTCGTCGCCGGGGCGGCGGGGGATGTCGCGCGGTTTTTGCTGATCGCCGACGAATTCGCGAAGGCGCCCGAAGTGACCCGCCGCCGCCTGTATTTGGAGACGCTGGAGGAAGTGATGGGGCGCGCCAGCAAGGTGATTATTGACCAGCAGGATTCCGGCAATCTTTTGTATTTGCCGCTGGATCGTCTTTTGCAGGCGGGCGGGGCGGCGGCGGCGTCGCGCGGCGGCGGCGGCGATTCTCCGGCGTTTCCGGCGGCGTCGCCGTCCGCGCCGGCGACTTTGGACGAGTTGAAAAACCGATTGCGGCGGGGCGTGCGGGACGGGCTGGATTCTTTGGAGGCGCGGCGATGATAATTCCGAAAATGTCCCCCGTCCAGCAGTTGTCGCTTTCGGCGGCGGCGATCGTGCTGCTGCTGTTTCTCGCCGGCAAGACGCTGTTTATCGTCTATCCGTGGCAGAGCGCGATTGTGCTGCAGTTCGGCGAGATCATCGAGACGCGGCATGAACCGGGGCTGTATGCCAAGGCGCCGTGGCAGAATTTGCGTCTGTTCGATTCGCGCGTGCTGACCATCGACGCCGAAAATCCCGACCGGTATATCACCGCCGAGAAGGAGAATTTGCTGGTGGATTTGTTCGTCAAGTGGAGGATTGTCGATCCGGCGAAGTTCTACGAACGTCTGAAACAAGGCAACGAGACGGAGGCGGGGAAGCGTCTGCGGGAAATCATCAAAAGCGGACTGCGCGACGAAATCGCCAAGCGGACGGTGAAGGATGTGGTCACCGGCGAGCGCGAACAGGTGATGCGGAGCGTGCGCGAACTCGCCAACAAGGGGACGAAAGACAACGAGGGCGCGGAGGGACTCGGGCTGGCGGTTTTGGACGTGCGGATGAAACGCGTGGATTTGCCGGACGGCGTCTCCGAAAACGTGTATCGGAACATGATCGAGGAACGCCGCCGCATCGCCAACGAACGCCGTTCGGAGGGCGAGGCGGAGAAGGAAAAAATTCGCGCCGAAGCCGACCGCGAACGGGTCGTGGTGTTGTCGGACGCCGCCCGTCGCGCCGAAGAAATTCGCGGGCGCGGCGACGCCGAAGCCGCGGGGTTATACGCCTCCGCCTTTTCCGCCCATTTGGATTTTTACGATTTTTACCGCACTTTGGCGGCATACCGCAAGACGCTCGGCACCGCCGGCGACTTTTTTATTCTGTCGCCCGATTCCGATTTCTTCCGCTTTCTTAAGGCGGAGAGCGGCGGCAAGACCGTGGGAAACACCCCCTGACGGAAAAATGCGCGCGCGGACGCCGCCGAAAAATAGTATAATGATTTTGCCATTAAAAAGCGCCGACAAAAGGAGACCGATATGGACGAGAAACCGATTTTGACCACCGCCGCCGGAGTGCCGGTCGCGGACAATCAAAACAGTATCACCGCCGGACCGCGCGGTCCGTTGCTGGTGCAGGACTGGCAGTTGTTCGAGAAGCACGCGCATTTTAACCGCGAGCGCATTCCCGAACGCGTCGTCCACGCCAAGGGGTCGGCGGCGTTCGGGACGCTGACGATTCACAAGCCGCTGGCGGAGTTTTCGGCGGCGAAGTTGTTTTCCGCCGCCGGCAACAAGGCGGACGTGTTGCTGCGATTTTCCACCGTCGCCGGCGAACGCGGGGCGGCGGACGCCGAACGCGACGTGCGCGGTTTCGCGTTAAAAGTGTATACCGAAGAGGGCAACTGGGACATGGTCGGCAACAATACGCCGGTGTTTTTCGTCCGCGACCCGTATAAATTTCCGGATTTCATCCGCACACAAAAGCGCGACCCGCGGACGAATTTGCGCGACATGGCGGCGGCGTGGGATTTCTGGTCGCTGTCGCCCGAAAGTCTGCATCAGGTGACGATTTTGTTTTCGGACCGCGGACTGCCCAAATCCTACCGCCACACGAACGGCTACGGCTCCCATACATACAGTTTGTACGACCGCGGGGGGCGGCGCTTCTGGTGCAAATTTCATTTTAAGACGATGCAGGGAATCGCGCATCTGACCGACGAAGAGGCGGCGGCGATTGTCGGCGGCGACCGCGAAAGCCATCAGCGTGATTTGTTCGCGGCGATTGAACGCGGCGATTTTCCGAAATGGAAATTTTGCGTCCAATTGATGCCGGAGGCGGACGCGGACAAACTTTCGTTTAATCCGTTCGACTTGACGAAAGTGTGGCCGCACGGCGACTATCCGCTGACGGAGGTCGGCGTTTTAGAATTGAACCGCAATCCCGACAACTATTTCGCCGAGGTGGAGCAGTCGAGTTTTTCGCCGGCGAATATCGTCCCCGGCATCGGCCACAGCCCGGACAAAATGCTGCAGTTCCGCATTTTTTCCTACGCGGACGCGCACCGCTACCGGCTGGGGGTGAATTACGAGCATTTGCCGGTGAATCGTCCGCAGTGTCCGGTGCATTCCTATCACCGCGACGGCGCGATGCGGTTCGACGACAACGGCGGCGGCGCGGTCAATTACGAGCCGAACAGCCGCGGCGGTCCCGCCGAAAATCCGTCCGCGACGGAGCCGCCGCTGAAACTTGACGGCGCCGCCGCCCGCTACGATCACCGCGACGGCAACGACGACTATGCCCAGCCCGGCGCGCTGTTCCGGCTGATGACGGCGGAGCAGCGGGCGCGTTTGTGCGCCAACATCGCCCGCGCGATGGCGGGAGTGCCGGACGACATCCGCCAAAGGCAAATCGCGCATTTTGCGAAAGCCGACCCCGAATACGGCGCGGGCGTTTCCGCCGCCCTGGCGCGGACGGACGCGAAATGACCGCCGCGCGGCGCCGCGTTTTCGCCGTAGCAATGTGCGCGGCGTTCGTCTCCTCCTCCGCGGTCGCGCTGGAAAAATCGGTGCGGTATGCCGCGTCGCCGCTGCTGTCGGAAGAGCGGGCGAGCGCGATTTGCAAGACTTTCCAACCCGTCCAGGATCGCAAAAACCGCGTCGTCCGTTTTATCTGCACGCGCAAATTTTTGTATGTCTGCAACCGCGAAGAGGCGGTGTTGTCCGCCGACCCGGAAGCCGCCGGCAAGTGTTTCGTGGAACGCGCCCGCAACTCCGACTGATTAATTTTTGACGGCGGGGAGGCGGACGCGTATTGCCAAGCCGTGCGGGGTTTTGTTGTGCGCGGAAATTTCGCCGCCGTGCGCGATAACGGCGGCGCGGGCGATAGACAGACCGAGTCCGAATCCGCCGGTGTCGCGGGAACGCGAAATGTCGGCGCGGTAAAACGGCGCAAATAAATTCGGCAAATCCTCCTCCGGCGCGCCCGGCCCGTCGTCTTCCACCGTGATGCATATAAAATCGCCGTCCGTTCCGAGTATGACGCGCGTTTCGGACGCCGCAAATTTTTGCGCGTTGTCCAGCAGATTGCCGAGCGCGCGAAGCAGCGCGCCCTCGTCCCCGCAAATGTCCGCGTCCGCGCCGCCTTCAAATTTCGCGCGCGGATATTTCGTCCGCAGCGCGCGTAAAACGGAGTCAATCGCGAAGCGCGTTTTTTCCGTCGCGCCGGAAAAATTTTCCAACCGCGCCTTTTCCAAAATGCCGCCGGTCAACGCGTCCAGTTCGCCGATGTCGGCGGTCATCGCGGAGCGCAGTTTTTCTTTTTCCACGAACTCCGCCGCCAGCCGCAGGCGCGCCAGCGGCGAACGCAACTCGTGCGAGGCGTCGGCCAGCAATCTTTCCTTGGAGCGAATTGTCGCGCGCAGACGATCCTGCATTTGGTTGAACACCTCCGCCAGTTCGCCGATTTCGTCGTTCGTGACGGCGCGCGCGCGCCGCCATTCGCCGCGCCCCGCCGATTCCATGTCGGCGCGCAAAGACGCCAGCGGCGCGAGCATTCGCCGCTGCAAAAAATAAAATCCGCCCCACAAAAACGCCAGCGCCGCCGCCAGCAAGGCAATCGCGCCCGACGCCGCCTCCCACGCGTCGTGCCGCCGCAAATCTATCATCAATCGCCGGTCGCCGACGCCGTGCAGCGCGACCTTGCGCCCGTCTCCATAGGCGAGCGCGATGTCGCCGCGCCGCCGCAGAATTCGCACATCGTCAAAGCGCGGCATGTCGTCGTCGGTGGCGAACGCGAAATGCGGGCTTTCATAGCGCAAATCCACGTCCGCCAGTTCGGCGATGCGCGCAATTCTTTGCGGCGTCGGATTTTCATAAATGCGCCGCGCCAGCGCCGCCGCCATTCGCGCCCCCGAAACATGATGGTGCGACTCCGTGCTGTCGTGAAAAGCGGAAATAAACAGCGCCAGCGCCAGCGCGGTCAAAACGGAAACGGCCGCCGCCAGCCATGCGATTTTGGCGGTCAGCGACTTGCGTTTTTTTGCCGCGCCGGATTCGGCGTTCATCGCTTCGGCGCGGCGATAAAGGCGTATCCGACTCCGCGCGAAGTTTGGATAAAACGCGGATGCGAGGGTGAATCGCGCAGTTTGCCGCGCAGACGGCTGACCGCGATGTCTATCGCGCGGTCGGACGGATCGCGTTCAAATCCGCGAATCTTTTCCGTCAGATAATCGCGTTCCACCACCGCCGGCCGCCGCCGCACCAACTCCGCCAGTACGCGGAATTCCGCCGCGGTGAGCGTCGCTTCCTCCCGTTTTTCGCCGTCCTCCGTCAGCCACGCCCGGCGCGTTTCCGGATTTACCGACAGCCCGTCAAAATGCAAAGTTCCGCGTTCGGCGGACGGCGCGGCGCGCCGCAAAAGCGCGGCGAGACGCGCCGACAATTCGCGCGGCGCAAACGGCTTGGCGAGATAATCATCCGCGCCGGTTTCCAGTCCCGCCACGCGGTCGGCGAGATCGCCGCGGGCGGTCAGCATCATCACCGGCAGATTCGGGCGCAGCGCGTGCGCGCGGCGGCACAATTCCAGCCCGTCCATTTCGGGAAGCATCACATCAAAAATCGCGGCGGCGAAATCCGATTCTTCCAGCGCGCGCAGTCCGTCCGACGGGCTTTGACGCGCCGACACCGCAAATCCGAATTGCGCCAGATATTCGGCGAGCATCGCGCCGAGTTTGGCGTCGTCGTCCACCAGCAAAACCGGCCGCCCTTCGTTCATTTTTTTATTGTAAGGCGCGGCGGCGCGTACAAAAAGCGGAGTCCGTTTGCGCCGTCGTCGTTTTGTCGCGCCGGCGCGGCGTTAAATTTGTCCGCATTCCGCCGATGCAAAAAAAAACATTTCCGCCCGCCGCGCCAAGGAGACGCGACGAACGGAAATGCGGAGAGAAATTCCCTCAATGCCAGCCGAACAAACCGCCGCGACGCTCGCGATCGTCGTCATCGTCGTCATGTCCGCGACGGTGACCGTGTTTGCCGCCTCTGCCGCGATTTTTCGCGTGGCGTCCGAGGAATTTCGGCGCGATTTCGGCGAGTTTCTCGCGTTGCGCGGAATCCAGTCCGGAATGAAAGGCGACGAGTTGACCGGCGACAAAATCGCGCATCTGGTCGCGCCGTTCTTCGCGCAATCGCAAAAGTTTAAGCGCGTCCTCTTTGCCGAGGGTTTCCCGCGACAAAATCGCGCGTACTTCCTTCTCCGTCTGTTCGCGCAAATCGCGCCGCTTGTCGGCGGTTTCGCGCAAAATCGTCCGCAGACGGGTTTCCTGCGATTCGTTCAGCGAAAGTTCTTCCGCGACATGTTCGGCGAAATGCTCCGAATGATTTCGTCCGGCATACGCCGCGGATGCGGCGAGCGCGAGCGCCCCCGCCAAGGCGAGCGCGCCGAATACGAACGCGCGTTTGATTGCAAATGTTTTCATAAGAATGCTCCTTTTTGCGAATGAATAAATGAAAACAATGGAATTATGCGGGTACGGACGCGATTTTTTCGTCTCTGTACGGTTGCAAATTGTATCGGAATGTTTCGCCCCGCATCCGTCCGAAAAGGCGTTTTTTACAAACGCCGTCTTTGGTCGCCTTCCGCGAAACCGATTAGCGGGAGGGGGAGGTCTTTGGCGAAGGCGATGAATTTAAACAACTCTCCCCCCTCCGCCCCGAAATGTCAACCCGGCCGCTCTGAAATTGCGCCGGAACGTCCGAAATAGCGGCCAAAACTACGGCGATTTTTGGAACATTCCAGTTTGGTCGTAAAGATTTTCCAAAGTTTTAATGCGGTGGCGCGTCGATTTCCACAGGGATGTTTCCACGGCGGCGAGCAGCGATTCCACAATCATCAGAGAGGCGACGGAAGAATCCCACGCGGACGGGACCTCTATGCGCGCATGAAAACTGTGCGCGGAGTGTTTGGCGATCGGCGATCCCCATTGATCGGTAAAAAGAATGATCAGCGCCTTTTGCCGCCGCGCCGTTTCGGCCAGCCGCAGCGTGTCGCGTTCGTAGCGGCGAACGTCAAAAACGACGATGATGTCGTCCTTTTTAATGTTCAGCGCGTAGTGCGGCCAGATGTTGGCGTTCGGCGCGATGAGGGTGACATTGCCGCGGATAACCTGCAGATGTGTAAAAAAATAATCGGCGAGGGATCGCGTCAGCCGTCCGCCGACGACATGCGCGGCGCGTTTCCGGTCCGCCAGCAGCGCGGCGGCGTCGTTAAAACGGCGGTGATCCATGAGGCGCAGCGTCCATCTGATGTTGGCGGTGACGGCCGCGGCGAATCGGTTGAGAATGTGGGCGGCGGGCGCGTCCACCGCCCAGCGGTCGTGTTTGGCGATGGGGTCGGAGATGGTGGCGCGCACCTCGCCGCGGAGGGCGGCCTGCATTTCCGGAAAACTGCCGAAGCCGATTTTTTTGCCCATCCGCACCACGGTCGGCGGAGAGACGTCCGCCGAGTCGGCGATGGCGGCGATGCCGCCCAGTCCCGAGGCGGGATAATCCGCCAGAATGGACGCCGCCAATTTCCGCTCGGCGCGGGTGAGTTTGTCAAACCGTTCGCGGATGCGGTCGGCGACGGTCAGGGCGGGGGCGGCGGGCATCGGTCCTTGTGTCCGCCATTATAATCCAAAAAAACGGCGCCGGCGTTTGTAATTTTTTTTGGAAATATGTTGACAAAACGATTTTTGTTTGTTATAATTTTAACCAAATGACGGTGAGAGGAGTCGGCGAATGACACCGGGCGGCGCGCAGGCGGACGTCCGGGACGCCCCGGCGGCGGCGGTGGCGGAGGTCGTCAATCCGGCGGGGACGGGGCGGTTCGTGCTGGCATGCGAGCATGCGTCCAACTATATTCCGCCGGAAATGGGCGGTTTGGGGTTGAACGACGGCGCGCTGCAAAGCCATATCGCATGGGATCCGGGGGCGCTGGATGTCGCGCGGGAGATGGCGCGGCGGCTGGATTCGCCGCTGGCGGTGCAGCGCGTTTCGCGTTTGGTGTATGACTGCAACCGCGCGCCGCTGGCGGCGGGGGCGATCCCGGAATCGAGCGAAATTTACCGGATTCCGGGCAACGCCGGGCTTTCCGTGGTGCAACGGATGCGGCGGGAGCGGCTGTTTTATGAGCCGTTTCGCGCCGCGCTCGCCGGCGTTCTGGACGGGCGGACGGCGCAGTTTCCGGTCGTGCTGACGGTGCATTCATTTTCCCCGGTGTATGCGGGGATGCGGCGGGATATGGATATGGGGTTGATCGACCACGGCGACGATCGTTTCGCCCTTGCGATGCTCGGCGCGATGCGCGAAAGAACCCGCCTTGTCGTCCGCCGCAACGCGCCGTATTGCAGGGAGGACGGCGTCACCCACACGCTGGCGTTGCATGCGGTGGCGCGCGGGCTGTTGAATGTGATGATTGAGGTGCGCAACGATTTGCTCGCCGCTTCCGAAGATCGGCGCGCGATGGCGGTGCTGTTGGCGGACTGCGCGCTGGCGGCGCTGGCGTCTTTGGAGAAGGTGGAATGAACGGCGGACGCGCCATGCCCGGGTTTGTCCGCGGCTACATTCGGACGGTAGATTCCTGCAACCGCCGGGTCGGGCGTGTCTCGATGTATCTGATTTTTCTGATGATGGGCGTGCTGCTGTATTCGTCAATTTCACGCGCGGTGTTTGATCGTCCCTTAATTTGGGTGGTGGAGATCGCGCAGTTTCTGCTGGCGGCGTACTATCTGCTGGGCGGCGCGTATTCCATGCAGACGGATTCGCATGTCCGCATGGATTTGTTGTATGGCGGGTGGACGCCGAGGACGCGCGCCGCCGTTGACGCCGTCACCGTGATGTGTCTGATTTTTTATCTCTCGGTGTTGCTGGCGGGCGGCGTGTCAAGCGCGCAATACGCGCTGGAATACGGGCAGAAAAATTATTCGGCGTGGGCGCCGCCGCTGGCGCCGGTGAAAATTATGATGTGCGCGGGCGTCGTGATGATGCTGGCGCAGGCGCTGTCCGTGTTTTTTAAGGATCTGGCGCGCGCGACGGGGAGAATCTGGTGAGTTATGAACTGATCGCGCTGCTGATGTTTTCGTCCATGTTTGTCATGCTGCTGACGGGGCAGCGCGTTTTCGGCGCCGTCGGCTTTGTCGCCGCCGCGTCCGCGCTGTGGTTGTGGGGCGACGGCGGGGCGGAAATGCCGTTTAACGCGAGCTTTAAATTGCTGAGCTGGTACCCGATGCTGACCCTGCCGCTTTTTATCTACATGGGGTACATGCTCTCCGAATCCGCGATCGCCGGCGATCTGTATAAAATGTTTCATGTATGGTCGGGTTCCCTGCGGGGCGGGCTGGCCATCGGCACGATCGGTTTAATGGTCGCCATTTCGGCGATGAACGGGCTCAGCGTCGCCGGCATGGCGGTCGGCGCGTCCATCGCCCTGCCGGAAATGTTGAAGCGGGGGTACGACAAGCGCATGGTTACCGGCGTCGTGCAGGCGGGCAGTTCCCTCGGCATTTTGGTGCCGCCCAGCGTCGTGCTGGTTTTATACGGGATGATCGCCCGGCAGCCGATAAGCCAGCTGTGGCTGGCCGGCGTCGGTCCGGGACTTTTGCTGGCGACGTTGTTCATCATTTATATTGCGGTGCGCTGCAAATTGCAGCCGCAGCTGGGGCCGCCGCTGTCGGCGGACGAGTTGCAGAAGGTGCGCGGCGAAAAATGGCGGTTGCTGGGCGCCGGCGTACTGCCGTTGGCGGTTTTTGCATCCGTGATGGGGCTGTTTTTGACCGGCGTCACGAGTTTGGTGGAAAGCGCGGCGGTCGGCGCCGCGGTGGCGACGTTTCTCGCGTTTGTCAGACGCCGCCTCGACAAGCGGGTGCTGGAGGAGACGGTGCGCAAAACATTGGGCGTTTCGTGCATGTTTATGTGGATTATTCTCGCGGCGTTGTGTTTCGGCGCGGTGTTCGACGGGCTCGGGGCGGTCAAGGCCATAGAGTCGCTTTTTGTGGAGCGGTGGGGATTGAGCGCGTGGGAGGTGCTTCTGCTGATGCAGCTGTCCTATATTGTCATGGGCATGTTTTTGGACGACACCGCGATGCTGGTGATTGTCGCGCCGCTGTATGTGCCGCTGATTGTCGCTCTGGGATTTAACCCGATATGGTACGGCGTGCTGTATACCATCACCTGCCAGATCGCCTACATGACGCCGCCTTTCGGCTACAACCTCTTTTTAATGCGCGCGATGGCGCCCAAGGAAGTGACCTTGGCCGACATCTACCGCTCCATCATTCCGTTCGTGATGGTGATGATTTTCGGATTGGCGCTGGTAATATTGTTTCCGCAAATCGCCTTGTGGCTCCCGGAGCAATATTATGGGGCGTAATCGTTTCCGCGCGGCGGGTGCCGGGCGGTTTTTATCATCTCATCAACAGGAGAACATCATGACCAACAACAGAAGGGAATTTATGAAAAAGGCGGGCGTTGCTACGGCCGCCGTGGCGGGCGCGCCTTTTGTGCATGCCCAGAGCAAGACGCCGATCAAGTGGCGGCTGCAGACCTACGCGGGGCCCGCGCTGGCCGAGCACGTCATCAAGCCCTCCATAGAGGCGTTTAATCAGGTGGCGAAGGGGCAGATGGAAATTGAACTGTATTTCGCCGACCAATTGGTGCCGACGGGCGAGTTGTTTCGCGCGATGCAGAAAGGCACGATTGACGCTGTGCAGAGCGACGACGATTCCATCGCGGCGCCGGTGGATGTGTCGGTGTTCGGCGGCTATTTCCCGTTCGCCACCCGGTACAGTTTGGATGTGCCGGTGCTGTTCAACGAATACGGGCTGCGCGAAATCTGGGAGGAGGCGTACGGCGAAATTGAAGGCGTCGCATGGCTGAGCGCCGGAGCGTGGGATCCGTGCCATTTCGCCACGGTCGATCCGGTCCGCAGTTTGGAGGATCTGAAGGGGAAGCGGGTGTTTACCTTTCCGACGGCGGGGCGCTTCTTGACGCGTTTCGGCGTCGTGCCGGTGACGCTGCCGTGGGAGGACATAGAGGTCGCCGTGCAGACGGGCGAATTGGACGGCATCGCCTGGTCGGGAATTACCGAGGATTACACCGTCGGCTGGGCGGATGTGACCAACTATTTCCTGACCAACAACATTTCCGGCGCGTGGTGCGGTTCGTATTTCGCCAACAGCGAAAGATGGAACGCCCTGCCGGAACATCTGAAAACGTTGTTCCGTCTGTGCATGGACAGCTCCCACTATTACCGCCAGCACTGGTATTGGGGCGGCGAGGCGAAACTGCGCACCCGGGGGACGAAAATGAAGCTGACTTCCATCCCCGCCGAGGAATGGAAAAAGGTGGAGGACGAGGCGCTGAAATTTTGGGACGAAGTCGCCGCCGAAAGCCCCCGCCGCGCCAAAGTGGTGAAGATATTGAAGGAATATCGCGCCACGATGGAACAGGCGGGTCCGCCCTACCGTTATGCGTGATGTCGCGTTGCGCGTCGCCGCCCGGATTCGTCCGGGCGGCAGCGCCTTGTGCAACAACGGCGATGGAGAGACCAATGACTTTTGACGAATTGAAACGGTTGATCGCCGGGGGCGAGATTGACACGGTCGTCGCCGCGCAGACTGATATGCAGGGGCGGCTGATGGGCAAGCGATTTCAAGCCGAGTTTTTTATTGACTCCGCCTGGGAGGAGACGCACAGTTGCGATTATTTGCTGGCGACCGACATGGAAATGACACCGGTGGAAGGGTATGCTACTACCGGCTGGCGGACGGGCTACGGCGATCATATAATGAAACCCGACATGTCCACTTTGCGCCGCCTACCGTGGCTGCCGAAGACCGCGCTCGTTTTGTGCGATGTTTTGGATCATCACGCGCGCGACGAAGTGCCGCATTCGCCGCGCGCGATTCTTAAAAAGCAGGTCGCGCGCATGCGCGGCGCGGACATGATTCCGATGACCGCGACCGAGCTGGAATTTTTTATGTTCCGCGAAAGTTATGAGGACGCGCGCGAAAAAGGATATCGCGGGTTGTCGCCGTTTTCCGCCTACAACGAGGATTATCACATTTTCCAAACCGCCAAGGAGGAGGAAGTGATGCGCGCGATTCGCACCGGACTGCAGGGGGCGGGCGTCCCGGTGGAAAATACGAAAGGCGAGGCGTGCGCCGGGCAGGGCGAAATTAATGTCCGCTACGCCGACGCGCTGGCGACGGCCGATCGTCATGTCGTCGTCAAACACGCCTGCAAAGAAATTGCGTGGATGCGCGGACGGGCGCTGACTTTTATGGCGAAGTGGGGGGATTCCGCCGCCGGAAGTTCGTGCCATATTCACCAGTCGCTGCGGTCGCCGGACGGCGCGCCGTTGTTTTATGACGCGGACGGCGGCATGTCGCGGATGATGAAAAGTTATCTGGCGGGGCTTTTGCGGCACGCCGGGGCGACGACGTTGTTTTTGGCGCCGCATATTAATTCCTATAAACGTTTCGTCGCCGGCACCTTCGCGCCCACGCAGGCGGTGTGGTCTTTCGACAACCGCACCGCCGGTTATCGTATATGCGCGTCCGGCGGCGAATCGGTGCGGGTGGAATGCCGCATCGGCGGGGCGGATTTGAATTCGTATCTGGCGTCCGCGGCGTTGCTGGCGGCGGGGCTGGACGGTGTTGAAAAGGAAATGGAGTTGGAGGAGGAGTTTCGGGGCGACGCCTATCAAAACAAATCCCGGAGTATTCCCGCGACATTGCGCGGGGCGGCGGAGTTGTTCGCGAATTCGGAAATGTTGCGCGCCGCGCTCGGCGACGAAGTCGTGGAACATTATGTCCGCGCCGCCCGGTGGGAACAGTCCGAATATGACCGCCGCGTTACCGACTGGGAAATCGCGCGCGGATTCGAGAGGGCGTAAAATGCCCGAAGTGCTGCGGTGTATATCGCCGATTGACGGCGCGGTGTATGCGGAAAGACCGCTGGCGGATTTCGCCGCCGCCGCCGAATTGATCGCCCGGGCGCGGCGCGCGCAGACGGTATGGGCGGCGCGCCCGTTGGCGGAACGCGTGGAAGTCGTGCGGCGCGGCGCCGAATGTTTGTGCGCGACATCCGCCGAGGCGACTCCGGAGTTGGCGCGGATGATGGGAAGGCCGGTGCGTTATGGCGGCGAATTCGGCGGCGTGATGGAGCGCGTTTCGTATATGGCGGACATCGCCGAATCCGCGCTCGCGCCGATGACGGCGGAGGAATCGGCGCGGTTTGACCGCCGCATCGCGCGCGAACCGGCGGGAGTCATTTTGACGGTGTCGCCGTGGAATTATCCGTATTTGACCGCCATCAACACGGTCGCGCCCGCGCTGATCGCCGGCAATGCGGTGCTGTTAAAACATTCGGCGCAGACGCCGCTGGCCGGGGAACGGATGGCGCGCGCGTTTGTCGCCGCCGGCGTTCCCGCCGATATTATGCGGAATGTATTTTTGAGCCGCGCCACGACTTTGTCGCTGATTGCGGCGGGAGAGTTTGATTTCGTCAATTTTACCGGTTCGGTGGCGGGCGGTCGCGCCGTCGCGCGCGCGGCGGCGGATTCTTTCACCGGACTCGGATTGGAACTCGGCGGCAAAGATCCGGGATATGTGATGGAGGACGCGGATATTGAAGAGGCGGCGGCGGCGCTGACGGACGCGGCGTTTTTTAATTCCGGACAGTGTTGCTGCGGCATTGAACGCGTATATGTCGCGGCGTCTTGTTTCGATTCTTTCGTGGAAAAGGCGCGCGAAATCGCGCGCGCGCATGTGCTGGGAGATCCGTTAAATCCGGAGACGACTTTGGGGCCGATGGCGGCGCGCCGTTTCGCCGACGCCGCGCGCGCGCAACTTGCGGAGGCGGAATCGCGCGGCGCCGTTTTGCTCGTAGACCGGAAACAATTCAAAAATGACGACGGCGGCGCGTATTTGGCCCCGCAAATCGCCGTGAATGTCAGCCACGAAATGGCGTTGATGCGGGAGGAAAATTTCGCGCCGATAGCGGGCGTTATGCCGGTCGCAAACGACGACGAAGCGGCGTCGCTGATGAACGACAGCGATTACGGATTGACCGCGTCTTTGTGGACGCGTGATGCGGCGCGCGCGGCCGCTCTCGGGGCGCGGCTGCAGACCGGGACGGTGTTTATGAATCGCGCCGATTATTTGGATCCGGCGCTTTGCTGGAGCGGGCGCAAAAATACCGGTCGCGGCGGCGCCTTGTCCGCCGTCGGGTATCATAATTTAACGCGCACCAAATCTTATCATCTAAAAAAGGCGGCGCGGGAGGCGGTATGAGCGGCGGAGAGTTGCGGGGGGATTGGAGTTATCCGAATGCGGTGCGGTTCGGGGCGGGACGGATCGCCGAATTGCCGGACGCCTGCATTGCGGCGGAGATTCGCCGTCCGCTGTTGATCACCGACCGGGGATTGATGCGGCTTCCCGTCGCGGATAGGGTTTTGGATATTCTCGCCGCCGCCGGTTTGCGGGCGGGCGCGTTCGCCGAAGTGGACGCGAATCCGTCCGATATAAATCTGGCGGCGGGCGTCGCCGCATTTTGCGAAGGCGGATATGACGGCGTCATCGCGTTCGGCGGCGGGTCGGGTTTGGATTTGGGAAAACTCGTCGCGTTTATGCGCGGACAGACGCGGCCGGTGTGGGATTTCGAGGATGTCGGCGACTGGTGGCGGCGCGCCGATGTTTCCGCGATTGCGCCGATTGTCGCCGTGCCGACCACCGCCGGGACCGGTTCCGAAGTGGGGCGCGCGGGCGTACTTTTGGATTCGCAGAACGCGGTCAAGAAAATTATTTTTCATCCGCAAATGCTGCCGGCGGCGGTGATTTGCGATCCGGAGTTGACCGTCGGAATGCCGCCGCATATCACCGCCGGCACGGGAATGGACGCGTTTATCCATTGTTTGGAGGCGTATTGCGCGCCGTCTTTTCATCCGATGAGCCGCGGCATTGCGTTGGAGGGAATGCGCGTCGCGCTGGCGTATTTGCCGCGCGCGTTCGCGGACGGAAACGATTTGACCGCGCGCGCGCAGATGATGTCCGCCGCCGCGATGGGCGCGGTCGCGTTTCAAAAAGGTCTCGGCGCGGCGCACGCGCTTTCGCATCCGCTCGGCGCGCTGTATAAAACGCATCACGGAATGACCAACGCCGTCGTGTTGCCGGCGGTGCTGCGGTTTAACCGCCCGGTGATTGAAACGGAAATTGCCGCCGCCGCCGCGTATTGCGGAATTGACGGCGGCTTTGACGGTTTTTATGCGCGCGTTATGGAGACGAGACGCGCGTTGCGGGTGCCGGATTCGCTGCGCGAGTTGGGGGCGGACGACGACCGGCTGGACGAGTTGGCGGCGATGGCGGTAAAAGATCCGTCCGCCGCCGGAAATCCGGTGTGTCTCACCGCCGAATCCGCCCGCCGTCTGCTTTCGGAAAGCATGTAAAAAAACGGACGGGGCGCGAAGTTCCGTTTTTTACGTTTCGCCGCCGCGATTCACGCTAAATACGCCATTTTCGTCCTGTTCGGGGGCAATTCGGGCGATTTCGGGGCGAAAAGAGACGTCCCATTCCTGCGAAGGCAGGAATCTCTGCGCCGAAAGGCGCAAACTGTCGCCGAAGGCGTACAAACGTACAATTACCCGCCGCTTTGCGGCGGCGGAGATTCCTGCCTTCGCAGGAATGGGACTGTGGGGGCGGGCGGATTTTCGGGGCGAATCCGCCCGTTTTCGCCGCCGTCGCCCCTCGCCGCCATTCCGGCGAAAGCCGGAATCTCCTTCGGCGAAAAAAAAATGAAAAAAAGTTGCACATTCCGTCCCATCGGGGGTAAAATGGCGGTGTCGTAGTTGATTGTTGCCCCCGAAAGCCGGGGGTGCAGTCCAATAGAACACCTCCGGGAAATGGGCAGCGGTATCTTTGTACAACAATCATACTACGACAACGCCCGGCGCGGTCGCCGTATTTTGTATGGAGACGATGCAGAAAACAATCAACGCCGTTCTTTTTGTTTTCGCCGTGCTTTTCGGAGCAGCGGGATTTTCCGTATCGGCGAATGCGCAGGAGGCGCGTCCGTGCGATTTGTGCATCGCCGCCGCCACCAACAATCGCGCCGAAGTTTTGCGGTTGTTGCAAGAAGGCGCCGATCCGAATACGCGGACGCATCACGAAGCGACGCCGCTGCATTATGCGGCGCGCCACGGCAACGGCGATATCGCCCGCGATCTTTTGGACGCCGGGGCGGATGTGGATGCGAAAGACAGCCGCGGCCTTACGCCGTTCTTCACGGCGGTTCTCGCCGATAATCGTGAAATGGCGAACGTATTAGAGATAAGGAACGCCAATATAAATGCGCGGATGAATAACGGCTGGACGCCGTTAACATTTGCCGCGCGATACGGGGCGTATGATGTGGTGTCATTTTTGCTGTTATTGCGGCGGGATATATTTCGGAATCGGAGAGGACCTTTCGGCATTACCGCGATTGGCATGGCGACGATTCGAGGCGACGTCCCGATAGTGCGTCTCCTCATACGAGAGACCGCGGACATTGATCTGTATGCGACTTGGGGGGTGACGCCGCTGATGTTCGCCGCATATTACGGCAGGGAGGATGCGGCGGAGTTGTTGATAAGCAACGGCGCGGATTTGAATCTCAGAGATATTAACGGACGCACCGCGATGATGATCGCGCAGTCGGCCGGTCGCGCGGAAATCGCGGGCGGGTCAAAAGGAGGATCCCAACGCATATTTAATGCGTTGGTTTCCGCCGGGGCGGATGCCACTATCGTAGATCATCATGGATCGGGAATAATTAGGGGAGGACAGTATTATCAGTCGGATCATGCGGCGGATGTGATACAGCCGCCGTTGAGAGTGTCGCAGCTGCCGGTTTATTTCTGTTTGAGCAACGATCCCGTCCAATTCCCGCCGATTCCCTGCAACCCATAATCGTAGCCGAAGCAAAAAAAGGGCGGCGAGAGTCGCCCTTTTTTGCGGCGGCGGAGAATTTCGCGCCCCGCCCCCGGCGTCCGTCCGAAAAAGAGGCATTTTTTATAAACGCCGTCTTTGGTCGCCTTCCTTAAAACCGATTAGGGGGGGGGGGAGGTCTTTGGCGAAGGCGATGAATTTGAACAACTCGCCCGTTTCGTGCGGGGCGAGAAGTTTTTGCGCGCCCGCCGCCAGTTTGGCGTATTCCAATC
>JBPCXA010000013.1:0-3871 GCA_051008975.1 Gammaproteobacteria bacterium
ACGCGGTTTCGCGTATTTTTCCAAATACTCCTTTTCGGAATCAACGCCGACGAACTGTCTGCCGTGGCGCAGGGCGGCGACGCCGGTCGTGGCGCTGCCGCAAAACGGATCGACGACAATGCCGCCCGGTCTGCAGGCGGCGCGGACGATCCTTTCCAAAAGCGCGAGCGGCTTTTGGGTCGGATGCTTGCCGTGTTTTTTTTCGGACGGCGGCGGCGTGTTCGCCGTCCAAATATCCGGCGCGTCCGCGGACGGTTTCATTCCCCAGACGCTGCGCATTTGCCGCTCCGTTTTCTTAAAAAAATCCTCGGCGAGATCGCCGTCGCGCATCAGTTTATAGTCAAAATAATGCTTCGCGGTTTTGGTCTTGCGCGCCCAGATCAGCGTCTCGTGGCTGTGCGCGAACATGCGACACGCCAAATGCGGCGCGGCGTTCGGTTTGTACCAGCAAATTTCGTTTAAGACATGCCAGCCGCCCCGCTGCAGCGCGAAGCCGCAGGCGTAAATGGAATGATGCGTACCCGACACCCAAAGCGTTCCGTCCGGCTTTAAGATTCGGCGGCACGCCGCCAGCCATTCGGAATGAAAGGCGAAATCTTTTTCAACGCCCCGGCTTTTGTCCCATTTGCCCTTGTTGACGGAAACGCGTTTTCCGGCGTGGCAACTCATTCCGTCGTTGGAAAGTCCGTAGGGCGGATCGGCGAAAATCATGTCCGCGAATTCGGCGGGCATCGCGTTCATCCTTTCCACGGCGTCGCCCAAAATAAGACGGACGCCCCGCTCGTGAAAAATCCGCCCGCGCGCGGGCGCGGCATCCTGTTTTTCGTTGAGACGGAACGACATGTACTTATTTTGCCTCTTTTTTGACAATTTTGTACGCCGCAGCGGAATCCAGGTCGCCGCCGCCGTCCGCGATTAGGGCGCGCAGGCGTTCGGCGAACAACTTTGCGGACGGCAGCGGGCAGCCGTTTCGCGCGCCGTCCGCGATGGCGATTTGCATATCCTTGGAATGCAAAACCGCCCGAAAACCGGGCGCGAAATCGTCTTCCAGCATTCGCCTGCCGTGGATTTCCAGAACCCGGCTCGCCGCGAAGCCGCCCATCAGCGCGTTTCGCGCCGCCGCCGCATCCACGCCGTTTTTTTGCGCCAGCATCATCGCCTCCGCCACGCCTTCAATTGTCGCGCCGATGATAATCTGGTTGCACGCTTTCACAACCTGTCCCGCGCCCGATTCGCCGACCCGCGTAATCGTCTTCCCGGTCGTCCGCAAAAGCGGCAGCGCGCGCGCGAACGCCGTTTCATCGCCGCCCGCCATAATCGTCAGCGTCCCGTCAATCGCCCCGCGCTGTCCGCCCGACACCGGCGCGTCCAAAAAAACTATCCCTTTTTCGGCGAGTTTCGCCGCCGTATCGCGCGCCGCCGCCGGGGCGATTGTGGACATATCTATCACGATTCCGCCGGGACGCATTCCCTCGATCAATCCGCCGTCGCCGAGCGCCAGCGTCTCCACATCCGGCGTATCCGAAACATTCAGCACCACCGCGTCGCATGCCGCCCCCAGCGCGGCGGGCGAATCGTCCGCCGGAATATCGGCGAAATCCGCCAGAGACGCGGCGCGGCGCGCAAAAACGCGCAAAGAATAGCCGCCGGCGCGCATGTTTTTCGCCGCCGGCGCGCCCATCACTCCCAGACCGATGCAGCCGATAACGGATTTTCCGGGGGCGAGCGGCGGGGGGGATTCGTTTGTCATTTGCTTTTCCGTCCTTCGTCTTATTGTACGACATCGGCGGCGCGCGCGGGCGTCTGAAATATGCGGCGGTCTTCCAGACATATCGCGGTCAACGTCCGCCCCCGCCCGCAGCCGGTATCCAAAGCGATAATGTCGCGCCGCAGCAGAAGTCCCAGCGAAGACCAGTGTCCGCAAACCGCCGTCGCCGCCCATCTTTTGCGATACGGAAAATCAAACCACGGCGCGGTGCGCGGCGGGCGTTTTTGCGGCGCGCCGACATAGTTAAAAATCATCCCGCCGTCCGCCGAAAGAATCCGCAGGCGGGTGAAGGCGTTCACAATCGTCCGATGACGCGCGTCCGCGGACAGCGCCGGATGCCAGCGGGCGGGCGTATTGCCGTACAGCGCGGCGAAAAAATCGTCGTCCGTCCGCAGACGCGCCTCCGCCTCCGCCGCCAGTTCCGCCGCCAGTTCCTGTTCCCATTCCGGCAATCGCCCGGCGTGCAAAAGCGCGTAGCCGCCCTCCAAATGCAGCAGCGGCAGCGAACGCAGCCAGCCGCAAAGAACATCCGCGTCCGGCGCGTCCAAAACCGCGCGCAGCGATTCGTTTTTCGGCGGCGCGCGGCGTCCGGCGTACGACGCCAGCAAATGCAGATCATGATTTCCGACGACCGCGCGGACGCGTTCGCGCATCGCGTATATCCGCCGCAAAACGCCCAAAGAATCCGCGCCGCGATTCACAAAATCGCCGGTCAGCCACAGCGTGTCGTTCTTCGGCGAAAAACCGATTAACCCGAGCAAATCCTCAAAAGTGCGAAGACAGCCGTGAATGTCGCCGACCGCATATACCGCCATCTACGCGCCCGCCGCCGCGCGGCGGTGAAACCGGTTGACGACGACGATGCCGCAAATCGCCAAAACCGCGCCCGCCGCGAAACGCAAAGTCGGCATTTCGCCCAAAAATAAAATCGCCCCCGAAACGCCGAAAATCGGCGTGAATACATAAAACGGCATCACCGCCGAAAGCGGATACCGCCGCAGCAGACAAAACAATCCCACATGCCCCCCCAGCGACACCGCCAGCGCGGAATATAACACCGTCGTCCATTCCGCCGCGCCGGCCTGCGACACCGGCGCGCGCCACGGCTCGCCGAACATAAACGACAACAGCAACATCGGCGGCGCGGACGCCAGCGCCATCAGCGCGTTCAAATTCAAAATCCCCAGACCCGATTCGCGCAATCCGCGCGAAATGACATTCGCGGCGGCGTAAAACAACGCGCTCGCCAGCACCAGCGCGAACGCCAGCGGATACCCCAGCGCGGCGGCGTCAAATCCGACGATCAGCACGCCGCCCATCGTCAGCGCGATGCCGCCCCACACCGCGCGCGAGGCGCGTTCCTGCAGCAACCACGCGCCCAGCAACACCGCCGCCGGAGTGGAAAATTGCGTGCCGATCAACACCGCCGAGGCGTCGTCCGCCAGATACAACGCCCAATACATCGCGCCATATACGCCGATTCCCATCGTCAGACAAAATCCCGCCGCCGCCCGCCGATGCGCGAACAGCGTCCGGTCAAACCGCAAAAACGGCGACAACGCGACGGCGACCAGCGCGAACCGCATCGCCGCGAACAAAAACGGCGGGAAATGTTCCACCCCGACCTTGCCGAACAAATAGGCGCCGGCGAAAACGGCGTTAATTCCCAGCACGGCGAAAACGGCGGAGACGGAAAGCATCGCGGAATTATAAACAGCGCGACGAACTTTCGCGGCATCGCCCCGCCGAATTCAATTCTTACCACCCGTCCCATTCCTGCGAAGGCAGGAATCTACGCGCCGAAGGCGCAAATTGTAAAAGGCGTACAAAGAGATTCCGGCTTTCGCCGGAATGGCGGTACTTTTTTTCTTTGTGGACAATGCCGAATTCGGCGGTATCCGAAAATATAAAAATACACCATTCCGGCAAAAGCCGGAATCTCTTTCCTGCGGAGCAAGAATCCCCCGCCCTAAAACCGCCGCACCGCCGACAAATTGAATCGGGCGTTGTCGCCGAACTCGTCCGCCGATTCCCAGCGGAATCCCGCCGAAGGCGAAATCGTCCAGCGGTTATAACGAAGAATGCCTTCCAGATTCAGCGAAT
>JBPCXA010000014.1:0-3063 GCA_051008975.1 Gammaproteobacteria bacterium
CTCGAACTCAAAAGCCGCTCGCGCCGTCTTTCCCGGCAAATGGAACGCAAGGGCGCGAAACTTTCGCTGATTGTCGTGGATTATCTGCAATTATTGACCGCGCCGACCTCCAAGGAGCGCGACAATCGCGCGCAGGAGGTCGCCGAAATTTCGCGCGGTCTCAAGGCGCTCGCCAAGGAATTGAACGTGCCGGTGCTGGCGTTGTCGCAATTGAATCGCAACATCGCGACGAAAGACGGGCGGGGGCGCGAGCCGCAGCTGTCCGATTTGCGCGAATCCGGGGCGATCGAGCAGGACGCGGACATCGTCATATTTTTGCACGAGGAGAAAAACGAGGAGCAGGAATACGGCGCGCCGCCCGAAGAGGGGACGCCGGTCCGTCTTATTCTCGGCAAGCACCGCAACGGGCCGGTCGGGCGCATTGATCTGCAGTTTCACAAGCAGTTTTCGCGTTTCGCCGAAGTCGCGCGCGGCGGCGATTCGGGGCGCGCGGAATCGGATTTTTAGTTTCCCCGATGCGCGCGCGCCGCGTCGTCGTCGTCCGCCATTCCGCCGCGGAAATGTTCGCGCTGGCGGACGATATTTTGTCGTATCCGGAATTTTTGCCGTGGTGCGAGGCGGCGGAGGAGGCGCGCGACGGCGAGAAAGTGCGCGCCACCCTGCACGTCCGCTATTGCGGTCTCAAGACCTCCTTCACCACCGAAAACCGGCATTCGCCGCCGTCCCGCATTGACATGCGTCTCGTCGCCGGCCCGCTGCGGTCCTTGTCCGGCGGCTGGCGGTTTTCGGACTTGGCGGACGGACGGTGCCGCGTGGAATTCGCGCTGGAATATCAATTCGCGCCCGGCGTTTTGGGGGCGGTTTTCGCGCGGATGTTCGGCGCGATTTTCGGGCGCTTCGTGGAGTGTTTTGTCCGCCGGGCGGAGCGCGTTTCCGGCGAACGCATTCGCGTCACCGTCGCCTCGGCGGCGGACGGCGAAAAAACGCTGACTCTCGCGGCGGGCGCGACGGTCGGCGACGCGCTGGACGCGGGCGGATATGCGGACGCCGAATCGGCGGGCGTTTTCGGGCGCGTCTGCGGGCGGCGGACGCCGCTGTCTGCCGGCGACCGGGTGGAGATTTATCGTCCGCTGGCGAATGATCCGCGGGCGGCGCGGCGGGCGCGGGCGAAATAATGGCGAAACCGGCGCGGGCGGCGGCGCGGCGGTCGGCGGAAAAACGCCTGTGCGAAAACCGCCGCGCCCGGCACGACTACGAGATTCTCGAAACCTTCACCGCCGGACTCGTGCTGCTGGGCTGGGAGGTGAAATCGGTGCGCGGCGGACGGGCGCAAATTTCCGAAAGTTATGTCGTCCCGGCGCGCGGCGAATTTTTTCTGCTCAACAGCCATTTTTCGCCGCTGATTTCCGCGTCCACGCATGTGGAGGCGGATCCGTCCCGCAGCCGCAAATTGCTGTTGACGGCGCGCGAAATCCGCCGCCTGCTGGGGCGGGTGCGCGAAGCCGGACTGACTCTGGTGCCGCTGAATATGCATTTGTCGCGCGGCAAAATCAAACTGCACATCGGACTCGCGCGCGGCAAAAAGCGGCACGACAAAAGACACGCCAAACAAAAACGCGACTGGAACCGTCAGCAACAGCGCATCCTAAAAGGCGGACGCAAAGATTGACGCCGCCGCCGCCGCGCGCTCTTCCGGCGCGAAATTCCGCGTTCCGCGTTTGCATCCGTTTCTGAAACGTTCTCCGAAAAGGCGGATTTTTTGGATTAAAAAATCTAAACTTCTCCGAAAAATAATTTAATAAAAAACGGAATTTCGGGCGGATTCATGTTAAAATTCCGGCGGCAATCGTTATTACACGCAAAACAAGGAGACGCAAAAATGACCCCCGCCAAACTGATGAAAACCATCAAGGACAAGAAAGTGCAGTTCGTGGACTTTCGTTTCACCGATTTTCATGGGCAATTTCACCATATCACCGTGCCGTCGGGCGAGGTGGACGCCGAATTTTTGTCCGAAGGCAAAAATTTCGACGGCTCCTCCATCGGCGGCTGGCGGAGTATCGAAGATTCCGACATGGTGCTGCTGCCGGATTTGACCACCGCCACGATGGATCCGTTCATCGACGAAAAGACGCTGATTTTGATCTGCAACGTGTACGAGCCGTCGCCGCTCAAGCCGTACAACCGCTGCCCGCGTTCGATCGCGGCGGCGACGATGGACTATCTGCGCAAAACCGGCGTCGGCGACGCCGCGATTTTCGGGCCGGAGCCGGAGTTTTTCGTCTTTGATTCCGTGCAATGGACGAACGAAATGCACGACACCGGCTATAAAATCCACAGCGACGAGGGGGCGTGGGCGTCCGGGCTGGAAATGGAGGGATTCAACAGCGGCCACCGCCCCGGCGTGAAGGGCGGATATTTTCCCGCCCCGCCGATCGATTCGCTGGTGGATATGCGCAACGAAATGTGCCTGAAACTGCGCGAATTCGGCGTGGAGGCGGAGGTGCATCACCACGAAGTGGCGACCGCCGGACAGTGCGAAATCGGCTCCCGCGGCGGTCCGATCGTCCAGCGCGGCGACGGCAGCCAGTTTCTGAAATATGTCGTGCGCAATGTCGCCCACCAGTTCGGCAAGACCGCGACATTTATGCCCAAGCCGCTGCGGGAGGACAACGGTAGCGGGATGCACGTGCATCAGTCCATTTCCAAAAAGGGGCGCAACATCTTCCGCGGCGACAAATACGGCGGACTGTCGCAGGAGGCGCTGTGGTATATCGGCGGCATTATGAAACATTCGCGCGCGCTGAACGCGCTGACCAACGCCTCCACGAATTCCTACCGGCGGCTGATGCCGGGATTCGAGGCGCCGACAAAACTCGCCTATTCGGCGCGCAACCGCTCGGCGTCCATCCGCATTCCGCATTCGTCGGCGAAGTCGCGGCGCGTCGAAACGCGTTTTCCCGATCCTTCGGCGAATCCCTATCTGTGTTTCGCCGGGCTGATGCTCGCCGGGCTGGACGGCATCAAACACAAAATCGACCCCGGCCCGCCGAGCGATTTTAA
>JBPCXA010000015.1:0-10642 GCA_051008975.1 Gammaproteobacteria bacterium
TGTCGGCGAAGAGATGATATTTCCAGAGCCAGTCCCGTTTGTTTTCCAGACAGAACATGGCGATGTGCTTCTGTTGTTCGGAAAAGCCGGGCAGGGCGCGGTCCACCGCCCGTATTTGCGCCGCGTAGTTTTCCAAATACTCCACCTCGCTCCGCCCGTCAATGTAGGTCGCCAGCACTTTCAGCGGCGCGGTAATCGTCAGCAGACGATGCATCGCGTTCGCCGACCGTCCGGGGTCGCTTTCGTGTTCGAACGCCAGCGAGATGAACTCGGCGGCGCATCCGGATCCGGTGTATGGCGACCGCTTTTTATAGTAAACCGCGCCGACGCCCGCATATTGCTGCCGGCATTTGTGCTGCAGTTTTTGCCCCAGACGGTTGTAAAAGCCGCAGCCGTCCATCTGCCCCTCCCACGCCTCGGCGTAGCTTCCGAATTTGTCGCTCCATTGCGATTCCAGACGCTTCCGCATGTCGCGTTTGGACAGGATGGAATCCGCCGCCTTGCGGAACTCTTTCGGCGTGATGGTTGAAGGTTTTCTCATTGTCGTTCCTTTCGGCAAAAAAATAAAAACGCGCCGCGTTGCCGCGAACCCGCCCCGGAAATACAATCCCGGAACCGCGGAATCGCGGATTCGCTGTTACGCCGCCCGGCGAATCGCCTCCCAGATGCGAAACGGAGTCGCGGGCATTTTGATGTCTTCCACGCCCTTTTCGGCGAGGGCGTCCAGCACCGCATTAATCACCGCCGGCGGCGAGCCGATCGCGCCCACTTCGCCGCAACCCTTTACCCCCAGCGAATTGTGCGCGCACAAAGTCGTCGTTTGATGCACCGCGATATTCGGTACATTGTCGGCGCGCGGCATCGCATAGTCCATAAAACTGCCGGTAAGCAGCTGCCCGTCCGAATCGTACTCCGCCTGCTCCAAAAGCGCCTGTCCGATTCCTTGCGCGACGCCGCCCTGCACTTGCCCCTCCACGATCATCGGATTGACGACGCGCCCGACGTCGTCCACCGCCGTGAATTTTTCCACCGTCGCCGCGCCGGTTTCGGGGTCAATTTCCACTTCGCAAATGTGGCAGCCGGCGGGATAGGTGAAATTCAGCGGATCGTAAAACGCCTGTTCTTCCAACCCCGGCTCCAATCCGTCCTCGGAATCGTGCGCGGTTTTGTGCGGAAATTTGTGCGGCACGTACGCGGCGAGCGCGACTTCGCCGAAGGAGATTTTTTTGTCGGTGCCCTTGATCGCAAAGTCGCCGTCCGCAAATTCCACGTCTTTCGCGTCCGCTTCCATCATGTGCGCGGCGATTTTGCCGGCCTTGGCGGTGATTTTATTCAACGCGCGCATAATCGCCTCGCCGCCCACGGAGAGGGAGCGCGAACCGTAAGTTCCCATTCCGAACGGAATTTTCGCCGTGTCGCCGTGGACGATGTCCACATTTTCGTACGGAATGCCGAGTTTGTCCGAGACGATTTGCGCGAAAGTCGTTTCATGCCCCTGTCCGTGGCTGTGGCTGCCGGTAAATACGGTCACCGAGCCGGTCGGATTGACGCGCACATTCGCCGCCTCGTACAATCCGGCGCGCGCCCCCAGCGATCCGACGACCGCCGAAGGCGCGATGCCGCAGGCCTCAATGTAGGTAGAAATTCCGATGCCGCGCAACTTGCCGTTTCGGGCAGATTCCGATTTGCGCGCGGCGAAACCGTCCCAGTCCGCCTCTTTTAACGCCAAATCCAGGGACGCGTGATAGTCGCCGGAATCGTACTGCAACGCGACCGGCGTTTGGTAGGGGAAGGCGTCCGGCTTGATGAAGTTTTTGCGCCGCAACTCCACGCGGTCCATTCCGGTCTGCCGCGCGGCTTTTTCCACGATGCGTTCCAGCAAAAAGGACGCCTCCGGGCGACCCGCCCCGCGATAGGCGTCCACCGGCGCGGTGTTGGTAAAAATCGCCTTTACATTCGCGTAAATTTTCGGCGTCGTATACACGCCCGCCAGCAAGGTCGCGTACAAATACGTCGGCACGCAGGTGGAAAAAGTCGACAAATACGCGCCCATATTCGCGCGCGTCCGCACTTTGAGGGCGGTAAATTTGCCGTCCGCGTCCAGTCCGAGCGACACGTCGGAAATATGATCGCGCCCGTGCGCGTCCGTGAGAAACGATTCGCCGCGTTCCGCCGTCCATTTTACCGGACGCCGCGCCTGCTTCGCGGCCCAGGTCACAATCGCCTCTTCGGCGTAATGATAAATTTTGGAACCGAAACCGCCGCCTACGTCGGGCGCGACGACGCGCAGTTTATGTTCCGGGATTTGCAGCACGAACGCGCCCATCAGCAGGCGAATCAAATGCGGATTCTGGCTCGTCGTAAACAGCGTGTACGAATCCGCCGACGCGTCATATTCGCCGATGGCGGCGCGCGGCTCCATCGCGTTCGGGACGAGACGGTTGTTGACCAGCCGAAGATCGACGCGGTGCGCGGATTCTTCCAGCGCGGCGTCGATTTCGGCTTCGCCGCCCTCGGCGAGACACAACTCCCAGTCGTAGCAGACATTTTCGGGCGCCTTGTCGTCGTGAATGGCGGGACCCGATTCGGCTTTTTCCAACTCCGTCACGGCGTCCAGTTGTTCGTACTCCACGTCAATTTTTTGCGCGGCGTCTTTCGCTTGCCGGAGAGAATCGGCGACGACGACCGCCACTTGATCGCCGACATGGCGGACTTTCCCCTGCGCAAGCGGCGGATGCGGCGGTTCGTTCATGTCCGAGCCGTCCTTGTTTTTGATCAGCCAGCCGCAGGGGATGGAGCCGCACTGTAAATCTTCGCCGGTCCAGACGCCGACGACGCCGGGGGCGTTTTTGGCGGCGTCCGTCTTGACCGATTTGATGCGGGCGTGGGCGAGCGGCGAACGCAAAATATACGCGTACGCCTGATTCGGACGGTTGATGTCGTCCGTATATTTGCCCTTGCCGGTCAGAAACCGCAGATCCTCCCGCCGCCGGACGGCGGCGCCGATGCCCTGTTTGTTGTCGCTCATTATGAAAATTCCTCCCTGTTGAGAAACGCCTTAAGTTGTTGAACCGCCTGCGGAGTAAACCGCATGTTTTGGCTCACGGCCACCCCTCTGGTGCCGTAAGTTTCTATCTGAAAATAGTTGCCGTCAGGCCCGCGCACCACGGAGCAGTCGGTGCGCGCTATTTCCGATTGAGAAGTCCAATCCTTTTCCTGCAAAGCAGGCAGTTGGCGAATAATTCCCATCGCCTTATTTCCGCAATTCGGCGGCGGCCTGCCGCACCGCCTTGACGATGTTTTGATAGCCGGTGCAGCGGCAGATATTGCCTTCCAGCCATTTCCGAATTTCTTCCTCCGAAGGATCGGCGTTTTGCGAAAGCAAATCGGCGGCGCTCATCACCATTCCGGGCGTGCAAAACCCGCACTGCAGTCCGTGGCATTCCCGAAACGCCTCCTGTAGCGGATGCAGGGAATCGCCGTCCGCCATCCCTTCAATCGTCCGAATTTCGCCGCCGTCCGCCTGCACCGCCAAAATGGTGCAGGATTTGACCGATTTGCCGTCGAGATGCACGACGCACGCCCCGCACTGGCTGGTGTCGCAGCCGATATGGACGCCGGTCAGACGCAAATGTTCGCGCAAAAACTCCGAAAGCGGCACCGACGGGGCGACATCCGCCGCCACGTTTTCGCCGTTAACCCGCAAAGATATGTTCATAAAATACTCCTCCCGCCTCCGATTTTCGTCCCGGCCGTCGCCGTTGCAACCGATTTATAACACATTTGCGAAGTTTTTACAAAAAAATCCGCCCGTTCCGATCTTTTTTTTTACGAGTTTTTATGCGGTTCTCCGTTCGTCGCTGCATCCCGGCGCGATTTTTGCGAACGCGGGAATTGCGCGAAATTGCGGCGGCGGCGTATAATTCGGCGATGGCGGCGAAAAACTCCAAAAAATGGTCGGCGTTGTTCGACGCGCCTTTGGACGCGCGAATGGCGCGTTTTAACGCTTCCGTGGAAATTGACAAGCGTCTCGCCGAATACGACATCGCCGCGTCGGTCGCGCACGCCGAAATGTTGGCGGCGCAGGGAATTATCGGCGCGGGAGACGGCGCAAAAATCGTCGGCGGATTGGGCGCGATTCTGGCGGAAATCCGCGCCGGCGATTTCGTCTGGCGCGAAGAAGACGAGGATGTGCATCTCAACATTGAACGGCGGCTGGTGGAAATAATCGGCGACGCCGGAAAACGCCTGCACACCGCGCGTTCGCGCAACGACCAGGTGGCGACCGATTTGCGGATGTTCGTCCGCGACCGGATTGACGAAATGCGCAAATCGCTGGCGGCGGCGCGGCGCGCGCTGTTGGCGCAGGCGGAAAAACACGCCGAAACTCTCACCGCCGGAATGACCCATTTGCAGATCGCGCAACCGATTACTTTCGGGCATCATTTGCTCGCCTACGAGGATATGCTGCGGCGCGACGACGGGCGTTTTACGGACTGCCGCCGGCGGACGAATGTGCTGCCGCTGGGGGCGGGCGCGCTGGCGGGAGTCGGCTATCCGATTGACCGTTTGCGGACGGCGAAGGCGCTCGGCTTTGACGGAGTGTGCGAAAACGCGATGGACGCGGTTTCCGACCGCGATTTTGCGATTGAGTTTTGCGCCGCCTGCGCGCTGCTGATGACGCATTTGTCGCGGTTTTGCGAGGAGGTGATTTTGTGGTGTTCGCCGCCGTTCGGCTGTATTTCGCTGGACGATTCATTTTGCACCGGCTCGTCCATCATGCCGCAAAAGAAAAATCCGGACGCCGCCGAGTTGATTCGCGGCAAGGCGGGCGGGGCGGCGGGCGCGCTGTTTTCGCTGCTGATGCTGATGAAGGGGCAGCCGCTGGCGTATAACAAGGACAATCAGGAGGACAAGGCGGCGGTGTTTCATTGCGCCGATACGACCGCGTCGTGTCTGGATATTTGGACCGCGATGCTGGGCGCGATGCGGGCGGACGCGAAAAAAATGCGCGCGCTTTTGGATTCCGGCTATCCGACCGCGACCGAGTTGGCGGATTATTTGACCGCCCGCGGAATGCCGTTTCGGGACGCGCACGGCGCGACCGCGGCGGCGGTGCGGGAAATGGCGGCGGCGGGACGGCGTCTGGAAGAAATGACCCTGAGCGAATTGCGGCGGCACGCCCCGGACGCCGATTCCGGCGCGCTGCGGGCGGTGCGGGCGGAAGACGCCGTCAAGCGGCGCAATCACATCGGCGGCACCGCCCCCGAAGAAGTACGGCGACAAATCGCCAAACGCCGCGCGATATTGGACGCGGATTCGGCGGATTCGGATTCGGGCGATTAAGGAAAACGGTCGCCAATACACACGAACGAAAACGGTCGGCAAGCGGCGCGAATTTCCGGAGTTTTCGCGCGTCCGCGGAGTTGGATTTTTTGCCGAGTTTCCGCCGCAAACTATTCTTTCGGCGCGGTTTCCAGGGCCTCGGGCGGGAGCATTTTGGCGAGATCTCCGGAGGAGTACATTTCGCGCATAATGTCGGCGCCGCCGACGAATTCGCCGTTGATATACAACTGCGGAATCGTCGGCCAATTGGCGTATTCTTTGACGCCCTGCCGCACGTCGGGGTCCGCCAGCACATCCACGGTGACGAGATTGGCGACGCCGCAGCGTTTCAGAATATCCACCGCCAGCGACGAAAAGCCGCACTGCGGAAAATTCGGCGATCCCTTCATATACAGCACGACGGGATTGTTGCTGATTTGTTCAAAGATTTTGTGTTTGATATCCATCGCCGTATTTTATCACGGAAACGGGTATAATTGATTTTATGCGCATTTTATTTTTGGGGCTTTCGCTGTCGCTGTTTTGGGCGGCGGGCGGGGCGGCGGCGGCGGAAAGATTGAATTCCATCGTCGCCATCGTCAATAACGACGGCATCAGCCGTCTGGAAATTGACCGCCAGACCGAAAGTACGCGCCGCCAATCCGCCGCCCGGGGCGAGCCGCTGGACGAGGAACAGGCGCGAAAACAGGCGCTGGAAGGATTAATTTTTCGCGCGCTGCAGCTGCAGCACGCCCGCCGTCTGGGAATCCAAATCCCCGAAGAAATGGTGCGGCGGCGTCTCGACGGACTGCGGGAACAATTCGGGGCGGAAAGCGATGTCGCGCTGCGCGACGCCGTGCGGGACAATTTTAAGATGTCGTGGGACGATTTTTACGCCCGTCTCATTGAAGATTTGGAAATAGAGGCGGTTTTTTACGGCGAAGTGTTCAGCAAAACCGACGTGTACGAGGAGGAGGTGGAACATTTTTTGCGCACCGAATCCGGGCTGGTCGGGCGGCGCGAATATCGTCTGCGCCATTTGCGGATTGACGGAAAGAGCGACGAATCGCGCGAATTAATCGCCGGATTGCGGCGGCGGATTGTGGAGGACGGCGAATCGTTCGCCAATTTGGCGCGCGCGCATTCGTCCGGCGAAAACGCGGCGGACGGCGGCGATTTGGGATGGCGGACGGCGGAGCAGCTGCCCGCGCCTTTCGTTTCCGCCGCGCAAAATTTGGAAGAGGGCGAAGTCGCCGACAGTATTGAAACCGGGCGCGGATTTCATTTGCTGCAATTGACCGCTTCGCGCGGCGGCGAATTTTCCAAGGCGGCGCGTTTGCGGCTGGCGCATATTTTTTTGGGTTTGGACGAGGAGGAGTTGGCGGCGGAGTTGCGTACGCGTTTGGTGGACGAGGGGGCGGATTTTTCGGAACTGGCGGCGCGCTATTCCCGGGACGAGCGCAGCGCCGAATCCGGCGGCGATTTGGGCTGGTTTCCCGCCGCGAATTTGCCCGAATATTTCGCGCCGGTGCGGACTTTGACGGCGGGGGCGGTCAGCGCGCCGCTGGTTTCGGATTTCGGAATCCATCTGGTGCGGGTGGAAACGCGCGAAGAAATGGATCTGGAAGCCGCGCGTACGCGGGCGCGGGAAGTTCTGCGCGAGCGGCGGGCTTTGGCGCAGCGGCTGGACTGGCTCAATCAACTCCGCAACCGCGCCTATATCGTCATCGTAGACCCGGAATTCGGCGGTTTGCTTGATGACGGCGGCTGACGAAAATGGCGCGAAAACGGCGGTCGTCACCGCCGGGGATCCGGCGGGAATCGGTCCCGATTTATGTTTGGATATTTTATTTTCGGCGTTTCGCGGCGGGGAATCCGCGTCGCTGGTGATTGTCGGCGATCGGGATGTGCTGGCGGCGCGCGCGAAAATGCGCGGGCAAAATTTTACGGCGAGCGATTACGACGGGCGGGCGGGGCGGCGGACGGTGCTGCATTGTCCGGCGACGGCGACGGTGGAATGCGGCAAACTATCGCCCGAAAACGCCGGGCATGTTTTGGAACAGTTACGAATCGCCGCGGAAGGATGTCTTTCCGGGCGTTTTTCGGCGATAATTACCGCGCCGGTAAACAAGCGGACGATTTGCGCCGCCGGTTTTGATTTTTGCGGGCAAACCGAGCATATCGCCGCGCTCGCCGCCGCGCCGCATCCGGTGATGTTGCTGGCGGGCGAAACGATGCGGGTCGCGCTGGCGACGCGCCATTTGCCGCTGTCGCGGGTGGCGGCGCGCATTAATTCCGAAGATTTGCTGCGCACTTTGCGGATTTTGGACGGCGGTTTGCGGAAGTATTTTGTCGCCGGAAAAAAACCGCGCATCGCCATCGCCGGGCTGAATCCGCACGCCGGCGAGGGCGGAATTCTCGGCGACGAAGAGGCGCGCGAAATTTGCCCGGCGATCGCCCGCGCCGCCGAATTGGGGATTGACGCCGCCGGCCCGTTTTCCGCCGACAGCATGTTTCGCTTTACCGCCGCCGACTGTTATCTGGCGATGTATCACGACCAGGGGCTGCCGGTAATTAAATACGCGGAGTTTGACGCCGCCGTCAATTGCACTTTGGGGCTGCCTTTTATGCGCACTTCGCCCGACCACGGGACGGCGGCGGAACTGGCGGGCGGCGGCGCGTTTTCGCCGCACAGTATGCGCGCGGCGGTGCGTTTGGCGGTGCGCGCCGCCGCGGCGGAATGATTTCGCGGCGGCGATTCGGACAGCATTTTTTGCGGGACGAAACAATTCTCGGCGAATTAATCGCGCGCATCAATCCGCTTCCGGGCGAAAAAATGCTGGAAATCGGCCCCGGCGACGGCGCGCTGACCGGGCGGCTTTTGCGGGCGGGCGCGACGCTTTCGGCGGTGGAAATTGACCGCGATTTGGCGGAAAAATTGCGCGCGCAATTCCCCGATTTACATTTGATTGTCGGCGACGCGTTGAAAGAAGATCTGCCGCATCTGTTGCGAAACGGCATGCGGGTGGCGGGCAATTTGCCCTACAACATTTCCACGCCGCTGTTGATTCGTCTCGCCGAATGCCGTCCGCGCGAAATGTGGCTGATGGTGCAAAAAGAAGTCGCGGCGCGGGTGTGCGCGGCGCCGGGCGGGGCGGAATACGGGCGGCTGACGGTGTCGGTGCGCCTGCGGTATGACGCCGCCGCCGAAATGTCCGCGCCGCCGGAGGCGTTCGCGCCGCCGCCGAAAGTGGATTCGGCGGTGATAAAACTGACGCGCCGCGACAATCCGCCGCGATACGCACCGTCGCTGCCGGCGATTGTCGCGGCGGCATTTCAGAATCGCCGCAAAATGCTGGGTAACGGTCTTTCCGAATTCGCCATAAATTGGCAGGGCGCGGAAATTGATCCGTCGCGCCGCCCGCAAACTTTATCCCCGGAAGAATTCGCGCGTTTGTCGCTGTACACAGAACAAAGTTCCGCGGAATAAAAACTCTCCCGCCCCCCGTCCCATTCCTGCGAAGGCAGGAATCGCCGCGCCGAAGGCGCAAATTTCCCGCCGCTTTGCGGCGGTATAGATTCCTGCCTTCGCAGGAATGGGACGGGTGGTTAAGGCGAAAAATCAAAGGGAACAAAGAGATTCCGGCTTTCGCCGGAATGGCGGGACTTTTTGTCTTTGCGGACAATACCGAATTTGGCGGTATCCGAAAATATAAAAATACACCATTCCGGCGAAAGCCGGAATCTCTTCCCTACGTAGCAGGAATCCTCCCCCTAAAACCGCCGCACCGCCGACAAATTGAAGCGGGCGTTGTCGCCGAACTCCTCCGCCGATTCCCAGCGGAATCCCGCAGACGGGCGAATCATCCAGCGGTTGTAGCGGAGAGCGCTTTCTAAATTCAGCGAATTCCGCGTTTCGGTTTCGTCTTTTTCCAGCCGGGAATGCAAACGGTACGTCGGCGACAACCGCCAAATTCCGCCATGGTAATCCGCCGAAAGCGAAAAATCGTAGTCCGCCGTTTCGCCCTGCACGGTTTCGGAGAACGCGGCGGTCCACAAATCGGCGGTGTATTCGCCGCCCGATTCGTAGCGGAAATCGCCGAATTCGCCGTTGGAATTCGCCTGTCCGGCGGCGGCGTACAAATGCCAGCCGTCTTTGCGGAAATTCAGCCGTCCGCCGACATTGTACGCGTAGCCGCTTTCGATCAGCGAATATCCCAAATCGGGAGCGAAATTGAACAGCGAAAAATCGCCACCCGAAAGGTATGCCGCCATAAATCCAACGACGCCCACGCCCAAGCCGATAACCGCCAAATCCCGGGCGTTACCGTCGTTGTCGCCGACCGCCGCCGTTCCGCCGCCGTCCGCATTTTCGCCGCCGTTGCCGCCGCCTGTCGCAGCCATATAGCCCTGCGTACCTTCAACGGCGTCGGTCGTCGCCGTCCAAACATCGTTGGTCGCCAAAAGAAAAAATTCGCCCGCCGCCGTATCAACGGTGGCGACCACTGTCGGAGTTTCCCCGGCGGCGACCGCCAAATTGCCCGCATTTTCATACACACGGACAGTAATGACCAGATTTTCAGTAGAACGGGAAAAACGGAGAATATCGCCTCTCGCCACCACCGTGCCGCCAAAAGCCGGCAATCCGTTTTGAACTGCGCCTGTACCCGGGTCACTCTGGTCAGCACCACTCGGGAGGGAAAGAGAACCATCCGCTGAATCAATCTTGCGCAACACATTCGACAAAGCCCCGTAATTAACCGGATTTCCGGCGACGTCGGCGATAATTTCCACCAGCGTCTCGCCCAAATTAACCGTCCGCCCGCTGATGGAGAACGTGGTGTCGGGCGTGGAATACACCTGCGCACGGGCGGGCTGGGCTTGCTGCGCGTTCGCCGCCGTCGTTCCGAAAATCGCCGCCAAAAGCACGGCGAGAACGCGAAAAATCCGCAGAATTAACGAGTCACAAGGGGGGGGGGGGGTAATGATTTTCATCGGGGAACGCTCCTTTAATGGCAGTAAAAATTTGATTTTATCAGAGAACGGGGCAAAAAAAACCGCATTTTCAACTTTTTTTGCGATTTTTTTTCGTCCCATTCCTGCGAAGGCAGGAATCTCCGCCGCCGCAAAGCGGCGGGAAATTGTACCGCCTTCGGCGACAGTTTGCGCCTACGGCGAGGAGATTCCTGCCTTCGCAGGAATGGAATTAAAGAGATTCCGGCTTTCGCCGGAATGGCGTATCTTAATTAAAAGGTTAAAAGTGCCGCCATTCCGGCGAAAGTTTATCCTCGCGAACGCGGGGACCGGAATCTCTTTC
>JBPCXA010000016.1:0-16276 GCA_051008975.1 Gammaproteobacteria bacterium
CCGCCGCAAGTTCCGCGTTTTCGTTGTTTCGGAACGGCAGGATATAAAAGTTTCCGTCCGTCGTGGCGGTGATCGCGCCGTCCTCAAACCAGATCGCGCGCGCAAAATTCAAATTGAATTCCGGCGATTCTTCCGAAATAGAAATGCCGGCGGTGAGCAGCGACACCGTCGCCGCCCCCGAATAAATCTCCCCGATAAGCGACACCGTCGCCGCCCCGAGGGGCTTTCCCCGAATCCGCGCGGACGGCGAAATCAAAGACGCGAGTCCGAAAAACGGATCGGTCAAAACCGCCCGGTATCGCAGATGAACCTTGCCGTCAAAATCGTCCGAATTTAACGCGTACGTTTCCCCCGTCGCGCCGGGAATGTCGGTCCATTCGCCCCCCTCGTCGCCGGCCTGCCACTGATAGGAGAATGGCAGCACCGCGCCGTCCGGATCGGTCACGCCGGTCAAAACTACGCTCGCCAAATCGCCCGCGTTTACGCCCGCAATCGTGATTAGCAAATCGTCGGACGGCGGACGGTCGGTGTGCGAAAGCGGCGACGTAAACAAGTCGTTCTCAAAACCCCATTCGTCGGTCGCCACAAAATGCGCGCGAATTTGCAATTGATCGCCGGGCTGCGCGCCGGCGAAATCATCGCCCCGCGGACGATAATCCGCGTTAAAGGAACGTCCCAAATCGACCCATTCCCCGTCGTTAATTTTTGTCTGCCACGTCCGCCGCGCGACCCCCAGGCCGGGAATCGGACTCGGATTGAACGGGGTCGGCTCCGCGACGACGGCGGGATTGTCGTTGCGGTCAAGCAATCCCAATCTGTCGATGGAGAAACCTTGCCGATTCGCAATCCGGAACAGCGCTTCGTCCGCAAAGTTCACCGGCGCGGCCGGCAGAAGCCCGCCGTCCGCATCCAAACGCTGCACGAAAATATTATACTCCCCCTCGATCGGGGCGTTGCGCGGCAGTCCCCCCCGCACCCAGGAAATGCCGTCAAAATTGTCCACGTCGTCGACGCGCGTCGCGCCGCCGTCGTACAGACGCACGTAAAAATTATCGAGAAATACCGTCCGCCCGTCCGCGAGCGTCCGGAAGGAATCGACAAAATGATCGTGCCGCAGCGTATAGGTGTATCCGAACGACGCCTGTCTTTCGATCAAGGGGCAGGTGGAACCGTCGGCGCGACAGGCGATCTGCACCGTGTGGTCGATATTAAAATTTCTTCCCGACACGTTGATGTCCGCGGTGGATTTAATCCACGGCACCGCGCCGAAATTTCTGCCGCCATATATTTCCCCCGCAGTACCGGTGCCGCCGGGGAGGACGAATATCCTCTGAAACACTTCCGGCTGGGCGGCGGAGTTCAGGGTGATAATATCGCCCAGCGGGTCCAAAAATGTCGCCTCGATATGATACACGTCGCCCTCGGTATAGCCGTCCCCGGTGTGGCGGAGTCGGACGGAAAGCGAATCATGACTGTGGCGCAAATCGGGACCCACAAATCGCAGCCGATTGGAATGAAAACCCGAGACCGGCTCGGGCAAATTGCTCGCGCCGATGCCGGCGCCGAAGTCCAGTATCGCCGCGATATGGCTGCAAAAATCCAGATCACCTCCCGTTAAAGTGTCGGAAGTATATCGGTCTCTGAGGAACTCATGGTTAATGTCCAAAACTCGCCCTCTGGTAAAATCCGCGGTACTTCCGCCCGACCACTTCCCCGCCGCGTCCGTGCATATCCAGTTAACGCCGACCGCTTCAATCCCCTCCTGGGTGGACGACGGCGAAACCACGGTAAATTGCCGCGCCGCGGCGTTCCATTCAATCACCGGCGAAAAACTCACCGGAAAGGGACCCGCCTCGCCGCCGCCGACGACCGACTCGCCGAACGAATCCACAAACTCTACGCGGAGGGAAATGGCGAGCGATACTTCTTCCCCGTTCTGCCGCAACGCGGCGAAATACGCCCCCGCGCCGTTTTCGTCCACCGAAAATGCCTTGTCCTCGTCATACACTTCGCCGAGACGAAAATCCAATCCCAAACTTTTCGGCGTCACTTTCCGCAAAAAATCAAACTGGTCGCCGGGCAGCGCCGGACGCACGGACTGCGTCCCGTTCTGCTGCGTGGCGATGAACACCGACTCCAAAACCCATTCAATCTCAAAACTCTGCAAGCCATGCGGATACGTCGTTCCGCAGGCGTCGACGGTCGCCTGCTGCTGGCACTCCAAAACATCAAATCCGGTGAGACCGCCGACGGCGGCAATCTGGCTATTCGCGGCGATAAGCGAATTGTGGGGGTTGACGCCCATTATCGGATGCAGGGTGAACAGTCCGCGATAGTTGGCGTAATAGGCATTGTCAATTCCCTCGCGATTCGGCGCCGCCACCGCCAAAATGCGCGGCAAACTCGCCGGCGGTTTGTTCTGCAGCGAATATTCCGTCCCCGCCCCGTCCGGCGCGCCGTCGCCTGGTACGCAGTTTTCCAGCGACGACCGCAAATCGGTGTCCAGCGGAAACGATCCGACGGGATTGGTCGGATGCGGCGCAAAAACCGAATCCGGACAGTGATACCACAAAATATCAAAATCGTCCGCCGTCACCGGATTGCCGTTCTCGTCCGCCGCCGAGACGAAAGTTTCGTCGTTCACGCCCGTGAATCTGTCGTAAAGAAGATTCGTATAATCTGCGCCGTCAAAGTCAAACGCCGGAGAAAGCGCGCTGCCTTTCAGCAGACCGTTGCCCGCCCGCAGCGGAACTTTCGCCAAAGGCAAATTGCTCGGCGGCGAATCGAGATCGCGGAAAAAAGACGCCTGCCCGACTTCGCCCTCGCCGTGCGGCAAAGTCGTAAAAGTATCGGCGAAAGACACCGTAAACTGCACCCGCACCCCGGCGTTTCCATCGAGACGCCCGTTAAAAAGTACCAGCCGCCCGTCGTCGGTAATCTCCCTCGCCGCCCGATCATCGTACAGCCGTCCGAGAAAAAATCCAAAACCCAGACGGTCGTCCGCCGCAAGATCCCGCGTCCATCGATCGTCCGCATTAAATTGGAGGGAATCCTGCACGCCCGAACGCTCGAAACCGGACAAAAGAAAACCCGCGCTCCCGGAAAGATTCAGCACAAGCCAGTCAATACCGTATACTTCGATGCCGTGCGGATATTCGTCGCCGCAAGCTTCGGCGGTCCGCGCGATAAAACACTCGTACGGATTCACCGCCTCCGCCCCGCCCGGGTACGCGGCGGACAAATAATTGTCCGGCGCAATCCGGGAGTCGGTCGCTTTAATTTTGGACGGAAGCCGGGCGAAAGAATCCCGCCGCCCCAGCATTGCGGCGACAAATGTCTGTCCGCCCGCCGCCGTCCCGCCCGCCTTCGGCGTCGCCGTCGCCACAATCCACGGACGGGCTTTGGGCGTCCTGGCATTCAGGACATACAACGCCAAACCGTCGAGGGCGCCGGTAAAAGCGGAAGGGGGAAAAGCATCGCCCGGAGGCACTTGCACATCCGCAAACCGCTCGTAGCCGACGACGCAATTGGACAGCACAATTCCCGACGGCCCCGGATTCTCCGTCGGATCCTTGGGACAGTGATACCATTGATATGCGTAATTAGTAAAATCCACCCCGTTGACGCCCGGAATCAGAAGAGAAAACGTGCTCCCCTGAATCAGCCCGTTGCTCGCCGTCAGTTGCCCGACTCCTGCGTCCGTCAAAATCACATCGTCAAGCACCTCGTCGCCCAGTTGCGCGGTCGCGGACGCCCCCAAAACCGCGCAGAACGACGCGGCCAGTACACGCACGGCCAATTTTCGGACGCGCAAGACGCCCCCACGCGATAGAATATGTTCATTCATCGCTTTGCAAACCCTCTGCAGTCCATAATTATAACAATTTTCTCTATAATTCCGCCAATTTAGCGGAGTTTGAGCCCCCCCCCCCCCTCGTGATGTTGTTTTTTAACCACATTTCCGCCTTCCGCCGCCAAAATTCCCAATTCCGCCCGCCGCCGAAGTTCGGACGCAAGCGTAAAACCCAAAATACAAAATTACATATAAATCCCCAAAAATTCCATTCCCGCCCCAAATTCCGTTTCCACCTTAAATTTCATCCCTGCACCACCCCGTCACATTCCTGCGAAGGCAGGAATCTCCGCCGCCGCAAAGCGGCGGGAAATTGTACAATTACCGCCTTCGGCGTGGAGATTCCTGCCTTCGCAGGAATGGGACGGGGGTGAAGCGCAAAAATTGCGGGATGCGCGGAAATGGGGCGGGTGGTGCGGAAATGGAATTTCTTAAATGATATAATGCCGCTTGTCGCCGTCCGAAAAAAAAACTGCCGTCCGGCGGCGGCATCGTATTCATCGTATCCAATGCGCGAAAAAATTCAAGAAATCGCCGCCGCCGTCGCCGCCGAAAACGGATTCGCGCCGGTAAAAATCGCGCTGTCCGGCGACGGAGATTCGCCGCGCCTCGCGCTGCAATTTCCCTATCCCGCCAAAAGTATTTTCGCGGACGCGCAGCGGCAAATCGCCGACGCCCTGCGAAACGCCGGACTGCCGCCAATTCCGACGCGGTGCGAAATCCGAATTCATCCGCACATCGTGCAGGGCGGCGTCCGCAGAATGCCGCGGATTAAAAATATCATCGCCGTCGCCTCCGGCAAAGGCGGCGTGGGAAAATCGGCGACCGCGGTCAATCTCGCGCTCGCGCTCTCCGCCGAAGGCGCGCGCGCGGGCATTTTGGACGCCGACATCTACGGCCCTTCCGTGCCGGTGATGCTCGGAATCCGGCGGCGTCCGCAAAGCGGCGAAGACGGCGGCATACAACCGCTCGTCGCGCACGGCGTGCAGGCGATGTCCGTCGGATTTTTGACCGGCGAAGATCAGCCCGCCATTTGGCGCGGACCGATGGCGACCCGCGCCCTCTCGCAACTGCTGCAGGAGACGCGGTGGGACGATTTGGATTATCTGGTGCTGGATATGCCGCCCGGCACCGGCGACATTCAACTGACGGCGGCGCAAAAATTTCCGATCACCGGCGCGATTGTCGTCACCACGCCGCAGGATCTCGCCCTTTCGGACGCGCAGCGCGGGCTGGTGATGTTCCGCAAAGTCAGCATTCCGGTGCTGGGAATTGTGGAAAATATGGGCGTCTATCTATGTCCGCACTGCGGGCGGGCGGAACATATTTTCGGCGGCGGCGGCGCGAAAAAAATGTGCGAAAAATACGATGTCAAACTGCTCGGCGAATTGCCGCTCGCCCCGTCCATCCGCGCCGACGCCGACGCCGGAACGCCGACCGTAATTAAAAATCCGGACGGCGAAATCGCCGCGCGCTACCGCCGAATCGCCCGCGCCGCCGCCGCCGAAATCGCGCAAAAACCGCGCGATCATTCCGCCGCCATCCCGCAAGTCGTCGCGGAAAAATAACGCGCATTTTCGCGCGCTGTTTTCGCTCTTGTTAAATTTAATCCCGAAATGTGTTGACTTTTGGGAAGATTTATGCTATACTATCGCACACTTTCATTATTCCAAGAAAGAAAGGAGAAAACACTATGCACACAACCGCGGAAACATTTTATATCCCCATCCTGCAAACTTTAAGGAATGCGGGAGGAAAAGGCAAAGCGTCCGAGATTATCGCCCGGACGATTCAGCAATTCAAGTTTACCGACAAAGAATTGGAGCGCACCACCAAGTCGGGCGCGCAAACAATTCGCAACGGTATTGAATGGGGACGGCTCCATCTTGTCCTCGCGGGGTATATCAAGCCGCCCCAAAAATCCGGCCATGGACGCTGGGTGTTGACTCCCAAGGGACGCAACGCTAATTTGGCGTCCCTTGACCGCCAAGGCATTTTACATTTCGCGCAAAAACCCGGAACCCGGGTACGCCACTGTTCGCGCAAACGCGGACAACACAATTTGGGGTTGTAAGCGCCCGCTGATTCGGGCGGCGGCGCGCCGCTATTCGCAGTCGATCAGGGTTTCGTCCAGATATTTCCGGCCGTAAATCAGATGAATTTTGTTCTTGAGAAAGACGCCGAACAAATCCGGGTCGATCTCGCCGTCCCGGCTCATGCTCGTCATAATTTTCAGCACCTGCGACAGCGACATCTTGCGGCTGCGATAGGGGCGGTCGGGGGCGCTCATCCCCTCGAAGCGGTCGGCGATGCCGAGAATCCGCGCCGGCGTGGACATGTCATCGCCGTTAATTTTGTTGGGATAGCCGGTGCCGTCCAGTTTTTCGTGGTGATGCCCGGCGTATTCCACCAGACGCGAAAACTTGCGCGGCCACGGAATGGACGACAAAAGGCGGATCGTGCTCTTGACATGATCTTCCATAATTTTGCGCTCCTCCGGATTCAAAGTGCCGCGAAAGGTCTGCAAATTGGAAAGATCCTCCTTCATAATGACGTTCTCCTTCGCCGCCCCGCCGCCGCCGTCCGGCTTGCGGATTGTGCGGCTGGAAATCGCCCCGAGTTTCTCCATATTGTCGGGCGTCATCGGCGTCAGCCCCTTGTTGACGGCGTCCAAAAATTCCAAATCCTCGCGCGACGGGGCGTGCGCGTTCTTCAGCGATTCCAGCAAATCCTCGCGCCCGGCGTCCGTCACCGCCTTTTTCAGCGCCTCCAATTCGGCGTGGGTCGTCCAAATGTGGATGCGCTCGTTCAGCAAATCAATGCGGTCGGTCAGCGAATACAACTTGGTGCGCTTTTCCAAAATATGATCGGGCGTGATGACCTTCCCCACATCGTGCAGCAACGCCGCCATGCGGAGTTCTTCGCGCTCCACTTCGCCCATTTGGAAGTCCGCCAGCGGGCCGTCGCTCTCCCGCGCCGCCGCGTCGGCGAGCATCATCGTCAATTCGGTGACGCGGTAGCAATGCCCGGCGGTGTGCGGCGATTTTTCGTCAATCGCCATTCCGATCATCTGCACGATCGCGCCCAGCAAATTCTCGCCCTCCTTGATCAAAACGGCGTTGTTCAGGGCGATGGCGATCTGCCCGGCGAGGGTCTCCAAAAAATCCAAATACTCCGCCGAAAAACATTCGCGGCGCGGATTGATCACCTGCATCACGCCGACCAGCACGTTGTTGGCGTTCAGCGGAAAGGCGATGATGCGCTCGGTCTTGTAGTTGTTGGCGCGGTCGAAGGCGCGCACGCCCTCGAAATCAAACTCGTCGTCGGCGCCGACATCCGCCACGGCGATGACCCGCCGCCGCAAAAAAGCCGACGCCGAAATCTTGGCGGAGGCGCCGGCGCCGCCCTGGCGCAGCGGCACCTCCAAAAATCCGGAGACGGCGAGCGGATCAAATTCCTCCACCACGCTGCTCATTCCCAGCGAAAAATTCGTCAGCAAAACCGCCTTCAACGTGTCCTGCTTGTTGTCGTACATATACAGCGTCCCGCCGTCCGCGCCGGTGGATTTGCAGACCAAATTGATGACGCCCTGAAACAACTGCGGCAGCGGCTTGTCGCCCGACAACTCGCGGGAAACTTGCAGCAATTCGTTAAACCGCTGTTCGATGTGCGAGGACATTGCGGTACGGTCAGCGCGCCTTGACGGTTTTCTTGGGGCCGAGTTTCTCGCGGATGCGGGCGGATTTGCCGCTGCGCTCGCGCAAATAATACAACTTGGCGCGCCGCACGTCGCCGTGGCGGAGAACTTCCACGCCGGCGATCAGCGGCGAATAGGTCTGAAAAGTCCGCTCCATCGCCTCGCCGGAAGAAATGCGGCGGACGATGAACGATTCGTTGATTCCGCGCCCGCGGCGGGCGATGACCATCCCGCTGAAAGTTTGGATGCGCCGCGTCCCGCCGTCCACGACATGCGTCCGCACCGCGACGGTGTCGCCCGCCGAAAACGGCGGCACGGTCTTATCCAAGCGGGCGAGCTCCTCCAGTTCCAACTCTTCAATAATATGCATATCCGCAGTATACCACAAATTTTTCGCAAAAAAAGATTTTTTTGGGAGAAAAATACCGCCGCCGCGCCGTTTTTTTTCGGAACATTTTCGCCGCCCGGCGCGAATTTTCCGGCGAAATCCGCCCGCTAAATTCGCCCTTCGGAAACGGCGTGGCAGGCGACGACCGCGTCTCCGACGGCGAGCGGTTCGGGAATTTCGCGGCGGCAACGCTCCGCGGCGTGCGGACAGCGCGGATGAAACGCGCAGCCGGAGGGAATATTCAGCGGCGACGGCGGTTCGCCGGGACGTTTTGTCGCGGGGGCGAACGGCTTGCCGATGCGCGGCGCGGCGTCCAGCAAAACGCGGGTATACGGATGACGCGGACGCGCGAACAGCGGCGCGACCCGCGCGACTTCGCAAATTTTTCCCGCATACATCACCGCCGCGCGGTCGCCGAAATGTTCCACCACCGACAAATCGTGGGTGATAAACAAATAGGCGAGACGCCGCGATCGCCGCAAATCCGCCAGCAAATTGAGAATTTGCGCCTGCACCGAAACATCCAGCGCGGCGATCGGCTCGTCCGCGACGATGCACCGCGGCGCCACAATCAGCGCGCGGGCGATGCTGATTCGCTGCCGCTGCCCGCCCGAAAACTGATGCGGATACCGCGCCGCCGCGTCCGCCGACAATCCCGTCGCTTCCAGCGCGGCGGCGATTTTCCCCCGCCGGTCTTCGGTTTTCGGAAAATGAAACCGCAGCGCCTCCTCCAACATTTCGCCCGCGGTCATCCGCGGATTCAAGGAACCGTGCGGATTTTGGAACACCATCTGCAATTCGCGGCGAAACCGCCGCCGTTTGCGCGGCGGCAAATCGTCCATTCGCGCGCCGTCAAAATACACCTCGCCGGAAGTCGGCGAATGCAGCCCGACGATGACCCGCGCCAGCGTCGATTTGCCGCATCCCGATTCGCCCACCACGCAAAACACTTCGCCGGCGCGCACTTCCAGCGACACGCCGTTGAGCGCCCGCGCGACCGCTCCGCGGCCGAATTCGCCGCCGCCGCGAAAATGCTTGACGGCGTTTCGCACCCGCAGCAGCGGCGCGTCAATCATCGGAAGCGGCGACGGCGGCGGTAAAATGACAGGCGACTCCCGCCTCTTCGCGGGGTGTCTCGGCGCGGCATATCTCTTTTGCAAAACGGCAGCGCGGATGAAACGCGCATCCTTCCGGCACCGCGTCCAGCGGCGGCATATTTCCCGGAATTTGATAAAACCGCCCTCCGGCGGCGCGCCGCGTCAGAGACGCGAGCAGCCCGCGGGTGTAGGGATGACGCGGGCGGGCGATGACCTCGGCGGTCGCGCCGCGCTCCACAATCCGCCCCGAATACATCACCAGAATATCGCCGGTCATTTGCGACACCAAACTTAAATCGTGGCTGATCAAAATCAGCGCCATTCCGCGGCTTTCGCACAACTCCGCCAGCAACGCCATAATGTCCGCCTGTATCGTCACATCCAGCGCGGTCGTCGGCTCGTCGGCGACAATCAGCGCCGGATTGCAAATCAACGCCGCCGCGATGACCACCCGCTGCCGCATTCCGCCGGATAACTCGTGCGGATAGGCGCGCATTCTTTCCTCCGGGGACGGAATCGAAACCTCGCGCAACCGCGCCGCGGCGATTCGTTCCGCCTCTTTTCCGTCCGCGATTCCGTGCGCCCGCAGGCACTCGGTCAGCTGCGCCCCGATAGTCAGCACCGGATTCAATGTCGTCAGCGGATCCTGGAAAATCATCGCAATGCGCCGCCCGCGCACGGCGCGAAGTTCCGCCGGCGACAGCGACAAAAGATTTCGCCCCTCAAACCACACCGCGCCGCCGGTAATTTCGCCCGGCGGCGGAATTAAATCCAGCAGCGCCGCCGCCGCCAAAGATTTTCCCGCGCCCGATTCACCGACCACCCCCAGCCGTTCCCCCGGCGACAGCGAAAACGACACCCCGCGCAGCGCCGGCAAAACGCCGCGCCGCCGCAAAAACGACACCCGCAAATCGTCCGCCGCCAACAACGCCGTCTTCGTCATAACCGCGCGTTCCGCGGATTCAGCGCGTCCCGCAAAAAATCGCCCAGCACATTCACCGACAAAATCAGCGCCACCAGCACCGCGCTCGGAAAAAACGTAATCCACCACGCGCCGCTGAAAATATATTCAAAACCGGAGTGAATCAGCGAACCCAGGGACGGACGCCGCACCGGCATTCCCAATCCCAAAAACGAAAGCGACGCCTCGCTGATAATCGCGTTCGCCGTCTGCACCGTGGCGATCACCAGCACCGGCGAAAGCGTATTCGGAAACAAATGGCGGAAAATAATGCGCGGCGGCGGATAACCCAAAACGCGCGCCGCGGAAACATATTCCTTCTGTTTTTCGGCGAGTACGACCGCCCGCACGGAGCGCGCATACTGCGGCCATTCCGAAATTCCGATCACCGCGATCAACATATACAACGCCAACTCCTCGTAGCGCGCCGCCCCGAACACCGCCTGAAACAACGCCAGCGCGACAATCGCCACCATAAAGGACGAAAACGAAAGTTGTATGTCGGCGATCCGCATCAAAACCGCGTCCGTCCGCCCGCCCGCATAGCCGGCGACGAGACCTATCGCCACCCCCAAAAACGCCTGCAATAAAACCGCGAACACGCCGATGACCACCGAAATGCGAAGCCCGTACAATATCGCCGAAAACAAATCGCGACCCTGCGCGTCCGTCCCCAAAAGAAAACGCGCGTCCCCGTCCTCCTCCCAGGACGGCGGCGTCTCCGAATCCAGCAAATCAATCTGCAGAGGATCATGCGGATTAAACGGCGCGACAATTCCGGCGAACGCCGCCGACAACGCGAATATCGCAAAAACCGCCGCCGCCGTCTGCGCCGCCCGGTCGCGCGAAAAACGCCACCATAAATCGCCGCGCAAAAAATCCCTCACGCCGCGTCCCCCAGCCGCACCGTCGGATTTACCAGCGTATACACAAAATCCACGACGGTGTTGACCGCGACGAACACCAGTCCGACGACGATCAAATAGGCGACGACGAGCGGCGCGTCCACGCGATTCACCGCCTCCAAAAACAGCCGCCCGGTGCCCGGCCATTGAAACACCGATTCGGTCAGAATCGTATAGGCGAGCAGCGTTCCGATTTGCACCCCGCCGACGGTGATCACCGGCAGCATCGTATTTTTGAGCGAATGCACAAAATACACCCGCCACGGCGGCGCCCCTTTCGCGCGCGCAAAACGCACATATTCGGCGGCGAGACATTCCAGCATTTCGGCGCGAATCAGCCGCACAAACAGCGGCAGCATTATGGAAGACAACGCGATAGACGGCAGCAAAAGATGCAGCCAGCCCGACCGGGTCGCAAAACCGCTATTCCACAATATCCCGAACAGCGGCGCGACGTCGCCGCGCCCGTAGGAGGGCAGCCAGCCCAGCTGCACCGAAAAAAGATATATCAAAAATATCGCGATCAAAAACACCGGCGCCGAAATTCCGACCACCGACAAAAACATCACCAGCCGCGCCGAAACGCTGCGCGGACGAATCGCGCAATACACCCCGGCGGGCGCGGCGACCAGCATCACAATCAGCGCGGCGGCGAACACCAACTCCAAAGTCGCGGGAAACTTCTCCAAAATCACGTCCAGCGCCGGCTTTTTGTAAAAATGCGAATCGCCGAAATCGCCGCGCGCCGCGTTCTTAAGAAAACGCCAATACTGCACGAGAAACGGATCATTCAATCCCATTTCGCGCCGCAACTCCTCGCGCACCTCCTCGGAAACCGACTGCCCGACGAGTTCGCGCAGCGGATCGCCGAGCTCGTCGCGAATGGCGAACGCGATCGCGCTGATGACGAGCATCACCAGCGCCCCCTGCAAAACGCGCCGCAAAAGAAAAATAAAAAGCGCCATCGCCGCCGATTATACGCCTTCCGCGGCGGTTTATTTTTCGTCCTTGTCTTTGTACTGGACGAAAAAATGATCATCCACTTCTATGATCCGCTTCGCCTTGACGCCGAGTTCATATTTTACAAACAGCCCCACCAACGCCTCGCCGTCGATCAATTCAACGGGAAAATTGGACCCAGCGACATGGTCTTTCGCCGCTTTGGTGAATGCGGATGTCGTGATAATCGCGCCCATTTCGGCGCGCCTACGTCTGGCGGCGCTCTCAAAATCGCGCACGGCGGCGTCGCCGACGGAAGCATCGGTGTATCGTTTGCACTGATAGACGAAACGTCTTTTCGCCAGCGGATTGAGTACCAGCACGCCAAATCCGTCAATGCCGCCGTCGCGGGAAAGCGGCGTTCCTTCCACATCCTCAAACCCCATCTCTCTCACCAGCCGCGCGCAGATCCGCTCAAATCCGCCCGGCGACAGGTCGCGCAATTTCGCGAGCAACGCCTCCCGAAGTTGGTCTTCATCCGACGGAGGCGTACGCGACTCGGCGTTGTCCGCCTCTAACTGCGGTTCGGCGCTTCGCAACAAATCCGAAGATTGCACGCCCGACAAAGCGTCTCGGCCGCTTCTATCACGTTGCTGTCTTTTCTCGGCGATCATTTGGTTGGACTCCCGCATCATTTTTTCCGAGTCGACGGATTCAATATCGGCGTCCCGCCCCTTGCCGGACAACTCCCAATACCCGTACGCGGAATCCTCCCGCAGATACCCTAAATAAACAAGGCGTTGCCGCCCCCACCGAATCGGATTCTTGACCGATTCCGAGCCGGACGCGGTCTTCGTTTCAAATTCTCCGTAGTCCGCTTCGGTGATGTTGCGCTCTTTCATTATACGCTCAATAACCTCGGCGGCTTTCGCCTTTCCCCCCATACCCTGCAGTACGCGGAGAATATCTTTGAAAAAGGGCTTGGTTTTTTCAGTCATCGTTGTTTCCTTTCGTCTTTCGTAAAACATAAATGTCTAACGACGGCACCACACACAAAAATTTTAGCATAAAACTCGGAAATCCACACATTCTTCGGCGCGAAAATCGGGTATAATTCGGAAAATTCGGAGACAACGAAAAAATGAGAAATTCCAACGGCAGAACCATCGGCGGCGTCAGCGATTTGCCGCTGGCGCGGTGGCGCGAATACGGCGATTTATTGACCGACAGTTTGTGGGTGCTGGGCGACCGCGACAACTCCGGGCGGCACGACGGCTTTTATCACGGCAACTTTATCCCGCAAATTCCCAACCAATTGATGCGCCGATACACCGCCGCCGGCGACGTGGTTTTGGACGCCTTTCTCGGCGGCGGCACGACGATGATTGAAGCGCGCCGTCTCGGACGCCACAGCATCGGCGTAGAATTGCTGCCGGAAATCGTCAAAATCGCCAAACGCGCCGCCGAAACGCAGCCGGTGGAACTGATTAAATCGCCGAATTCGGACGTGTTCGCTGAAACGGTCGTCGGCGACAGCGGCGCGGAAAAAACCCGCGACAAAGTCGCCGCCGTTCTCGCCAAACACGGGCGCGAAAATCTGGACCTGATTATTCTGCATCCGCCGTATCACGATATCATTCAATTCAGCGACCGCCCGGAAGATTTGTCCAACGCCGAAAATACGGACGAATTCGCCCGCCGTTTCGGCGCGGTCGTCGCCAACTTTTCGCCGATGTTGCGCGCCCGCCGTTATTTGGCGGTCGTCATCGGCGACAAATACGCCGACGGCGAATGGGTGCCGCTGGGATTCCGCGTGATGGAGGAGACGCTGCGGCGCGACAAAACCTTGTCGCTCAAAAGCATCGTCGTCAAAAACATGATCAACAACCGCGCCAAACGCAACAAGGAAAATCTTTGGCGCTATCGCGCGCTGGCGGGCGGCTTTTATGTCTTCCGCCACGAGTACATTTTGCTTTTCCAAAAGCGGACGACATAAAAACGGCGGAAGAGTTTAATCTTCCGCACCCTCACTATCCGGCAAACAGGAATTCTCCAACTCAATGCTCCTCCGGTACGTTTTAACCGAAATATCCGGATTCGTTTTGCAGGCGTAGAGCAGGCCGTCATCAATTGCGCCCGCAATAATGACACCTTTAATTTTCCTGCCCGAAAGTCCCGGCTGTTTTTGCAGCATGCCAATATACATTGAGATTTGCCCGAACACGCGCGCATCTGTCTGTCCGGCTTTCAGTTCCACCACCAACAACTCTTTGTTGTCGGCATGTTCCAGCAAAACATCAATCCGCTTGTTTTCAATCGGATGTTCTCTGCCGATAATTTTATAGCCCGGATACAACGCCGCAATATGGGCGCAAAACACCGTCTGCAAATCCCGCTCATATCCGAAGTTCACGGACGCAACATCCGCGGCTTCCGTTTCGGACGAATGATTTTCAGACGAATCTCCATCGCCGTCTTTAACCAGCGTTTCGGCGACAAACTCCGCGTAGCGAGCGATGCCCGCTCTCCATCCGCCAGCACTTTTGTCGCCATCCTGCGAATAATCGCCGCCCTTCCCGTATTGACGGGCGATCTCACTGACCAAGGCGACATCTTCAATTTCATAGATCGCAACGGTTTTACCCGTCTTTTGCGAGTAATCGCCCCCGACAGAGTTGACACACGACGCGTAATTGTTCGCCGTATTCTCTGTCTTCCCCTGTTGTACTAACCACGCCTTGAACTGCTCTTTCATAATGTGTCTCCTTTTACAAAAAAATCGCCCGCGGATTCTTAAAACAGAATCCGCGGACGGACGGCGGACGCGAAAAACCGCGCCCTACTCCTTCACCACCAAATCCCCCAGGTACGGGAAATTCAGGACGTTGACGACGGGCTTGATGTTTACGCCTTTGCGGGCGGCCCAGGCGAGGTTTTGCCAGTGCAGGGGGACGAACGCCGCCTCGCGATTCGCGATTTCCTCTATCTTTTGCAGGCGGATCGCGCGCACCGCCTCGTTCGTTTCGGACTGCACGTCCAGCACCAGACGGTCAAACACCGGATTGCAGTAGTTGCCGCTGTTGTATTGTCCGTAGCCCGCCTCCGGATCCGGGCACATCAGCAAGAATTCGCTGAAATTTCCCGAATCTTCGGTGTCCGCATGCCATCCGATCATCATAAAATCGGCGGCGCGTTCGTCAAACTTCGGCCAATACTGCGCCTTCGGCATCGTCTTCAAATTGATTCGGATGCCGATTTTTCCCAGCATACCCGCCACCGCCTCGGCGATTTTGGCGTCGTTGACGTAGCGGTTGTTCGGCGCCATCATACTCGCCGAAAAGCCGTCGGCGTAGCCCGCCTCCGCCATTAGTTGCCGCGCCTTTTCCAAATCGTAGCGCGGCTGCAAATCGGGGTTGTAGCCCAGATAGCCCTGCGGACTTTGCTGCGCCGCCGCCGTGCCGAATCCCTTCATAATTTTTTGGACGATGACGCGGTTGTTGACCGCATACACGATCGCCTGTCGCACCCGCGCGTCCGCCAGCGGCGGCAAACGCTCCTGATTCATCTGAAAGGTGATGATTCGCGTGCCGGGCAGCGTCACCAAATCCACCTTGCGGTCTCTTTTGATTCGCCGCAAATCGTTGGGCGGCACCGGCGCGATAAAATCTACGTCGCCCGACAGCAAGGCGGCGACGCGGGTCGCGGAATTGGCGATCGGAGTGAAGACGATCTTTTGCACGTTGCCCGGCGATTCCGCATCCCAATAATCGGCGAAGCGGTTCATTTCCACGCGGACTCCCTGCTGCCGCGAACCGACGATATACGGACCGGTGCCGGAAACGTTCCGCGAGGCGAACGAATCGCCGTGTTTTACGACGGCGTCCTTCGGATTTCCCTTGGAATCGTTGCCGGAATAGAATTTCCGGTCCATCGGAAAAATATAGGTCGCCTGATGCAACACCAGCGGATACGGCTTGGCGGTCTTCAATTCCAACGCGTAATCGCCCTTCGGAACGCAGGCGGAAAACGGCTCGAACAGCGCCTTGAAATCCGGGCTTTTCTTCAACCGCGCGAAAGTCCAGCAGACGTCGGCGGAAGTCAGCGGATTGCCGCTGTGAAACTTCACGCCGCGCCGCAAATTAAAGCGCATCGTCAATTCGTCCAGCCGCTCCCAAGATTCGGCGAGACGCGGCTCAAAATGCAAATCCTGCGTCCACCGCACCAGCGGGTCAAAATTGAGATGCGACTGCTGCAAAGTCCCGCCGGACAATTGCTCGTGCGGGTCCAGCGATACCGGATCGGCGTCATAAGCCATTTTTAGCGTGTTCGCCTGCGCGCCCGCCGCCAGCGACAGGACGGCAAAAAACACGGCGATCTTTCGGATATTTCGGATAGCGGACATTGGTTTCTCCTTGTGCGAAATGTCAAATACCGCC
>JBPCXA010000017.1:0-3913 GCA_051008975.1 Gammaproteobacteria bacterium
TTCTTTTTGTTTTTGCGGACAATACCGAATTCGGCGGTATCCGAGAATATAAAAACACCGCCATTCCGGCGAAAGCCGGAATCTCATTCGCCGCCCCGCAAATTCCCGCTTCTCGCCCGCCGTCCCACTCCTGCGAAGGGAGGAATCTATACGCCGAAGGCGGTAATTGTACAATTTCCCGCCGCTTTGCGGCGGCGTAGATTCCTGCCTTCGCAGGAATGGGACGGCGGGTGGGAATGGGATTTAAGGGCAAGAATGGGACAAAGAGGGCGGCGGGCGGCGGGATTTTAGGTGTGGGACGGCGGGCGGAATTTGCGGCGGCGGCGGAGTGAAAATGGCGGGGGCGGAAATGGCGGGGCGGGGCGGCGAAATGGCGGCGGCGGTTTATAATTTTGCGATGAATGTTGATGTCGCGATTGTCGGCGGCGGCGCGGCGGGATTGACCGCCGCCCTGTCTTTGCCGTTGCGCCTCAAAGTGGCGGTATTCGCCAAGCGCGAACTCCCCGATTGCGCGAGCGCGCTGGCGCAGGGCGGAATCGCCGCCGCGCTTTCCGCCGCGGACGGGGCGGACGCGCATCTCGCCGATACTTTGCGCGCCGGGGACGGGCTTTGCGACACCGCCGTCGCCCGCGCGATTGTCGGAGACGCGCCCGCGGCAATCGCTTTCCTGTCGGAAAACGGCGTGCGATTCAACCGCGATTCGGACGGCGGTTTCGCGCTCGGCAGGGAGGGCGGACACTCGGCGCGGCGCATCGCGCATGTGGACGACGCGACCGGCGCGGCGGTCGTTTCCGCCTTGGGCGCGCGCGTCCGCGGGCGGAAAAATATCCGCGTCCGCGAACACTGCATCGCGGTGAATTTATTTTCGGACGGCGTCTGCCGCGGATTTTACGCGCTGGATTTGGCGCGCGGAAAAATTGAAACGGTCAACGCGCGGGCGGTAATTCTCGCCTCCGGCGGCGCGTGCAAGGCATATTTGTACGCGACGACTCCGCCGGACGCGACCGGCGACGGCGTTGCGATGGCGTATCGCGCTGGCTGCCGCATCGTCAATATGGAATTCGTGCAGTTTCATCCGACCTGCCTGTATCATCCGCTTTCGTCCTCTTTTTTGATTACGGAGGCGGTGCGCGGCGAAGGCGCGAGATTGCGCGGCGGCGACGGGAATTATTTTATGGAAAACTCCGGCGCGGACGAACTTTCGCCGCGGGACGCGGTGGCGCGCGCGATAGACGCGGAAATGAAGGGCAGCGGCGCCGACTGCGTATATTTGGATTTGTCCGCGCACCCGCCCGATTTTTGGCGGCGGCGATTTCCGACCGTGATGCGGCGTTGCGAATCGCTGGGATTGGACGCCGCCGCGCGCATTCCGGTGGTGCCGGCGGCGCACTATTGCTGCGGCGGAATTCGCGCCGATTTGGACGGGCGCACCGATTTGCCGGCGCTGTTCGCGGTCGGCGAAACCGCCTGCGGCGGACTGCACGGCGCGAACCGGCTGGCGAGCAACTCGCTGCTGGAATGCGTCGCCGCCGCCCGCCGCGCCGCCGAAGCGGCGTCCGCGGAGTTGCGTCCGCGCCGCGAAAAAAGTATTCCGCCGTGGGACGAGCGGCGCATTTCCCCCGCCGTCGAAAATATGATGGTCGCGCACAACTGGGACGAATTGCGGAGACTAATGTGGAACTATGTCGGCGTCGCGCGCAGCGACGAGCGTTTGATTCGCGCGCGCCGCCGCATCGAATTGCTCGGCGAGGAGATTGAGGAATACTATCGGCGGCACGCGATCAGCCGCGATTTTTTGGAATTGCGCAACCTGACGCAGTGCGCGGAATTGATCATAGAAGGCGCGCTGGCGCGGCGCGAAAGCCGCGGACTGCATTTCAACATCAACCGCCCGGAAAAATCGCCGCGCGCCGAAAATACGATATTATGCCGCGAAGATTTTGTCCGCCGCCGCCGGGCGGTCAACCGCCGCTGTCCGTTTTCCGGGCGACCGGTCGTCGCCGGGGGGCTGGCGGACTACCGCGGACGCGTCGCCGGATTTTGCAACGCGGACTGCCGCGATCGTTTCGCGGCGGCGGCGGCGGACGGATTTTCGCGCGCGTCCGCGGAAATTTTGTCGGCGCGCGATCAATTAAATTCGCTGATTGACGGCGGCGGCGTATACAATTGCGCCTCGCCTCCGCCCCGCACATGAACGACATTTCGCTTTACAACACGCTTTCCAACCGCCGCGAATTGTTCGCGCCGCGCGACGAAAAACGGGTGACGATGTATGTGTGCGGCCCGACCGTATACGGGCCGGTGCATGTCGGCAACGCGCGTCCGGCGGCGGTGTTTGACGTTTTGTTTCGCCTGCTGCGGCGCCGCTACGGCGAAGACGCGGTGCTGTATGCGCGCAACATCACCGATATTGACGACAAAATTATCGCCGCCGCCGCCGAAGCCGGCGAAACGCCCGCCGCGCTCGCCGCCCGCTGGCAAAACGCCTATCACGAGCAAATGCGGCGATTGCATACCTTGCCGCCGACCGCGGAACCGCGCGCCGTCTCGTTCATCCCGCAAATGATTTTGATGATTGAAACGCTTTTGCAAAAAGGATTCGCATATACGGCGGAAAATCATGTTCTGTTTCACGCGCCTTCTTTTTCGGATTACGGCGCGCTGTCCAACCGGCGGATGGCGGATATGCGCGCCGGGGCGCGGGTGGAGGTCGCGCCCTACAAAAAAGACGCCGCCGATTTCGTGCTGTGGAAACCCGCGGCGGACGACGCGCCGGGATGGGAAAGCCCGTGGGGACGCGGGCGTCCGGGATGGCATATTGAATGCTCGGCGATGGCGGCGGCGTGTCTGGGCGAAGAAATTGATCTGCACGGCGGCGGGCAGGATTTAATTTTTCCGCACCACGAAAATGAAATCGCGCAAAGCCGCTGCGCCGGGGGATGCGAATCGTTCGCCAAGTTTTGGGTGCATAACGGGCATGTAACGACCGACGGCGGCAAGATGTCCAAGTCGCGCGGCAACGCCCTTCCGCTTTCCGGCGCGCTCGCGCGGTTTCCGGGCGAGGCGGCGCGCTATGCGCTGCTGGCGGCGCACTATCGCAGCCCGCTGCATTGGGGCGCGCAAATTTTGGAAGAGGCGAAAAGCGCGCTTGACCGCCTGTATCGCGCTTTGGGAGACGCGCCGCCGCCGGTTTCGCCCGGCGACGAAAACGAAATCGCCGCGGCGTTGTCGGACGACTTGAATACGCCGCGCGCGTTCGCGCTTTTGCACGAATTCGCGCGCGACGTCAACAAAGGCGGCGATGCGCGGGCGAAACTGTTCGCTTCCGGGCGGCTGCTCGGATTTTTTAATGTTTCGGCGGCGCGATGGTTTCATTCCGCGTCCGCCGATTCCATTTCCGACGACGAAGTTGCATCGCTCATAAAGGAACGGCGGCGCGCGCGAAAGAATCGGGATTTCGCCGCCGCCGACGCGGTGCGCGACAAACTCGCGGCGCAAGGAATCGCGCTGGAAGATTCGGCGGAAGGAACGACATGGCGCAGAATATAATCGCCTTCGCCGACAAGTGCGCGCGCCGAATCGCGCTGGCGTGTATCGGCGGTTATCGGCTTTTTTTGTCGCCGTTTTTCGGCGGCGGCTGCCGTTTTTCGCCGACCTGTTCCGACTATGCGCGGCGGGTGTTTATGACGCACTCCGCGCCCGCCGCGCTGTTTTTGACGTTGCGCCGATTGTCGCGCTGTCATCCGTTTTGCGCGGGCGGCGAAGATCCGCCGCCGCGCGCGAACGACGGACGCGGTTAACGCACTTCTATTTTGCGCCCGACCGCCGCCTTCGACTTCGGCACGACGACCGTGAGTACGCCGTTCTGGATTGACGCCGCGATGCGCGCCGCGTCCGCCTGCGGCGGTAGCCG
>JBPCXA010000018.1:0-13526 GCA_051008975.1 Gammaproteobacteria bacterium
TTCGTTTCTTGTTTTTAGAGGATCGCCACAAAAGGAAAGGGAAAAGCGAAAAGAACCCGAAAAAGTAGCGAGGCGAGGGGGGGGGGGGGGTGCAGCAGTTTTCATCGGGATTCTCCTTGAAATGCAATAAAAATTTGATTATATCAGAGAACGGGAGTAAAAAAGCCGCGTTTTCAATTTATTTTGCGATTTTTTTTTCGGGGTGAATTTTTTGCGGAAATTTCGCTAAATACGCCATTTTCGCCTCCTCCCCGTCCCATTCCTGCGAAGGCAGGAATCTCCGCCGCCGCAAAGCGGCGGGAAATTGTAAAAGCCTTCGGCGACAATTACCGCCTTCGGCGAGGAGATTCCTGCCTTCGCAGGAATGGAATTAAAGAGATTCCGGCTTTCGCCGGAATGGCGGTACTTTTTGTCTTTGCGGACAATACCGAATTTGGCGGTATCCGAAAATATAAAAAAACCGCCATTCCGGCGAAAGCCGGAATCTCTTTCACCGATTCGCCGCAAAGCGGCGACAGTTTGCGCCTTCGGCGCCGGAGATTCCTGCCTTCGCAGGAATGGGGCAAAGGGGGTAGGAATGGGACGGTCTCTTTTCCTTGATTTTGCGGGAATGGGACGGGGGCGTTGTAATTTAATGGCTGCGGTGGACGGACGCGCGCGCCAGCATTTCCAGCGGGCGGCGGGATTCTTCGGAAAATACGGACAGCGATTCCTCCGCCCGGCGGGCGCAGTCGGCGGCGCGACGACGCGTTTCTTCCAGCGCGCCGGTTTCGCGCACCAGCCGCAGCGTTTCGGCGAAAGAGCCGGCGTTGTCGCGCCGCCAGCCCGCCAACAGCCGCCGCCGGGACGCATCGTCCGCCGCCGCCAACGCCAAAATTACCGGCAGAGTCATTTTTCCCTCGGCGAAATCGGCGCCGATTTTTTTGCCGGTGTCGGCGTCCGCCCCGGCATAGTCCAAACAATCGTCCACCAATTGAAACGCCATCCCCAAATGCCGCCCGTAGCCGGCGAGGGCGCGCAGGGTCGGCGAATCCTCGTCGTGTCCGCCGACCAACGCCGCCGCCGCCGCCGCCGATTCAAATAAATTCGCCGTCTTGCGCCCGATAATGTCAAAATACGCGTCTTCGCCGATTTCCTTTCCGCTGTATTCCAGCTGCAGCACTTCGCCCTCCGCCAAACTATTCGTCGCCTTCGCAATCCACGCCAGCAGCGGCAAACTGCCGATTCCGGCGAGAATTTGCGACGCCCGCGAATATAAAAAATCGCCCACCAAAACGGCGGCGGCGTTGCCGTCCGTCCGATTAACCGTAGACCGCCGCCGCCGCATCGGCGCGTCGTCCACGACATCGTCGTGCAGCAGCGTGGCGGTGTGGATGATTTCTATCGCAATCGCAATTTTGTCGCCGGTGTCGTCCGGAATCCCGCAAAGCCGCCCGCATACCAGCGCGACCGTCGCCCGCAACCGCTTGCCGCCGGTCATCTGCCGCCGCCCGATTTTCGCGGCAAGCGGCGCGTCCGAATGCACCAATTTCTTCGCCGTGGCGGCGATGCGGCGCAAATCCTTGTCGTAAAGCGCGAGTTCGGCGGATAATTCGGTCACGACGGCGTCTCCAAAATGGACATATTGTCGCGGTGCGCCATTTCCTCTTCGTGCATATAGCCGATGATTTTGGGAATGTCGCCGCTCTTCGCGCCGCACAATTTGCGCGCCGCCGCCGCGTCGTAATTGACCAGCGCATATCCGACCGCCGCGCCGGTTTCGTCCGTCAATGCCACCGCGTCCCCGCGCGCGAAATCGCCGCGCACCGCGCGCACACCCGCCGGCAGCAAACTTCTTTTGTCGCGCACCACCGCGCGCACCGCCCCGGCGTCCAAAGACAGCGCGCCGCACACATTTAATCCGCTCGCCAGCCACTGCTTTCGCGCCGACAACCGCGGCATGTCCGCGAACAACAAAGTACCGAAATTGTCGTCGCCGGAAAGCGCCCGCGCCAACGCCCGCGGATCGCGTCCGTCCGCGATTAAAGAATGCGCGCCGCTGCGCGCCGCCGCCTTCGCCGCGCCGAGTTTTCCCTCCATTCCGCCGGAACCCACCCCCGGCGCGGACGGCGAAATATGGCGCAGCAGCGAATCGTCGTTCGCCGCCGCCTCCCGCACAATCGCGCCGCCTTCCGCGCGCAATCCTTCGGCGTCGGTCAGCATCAGCAGCAAATCCGCCTCCAACAAATTGGCGATTTGCGCCGCCAAGCGATCGTTGTCGCCGAAACGCACCGCGTCCGTGGCGATGACGTCGTTTTCGTTGGCGACCGGCACCGTCTGGTGCGCCAGCATCCGCCGCAACGCCGCCCGCGCGTTCAAATACAAAGTCCGGTGCGCCATATCCTCGGCGGTCAGCAGCACCTGCCCGGCGTGCAATTTATGGCGCGAAAATCCCTCTTCAAAGGCGTCAATCAGCCGCATTTGTCCGACCGCCGCCGCCACCTGCACATCCGCCCGCGCCGCCGGACGCCGCCGCCAGCCGAGCCGCTGCACGCCCGCCGCCACCGCGCCGGACGAAACAATGACGATTTCGCATCCCTCCCGCCGCGCCGCCGCCACCTGCGTACAGAGACGTAAAATATAATCGGAATCCAGCCGCGTACCGTCGGCGGTCAGCAAACTGCTCCCGACCTTGACGATGACGCGCCGGGGATTAAACCGCGTCCGCCGCATAATGCCGCAACAAATCGCGGGAAAACTCCGGCGCGCCCTCGCCGCTGCGCGCGGAAACGACATGCGTCCGCGCAAAATGCGGAAACCGCCGCCGCATTTCCGCGCGACATTCGCCGCGCGCCGCCGCCGGCAAAAGATCGGATTTGTTCAACACCAGCCAGCGCGGTTTTTCGGACAGCGGCGGCGCGCCCTCCTCCAACTCTTTTTGCACCTGCAAACAATCGGCGGCGGGATCGGCGGCGCTCATATCCACCACATGACACAGCAGCGCGGTGCGCGTCAAATGCCGCAAAAATCGGCTGCCCAATCCCGCCCCTTGCGCCGCCCCGCGAATCAATCCCGGCACGTCGGCGACCGTCACCGCCGCGCCGTCGCCGGAATCTATCACCCCCAATTGCGGCGACAAAGTCGTAAACGGATACGCCGCGACTTTCGGACGCGCCGCCGACAACGCCCGCAACAAAGAAGATTTTCCGGCGTTGGGCAATCCGAGCAATCCGACATCGGCGAGCAATCGCAATTCCAGACGAAACCGCCGTTCCTCCCCGGTTTCGCCCTCCGTTCTGCGGCGCGGCGCGCGATTCGTGGAGGTCTTAAAATGACGATTTCCCTGCCCGCCGCGTCCGCCGCGGGCGAGAACGCAATTCGCGCGGTCGCGCGCCAAATCGGCGTGCAAAGCGCCGGTGTCCGCGTCATAAATTCGCGTACCGACCGGCGCGCGCAGCAATATCTCGTCGCCGCCCGCGCCGCGACGGTCGCCGCCGCCGCCGTGTCCGCCGCGTCCGCCGACCACGCGGCGGCGGCGTCCCAACTCCAGCAGCGTTTTGATCCGTCCGTCGGCGGCGATGCGCACGTCGCCGCCGTCGCCACCGTCGCCGCCGTCCGGACCGCCGCGCGGTCTGCCGCGTTCCCGCAAAAAACTGACAATGCCGTCGCCGCCGTCGCCGCCCGCCGCGACAATTCCGGTCTCATCGACAAATCCTTTTTTCATCACAACAACCCGCCCGCCCCCGCCGTCCGGCGAGATATTACGCGCCTACGATGAGCCGCCGACATTTTCGCGCGAGCTTCGGCGGAATGTTTATGTCCAAGTTTCGCCGCCGATATTTTTGCCCCTACGCCCGGACGGCAAGCGGGATTGTTTTTGCCCGCAAAACGTCCGCGCAATGATGCCGCGATTTTTGCGCGCGTTATGGCAGACGGCGACAGCCCCTTATTCCATGATGGCTTACCACGTTTTGCCTCCGACATTTTTTTGCGGGCGGCGGCGGACATTTTCCGCCCGCGATTTTTCGCCGCTACTTCTGGGCGTTTCCGCCCTCGTAGTTTGTTGGCAATTTTTTCGCGATATTCGGGCGTGCTTCGCCGAATCGCCGACTGGCGTGCGCGAGATTTGTATTCCGGGGAGTTCATGATTTTTTTCATTTTTCTCCGCGTCTCCTCGCTGACCCTTTTATTCCCGCCGCCGGTGGTGGCGTTATAGCCGTTGGGAGCGAGAGTGTTCCATTTTTCAATACACCACTCCTCCGCGCGATTCAAGCACTCTACGCACGGGAGCATTTCGAACATAACGCGCCAGCGGAAATTGGCGGCGCCATGTTTTCGCAGGGCATTACAAAACGGAGTTTCTCGCCCTTTTTTTGCCGATAATAAATGCCCCTGCTTTCTTGTCCGAAGCGTCCGCATCGTCTGACCGACATACCCCTTCCCCGTAGTCAGGCACTCGGCGAGATAAATAATTCCGCTTTTGCCAACCCGCCCCACAGACCGCTGCCCGTAATCCAGTCGCTCCTCAACAATATCGTTCATGCCCAATTCTCCGCCCCTTGCGGCGGGAAAAGATCAGGACGCGGCGTTGTCCGGCGGCAGCACATTGACATAATGCCGCCCGGCCGGCCCGCGCCGTTGAAAAAACACCACCCCGGGACGGACGCAAAACAGCGTATGGTCGCGCCCCATTCCGACATTTTTGCCGGGATGAAATTTGGTGCCGCGCTGGCGGACGATAATCGCGCCCGGGCGCACCGGCTGTCCGCCGAAACACTTGACGCCCAAATACTTGGGATTGGAATCGCGGCCGTTTTTGGACGACCCGCCGGCTTTTTTCTGCGCCATCGTTCTTGTCTCCTATCGGGATTCGGATTCCGCCGCCGCGGCGTCTATGCCGTCAATGCGCACCCGCGAAAGATGCTGCCGGTGTCCGTGCGCACGGCGGCTTTTTTTGCGGCGGCGCATCTTAAAAACGCGGACCTTGTCGTCGCGCAAATGTTCCAGCACCGTCGCCCGCACCGAAACATTCTCCAAATAGGGCGCGCCGGCGCGGACGCCGCCGTCCGTTTCCAGCAGCAAAACCCGCCCGAAAACGCGGGACGTCCCCGCTTCGTCGTCCAGCCGCTCCACGACAATCGTGTCGCCGGGCTTGACGCGATACTGCTTGCCGCCGGTGGTCAATACCGCACTTTCCATCATCGTCTCCGCCGCCCGCCGTTCGCGGACGCAACCGGTAGTATAGCACGCCGCCGCGCAATTCGCCAAACTTTTACAAAAAATTCGCGAAGTTTGCGGGCGGAATTTTATTATCCGTTAATTCGCGGATTTGCGGATTTGCGAAATTCGCGGGCGCGGGCGAATTTGTATTCACGCCCCGACTTTCGGTTTCGGTTTTTGCTCCTCCGCCGCCGAAGGCAGACCGTACGGCGGTTCCGCCAGTTCTGCCGCCGGTTTTTCGTCTTGCGGCGCGTCGCCGAAATCGCGCGGCGCGACGACAAACGCCGCAAAACCGTCGCCGTCGGGCGCGGCGTTAATCACCTCCGCCGCGCCGATTTTTTCGCCCGCCGCCGGGGGCGGACCGCCGCCGCGCAAAATATAGCCGCGACGCCGGACATTGCCGAGATAATGCAGGCGGGCGATAATTTCCTGCCCCACATAGCATCCCTTTTGGAAACTCACGCCGCCCAAAAGATCCCAATTAAAATACTGCGGCACAAACCGCCCGGAAGTCGCGGAATCAATCCACGGCACGCCGCGAAGAATTTGCATCCGCCGCCACGCCGCATCGTCGCCGTCCGCCGCCGCCGCGGAATCAAATCGCAGCCGCAGGCGCGCGCCGCCGCCCTCGTCAATTTCCAGCGCGCCGTCTTCTTCTTCAATCACTCCGCCGCCGTCCGCCGCGACGACAAAATCGGCGGCGGAGACGCGCGCGTCAACGGCGCACGGCGGACGCGAAATTTTGACTTTCGCGCGCAGCACAAAACGCGACAATCCGGCGGCGACCGAATCGGCGAGAGACGCGGGCAGCAAAACGACAAATCCGCCGTCGCGGCGGGCGACAATCATCGTCGCCAGCGCCCGTCCCTTGGGCGAGCAATAGGCGGCGCGCCGCCACCGCGCGGGCGGCAGTGCGGCGATGTCGGCGCTGAATTGCCCGTGCAAAAACGCCGCCGCGTCCGCGCCGTCAAAACACGCGGCGGCCAAATATCCGGTTGTGGTAGGATTTTCGTTCATGGAATCAAAATTTCGGTTTTCCGCCTCGCCGTTTCTGTTCGTATTGTTCGCCGCCGCGGGCGCGTCCGCCGTCGCCGGAGTGCTGTCAATTATAGCAATTCCGCCGCCGCCGCGCATCCTCGCCGCCGCCGCCATCGCGACGGCGTTTGTTTTCGCCGTCCGCCGTCATGCGCTTTTGCGCGGGCGCGGCGCGGCGCGGGCGGCGGCGTTTTTGCCCGGCGGCGAAGTGGAAATCACCGCCGCGGACGGCGTTCATCGCGGGCGGTTGCGGAGCGTTTCGGTCGCGCCGTGGCTGGCGGTGTTTGTCGCGGAATGCGGCGGGCGGCGTTTTAATGTGTTGGCGGCGTTTGACTGCATGCCGAAAGACAGCCACCGTCAATTGCGCGTCCGCCTGCGAACCGCGACCGTCCCGCCGCCCGCCGGGATTTTTTCCCGCGAAACGCGCCGCGCCGATTAAAACCGCCGCAATTTGCCGCCGCAATTTAATTTGACAAAAACGCGATTCCGGTACCGTTTCCGCCGATATGTGATATAGTTGCGGTTATGCAAAATCTTAAAGCGATGATGAAACAGACGATCGAGGCCGCCTACGAGCGGCGCGACAAATTGGATCCGCAGTCCGCCTCCGACGAGTTGCGGCGGATTGTGCAGGCGACGCTGGACGGCCTCAACTGCGGCGAATTGCGCGTCGCCGAGCCGGACGGCGAAGGCGGCTGGCAGATCAACGAATGGCTGAAAAAAGCCATTCTGGTCTCGTTTTGCATCGCCTCCGGCAAGCGGGTCAAGGGCGGAGACGCGCGCTATTACGACAAAGTGCCGCTCAAATACTCCCGCAAAAATCCGCACAGCGCGGAAAAAGGCGGCGTCCGCGTCGTCCCCCCGGCGACCGTCCGCTACGGCGCCCATATCGCGCCCGGCGTCGTGCTGATGCCGAGTTATGTCAACATCGGCGCGTTCGTGGACGCGGGAACGATGGTGGACACCTGGGCGACCGTCGGCTCGTGCGCGCAAATCGGCAAAAACGTGCATTTGTCGGGCGGCGCGGGAATCGGCGGCGTACTGGAACCGCCGCAGGCGTCCCCGACAATCATAGAAGACGACTGCTTCATCGGCGCGCGCTCCGAAATCGTGGAGGGCGTCGTCGTCGGCAAGGGCGCGGTGATTGCGATGGGCGTGTTCATCGGGCAAAGTACCAAAATTTACGACCGCGAAAGCGGCGAAATCCTCTACGGCAAGGTACCGCCGGGCAGCGTTGTCGTCCCCGGCTCGCTGCCGGCGAAGAACAAAAAATACGCGCTCAATTGCGCGATAATCGTCAAGAAAGTGGACGAACAAACCCGCGCCAAAACCGCCATCAACGAACTGTTGCGCGAGGATTGACGAATTGGCGGCGGTGCGAGCGTCCGCGGCGGCGGTTGCGTTGCTCGCGTTGTCGTGCGCGCATTTTTCGGACGCCTTTGCGGAATCGTTAAATAACGTCGGCTTCCGCGAGATGCGGGGCGAAAATGGCGGCGCGTTCGGCGTCTGGTATCCGACCGAAGAAACGCCGCGACAAATTCGTCTCGGCCCGTTTGACGCGGAATATGCGAAAGACGCCGCGCCGGACGGAAAAATGCTGCCGCTCGTCGTGATGTCGCACGGCAACAGCGGATATTATCGGAATCATCACCTTACCGCCGCGCATCTGGCGGAGAACGGATTTGTCGTAATCGCGCCGCAGCACATTCATTTTGACGACCTTAAAACTCACATACACGGGCGGGTTAATGACATAAAACGCGCGCGCGCCGCGCTGCAAAACGACGAAGGTTTCGCGCCGATTTTGGACGCGGACAATATCAGCGCGGTCGGCTATTCGCTCGGCGGCGCGTCCGTGCTGGCGGCGGCGGGCGTAAGCGTCAATTGGGAATCGTTTTTACTGCATTGCGCGCGCAATCACGACAAAGACGAAAACACCTGCGGCGATTTTCCGTTTTGGATAAGATGGATGCTGCGGGCGAAACATGCGTTTTTGCCGAATCCGAAAATTCAATTTTGGGATTTTTCGCAAAATCCCGTCGCCTTTCGCAAAATCGCGTTAGTCGCGCCGGTCGGACAAATGATGGACGCGGAATCGCTGGCGAAACTTTCGGCGGAGGTTTTAATTCTGCAGATTGACGGCGATACAATTTTGCGCGCGCCGTTTCATTCCGAACATTTGCGCGACAATCTGCCGCCGCGGACGACGGAATACGAATTAATCCGCGGCGGATACCATTACGGATTTGTCCCGCGGTTCTCGCAACGCATCCCCGACGAAGATCTTCCCGCCGAATTGATCGACCCGCCCGGTTTTGACCGCGAAAAATTCATCGCCGAAATCAACGAAAAAATCCTTGCGTTCTTGCGGAAATAAAATGTCCGCGCAACACCGCCGTCAACGGGTTTTTTCGCGCAAACCGTCACACACCCGACGCGAGTCGTCGAATGAATAAAGGCATGCCTCGCCCGCGTCGCCGGAGGACTGCGCTTCATAGTTGGTTATCAACGCTTCCACAACGGCGCCTCTGTTGCTTTCCTTGGCGCCCACATGATAGAAATGCGCGCGCGCAAATATATTGTATCCCGACCAAAACAGGCCGATGAAGCGGTTTGATCGATGGACATTGCCAAGCCACGACGACAAAATGAAACGCGCGCCGGACTCTTTTAGTGATTGCGCCAAACGACTTTCCCGCGGTTCGTTCCAGCCGTTGTAATAATCGGCATGCCGCTCTATGTACGGCGGATCGCAATACAACACATCGGAGCGACGGGCGTTCAGCACCGTGGACAGGTAGTCCTGGCATCTGAATTCGTAATTTCCGGAGGCGCACATTAGGGCGATTCGCTCCACTTGATTGCAGATTTTGGTGACATACGCCCTGGCAAACCGCTCCGGCTTGCGGCAAAACGGAACATTAAACCCGCCGCTCCGATTAAACCGAATCAGCCCGTTAAAACACGCGCGATTGAGGAAAAGAAAGTCCAGAGGTGCGGCAGTTTTATTAAACCGTTCCCGTACGGAATAATAATGCTCCCCTTCGGTACGCGACAACAAAGCGCCTTCGCGTTCAAGATGCCGTCTCACGCCGGCCGCAGTCACATAACCGTCGGCCAACGCCCGGTAAAAATTGACGATATGCGGATTGGAATCGGCCAGCAACGTCTTTCGGGGGGCAATCCCGAACGCCACCGCGCCGGAGCCCATAAACGGCTCTATCCAACGCCCTTGAAAATTCGACGGCGCAACCGCGCGAATCCAGGGCACCAATTTAATCTTGATTCCCTGGCACTTAATCGGCGGAACGACGAGGCGCCCCGTCATTTCCGGTTGTTCCGCGGCGTAACCAACGAAACATCGCCTCCGCGATATTCCACAAAATCCGACAGGGACGTTATTCTTTGCATCCCCGTCTTCGTTCTTTTGGTGATTGCCCCATAATTCATCCAGTAATCGTCGAACCATTCCTCGCCCAGCCGGCAAAACATGCCGTTCTCGGACAAAATGTCATCGATGCGCCGGATGCTGCCGATGTTCGCCGTGTTGCCGGAGCCGCTTTTGTCGCCGGCAATCTTCCATTTCTCGACAGCTAACACCTGAATGCGAGAAATCACCGAGGAGATCGACCGAATCTCGTCCGCCGGACAACATGTCACCTCGTCAATCATTCCGCCATCCGCGCGGTCGTAAATGACACCCAGACAAAAATGCCCCGAATAAGACCCGTAGGGAAATTGAATGTTCTTGCCGCTCGTCCGGTCCCGGAAATACTCTCCGTGCGAACCCAGCGTAAACCCATTGCACAACCACGGCTTATTGCGCACGCGATAAGTCGTCTTAATGTCCAGGGCAAATTTTACGGTATCGTCCTCCGCCAGAACAAAGGACAAATCCGGATAATAGTTCTGGTGCTTCGCGAGAACCAGGGCGAACCCGTGGCTTCTCGCAAACGCAAGAATCCGCGGAAAAAGATGGATTTCCAAAATTTTGGACACAATCTTAGTGTCGGACGAAATTGTGTACACATTCCGGCACACGTCTATGAACCCCTTGATCGTCCACTGCCCGTCAACGTCGCTCACCTGTTCCGCCAGACCGCCGGCGAAAGACAAAAGCAACGACTTAAATTCGGCTTTGGTTGTCATGTCCGGATTCTAACACAAATATAAAGCGAATTAAACGGCCGCCAGCGCGCGTTGCAAATCTTCGCGCAGATCATCCACATCCTCCAAGCCGACGGAGAGGCGCACGAGATTTTCGGTGATGCCGCATTTGGCGCGGTGTTCGGCGGGAACGCGCGAATGCGTCGTCGTCGCCGGATGCGTCGCGGTGCTTTTGGCGTCGCCGAAATTCGCGGTGATATTAAACAAACGCAGCGCGTCGATAAAACGCCACGCCTCCGCGCGACCGCCGCGCAGCAGCAGCGAAATAATTCCTCCGCCCATTCCGTTCTGCTGCCGCATCGCCAGTTCGCGGCCGGGATGCGAAGGCAGTCCGGCGTATAAAACGCTTTCAACCGCCTCCCCCCCGAAAAGCCATCCGGCGAGATCCGCCGCCGATTCGCAGTGCGCGCGCATCCGCAGCGGCAGCGTCTCCATCCCGCGCGAAATCACCCACGCCGAAAACGGCGACAGCGCCGGACCGCCGCAGCGCAAAAACGGATACACTTTTTCGTACAAAAATTCCTCTTCGCCGGCGATCGCCCCGCCCAAAACGCGCCCCTGCCCGTCCAAATATTTCGTCGCGGAATGTATGACCAAGTCCGCGCCGAACGCCAGCGGCTTCTGCCCGAACGGGCAGAAACAATTGTCCACCGCCAGCAGCGCGCCGCGCGAATGCGCGATGTCGGCGATCTTTGCGATGTCCGACACCGCGAGAGTCGGATTGGCGGGCGTCTCCAAAATAAACAGCGACGAATTTTTTTGCGCCGCCTTTTTCCATTCGTCGACGCCGCCGAAGACATAGCGGATTTCCACGCCGAATTTGGCGACGAAGTTGGAAAGCAGCTGCACCGTCGCGCCGAATACTTCGCCGCCGCAGACGATGGAATCGCCCGCCCGGCACGCGCCGAAAATAACCGCCAAAATCGCCGACATTCCGGAGGCGGTCGACAACGCCGCCGGCGCGCCTTCCAGCGCGGCGACCCGCTCGTGCAGCGTCTTTAGATTCGGATTGGAAAAACGCGAATACACATATTCGGCGGCGGGGCGCGCGAATTGTTCCGCCGCATGCGCCGCGTCGTCAAAGACAAAACTGGAAGTTAAAAACAGCGCCTCGGAATGTTCGCGACGCGCCGTGCGGGGCGCCTGCGCGCGCACCAGACGGGTCGCGTCCTTCATTTTTTCGCCGCCCGTTGTTTCATCCGCAACGCCAAATCCAGCTGCGACAAGTCGGATTCGTCGCGCGCGATACCGCGCCGTTCTTCCAGCGCGCGCAAGTATTCCTCGTCCGCCAATCCGTCCGGATATTCGCCGTCAAAACACGAAGTTTCGTACGAATCCGCCCCCCCCCCGGCGTCGCGCACCGCGGCGATTAAGTCGTCCATATCCTGATAAATGACGAGATCCGCGCCGAGACGGGTGGTAATTTCGGATTCGTCGCGCCCGTGCGCGATCAATTCGCCGCGCGTCGCAATGTCTATCCCGAATACATTCGGATGACGCACCGGCGGCGCCGCGCTGGCGAAATATACCCGCCGCGCCCCGGCCGCCCGCGCCATTCCGACAAGTTCCGCGCCGGTCGTGCCGCGCACGATGGAATCGTCCACCAGCAACACCCGTTTGCCGTGGAATTCGCGCGCGATGACGGCGAGTTTTTCGGCGACCGAACGGCGGCGGCGCGCCTGCCCGGCGAGTATGAAAGTGCGGCCGGTATGGCGATTTTTGACCAGCCCCTCGCGGTAGGGCGTCCCCAAATGGCGCGAAACTTCCAACGCCGTCACCCGCCCGGAATCGGGAATCGGCACCACGCAATCCGCCTCCATTTCCGGATGCTCGCGGCGGATTTTTTCCGCCAGACGGCGTCCCATATTCACCCGCGCGTCATACACGAGCGCGCCGTCCAGCATCGAATCGGGGCGGGCGAAATAAATGTATTCAAAAATGCACGGACGCGGCGCGGCATCCGGAAATTGGCGGCGATGCAGACGGCGGTTCATGTCTATGAACACCGCCTCGCCGGGCGCGATGTCGCCCAAATTTTCGAAGCCGAGCGGACGAAACGCCGCGCTTTCGGACGCCGCCAGCCATTCCCCGTCCGCCCGCGCGCCCAAGGACAGCGGACGAATGCCGCGCGGGTCGCGAAACAGCAGCAGCCCCGCCCCGGCGATCAACGCCGCCGCCGAATACGCCCCGGCGCAACGGGAATGCACGTCGGCGACGGCGTCCAAAAACGCCTCCGCGTCCCGCCCGTCGCGCGTCCGCCGGTCTATCGCCTGCGCCAGCACGTTCAACAGCAACTCCGAATCGGAATCACTGTTGACATGGCGGCGGTCGTCGTCCGCCAGCCGCGCGCTCAACGCGTCCGGATTCGTCAAATTGCCGTTGTGCGCCAGCGTAATTCCGAACGGCTGGTTGACATAAAACGGCTGAATTTCGGAGAGCGCGAGCGCGCTGCCGCGGGTGCTGTATCGGACATGCCCGATTCCCGTCGCGCCGTGCAGCGCGTCCATTTTCGCGGAATCAAACGCGTCTCGCGCCAGCCCGCGTCCCTTTTCAATAAACAATCGCGCGCCGGACATCGTCGCAATTCCCGCCGAATCCTGCCCGCGGTGCTGCAAAAACGCCAGCCCCGAATATACCGCGGACGCCGCATCGCCGCCGCCCGCATAGCCGACGATGCCGCACATTTATTCGTCTTCGGCGGCGCATTCGCCGCCTTCGCACGTCAAAAGATCCCGCAACTCCTGCAAAAAAGATTGTTCGCGTTCTCGTTCCACCCGCCGTTGCGCGTTTCGGTCCGCGGCTTCATTTTTGCTCACCGCCTGCCCGGCGATTTCGTCGTTCAGCGCGTCCAATAGATCGTCGCGCTGCGACTTTTTTTCATCAAAATCGGCGAGCGGGTCCCGCGCTTCGGGCGGATCTTTTCTGTTCCGTCGCGGTTTCTTTTCCCGAGATTTTGCGGATGCTGTTTCAGACGGAAGGGAGACGAATTCGGCCAGCACCAGACGCGGACGATGTTCCCCGTCAAACCGCCAATATCGCCCGTATCCGCCGAGCGCGTCCGCGCCGACCGCGAATTCCATCGCATAGCCGAACATCGGCAATAAAACGGATTCGTTCCACGCCGC
>JBPCXA010000019.1:0-8474 GCA_051008975.1 Gammaproteobacteria bacterium
TGATGCGCGTAGTTGAATTTGGCGCGAAATTTTTCGTGCGACCGCGCCGAATCGCGCGAGACGCCGATGACGACGGCGCCGGCGGACGCGAATTCTTCGGCGAGGGCGGAGAATTCGCCGCCTTCCAAGGTGCAGCCGGGCGTGTCGTCTTTCGGATAAAAGAACAGCACGACAAAGCGCCCCCGCGCCGCCGATAGGCGGAATTCGCCCCCCGTCCCGGGCAGCGAAAACTCCTCAACCAAATCGCCGATATTCATTAAATTTCCTCCCGCATCCCGTCCATTAAATCACAAAAAACGAATTTTTTTTCGGCGGAGGCGAATTTTAATGCGCGCGCGCCGCGAAATATGTTAAACTATCGCCCGATAGGACGGACAGGGATGCCCTTAACCGGGCGTCCGCTCAATAGAAGACCGAAGGGAAACAGGCGGAATCGTCAACATCCTTGTTACGTTCTATCAACGCCCGGCGTGCCGGGAGAGGTTTGAGAGGTTTTTTTTGATAGAAAAACAAGGAGAAAGACATGAAAAAGGCGTTTTTTGCGCTGGTTATTGCGCCCCTGCTTGCGGGGTGCGCTTCATCGGCGGGCAGTACTCTTACTCCCGCTTATGGAATCGAACAGACCGGTTCGGCGTCCGCCGTCAAAACGGAGTGCACCGCGGCGGCGGCGGAAGTGATGCCGAAATCGCTCGGATTTTTGGAGACGATTCCGCCGTCCACCTACATGGCCGCGTATAACAAATTCGCCGCTTGCGCGCAGGAAAGCGGGTACGAAGCGCAGTGCCAGTCCGCCAACAAGGTGTTGTGCGGATTGAATGTTCTTGGATTCCAGTGAGGGAGACAAAAATGAACTGCTCTTTTCGTCCGATAGCGGCGGCGTTACTGTTTGCGATGTCGGCGTTCCTCGCCGCCTGCGGCGGGGGAGGCGGTGGTGGTGGTGGTGGCGTTAGTACGCAAACGCCGTCCGCGCCTGCGGTAATTCCCGCCCCGAATCCGTCCGACGGGTTGAATTATCGTTCCGCGGAATTCGGCAGCCCGGCAACACATTACGGACTGTCGCGGATTAATGCGGACGCCGCCTATCAGCGCAGGTATTTCGGGCAGGGCGTGACCGTGGGCGTGGTGGATACCGGCGTACGGTTGACGCACAGAGAGTTGGACGACGCGATTGTTCCCGGGCGCGATTTTGTCTTTCCCGGCACTCCGATTACCGATGGCGCGGGACACGGCACCGGCGTCGCCGCCGTAATTGGCGGGAAAAAAGACGACGTATCAATGCACGGCGTTGCCCCTCGCGCATGGATTATGCCGCTGAAAATCGGCGACAGTGCGGGAAACATAGTCGGCAATTCGCGCGAGGCGTTGCGTTATGCAATTAATCGCCGAGTGCCGATTATTAACGCCAGTTTCAACGCGGGCACCGGAATAATTGGCAATTATCAGGGAGCATCATATTTCGCGCGAGTGCCGTTTTTCCGAGGATTTTCAAGCAGCGCATTCCGCTCACTTGCGCGGGAGTTTGCGGGCATTGTTCGTAATCGCGACACGGTTGTCGTTTGGGCGGCGGGCAATGGCGGATGGAATAGCGAAACTGGAATGGTTCAGTTGCAGCAATGCGGGCCGGTCGGCGCGCCTCTTGCGCCCGAAAATTGCCAAGGTTCGCCCATATCCATCTCGCGGAATGCGTTTGTGGCCGGCTTTAATTCCCTGAATTATTTTGACAATCTGAACAGCCGAAATGTCATTCTCGGACATGGATTGCTTTCCACAGTGGACGGCACCGGCGCTACAAATGTACCCTCGTTTAACAGTTTGGCGCCGCTGTATGCGGTGAGCGGTGCTGACCAGTTGATAGAGGATTTTAGTACAGGCGCGATTAATTCCAGCACATTCTCGAGTCGTTTGACGGCGGATTCAAATTTTCGCGCAATGTTCGGAAGATGGCTGGCGGTAGTCGCCACCGACCGCAACAATAGAATCGCGAGTTTTTCCAACGGCTGCGGGCTTGCCCGTCCCTGGTGTCTGGCTGCGCCGGGAGAGGCGATTTTTACCGCCAATTCGGACAGCGATGTGGGTTATGAAATGCAAAGCGGCACTTCGTTCGCCGCCCCGCATGTCAGCGGCGCGCTGGCGGTATTAAAAAGCCGTTTGCCGTCAATGCCGATGTCGGTAATTGTGGCGATTATGCTGACCACCGCGGCCGATTTGGGTACGCCGGGCGTAGACGCAACTTACGGCTGGGGACTTTTGGATTTGGACGCGGCGGTTCGGTATACCGGACGTCTGCAACTGCAGACCGCTTCTTCTTCCGGAGTACGTTTAGCGGACGCGCGCATTAATCTTCCCGCCGCATTGTCGCATATCGCGCCGCGGCTGGCGGACGCGCGAATTGCGGTGGGCGGCGTGGGGGACGCCTATTACAATATGCCGCTTTCCGATATTGTCCGCGTTTCGGCGGCGGCGAAAGCGCCGCTGGGAGACGCCGCCGCCGACATGCTCGCGGCGGCGAGCGAGAACCGATTCGGCGCGGGCGCGTTTTTTGCGGCGACCGATACGAAAACGAATCAATTCCGGTATGCGGGCGCGAAAGTTTCGCTCGGCGGACTCGGCGCGTGGAGTTTCCGCCATGATTTTTGCGACGACTGCGAAGAATCGGCGTGGAAGGAATGGGGCGCGTTCGCGCAAGACGCCGCCGTCGCCGCGCCGTTTTTCGCGCGCGACGACGCGCGTTTCGTACTGCGCGGCGACGGAGACGGACTGCGTCCGTTCGCGGCGTTCGGCGGCGAAATCCACGGCGCGGACGATTCGCCGTATCAACAATTCGGAATGCGCTGGCGCAAAGACGGCGCGCGTGTCGGCGTGTCGGCGGAAATCTCCGCGATACGCGAATCGCAAAGTTTTCTCGGCGCGGATTTCGGCGAACTCGGACGGGCGCGTGCAAACACCGGACAGGGAAGAATCGCAATTCGCGGCGATTTCGGCGGCGGCTGGCGCGGAATCGCGATGCTGGAACGCGCCCGCAGCGACGTGCAAATCGCGGACGGATTTTTACTGTCCGAAGTCAAAGGCGCGCGCGCGGAAGGATGGCGGCTGGGCGTGGAAGGCGGCGGCGTGTTCGCGGGCGGCGACCTGCTGCGATTTTCCGTCCGCCGCGAAACGACGATTCGCCGCGGCCGCGCGGTGCTGCGGCATACGGAGGCGGACGGCGATTTTACCGCGGCGTTTTATCGGAATGTCGCCGGCGCGTCCGAAGACTCGCGCGATTCTGATTCTGCGCAAACATTGCATTCGCGGCAAACCGAAATCGCGCTGGCCGGGGAGGCGTCGACAATATTCGCCGCGGGATATGCGGCGAGTCCGATGCATAACGCGCGTCTGGCGTTCGGCTTGGAACACGACGCCGAAACCGGCGAAAGCGCGGCGTCCGCCCGCCTGCAAATCCGATTTTGACGCCGCATAAAACCGCCGAATAACAATCCGCCGACAATCTTTTCCGTCCATTCGGAGAGGGCGGCGGCGGTTTGCGGGCGGATTTTGTTGCCGGCGGAAAAATATGGTAAACTTTCGCTTAATCATTACAACTTGACGGAGGTCTTATGAAACTATTTGCCGCTTTTTGGTCTTTCGCCGTCCTGACGGCGATTATGCCCGTTTTCGCGTCCGCCCCGGCGCTCGCCGATGGCGCGGAAAACCGCGATATCGCGTTGCGCGCGCTGTCCGAAGTGTTTGACGGGCGAGATGACGGCGCGATTGACGCGCTTTATCATCCCGATTATGTCGGGCATGCGCCCGCCGTTGCCGCCGGACGGGCGGGGCTGCGCGAATTCGTCATCGGAATGCGCGACAAAGGCGCGCCGGCGCGGCGCGAAATCGCCCGCGTACTGGTGCAGGGAAATCTGGCGGGGGTGCATTCGCGGGTCGGCGCCGGCGAAAACGCCGTCATCGCCGGAGATATGTTCCGTTTTCGGGACGGAAAAATCATCGAGCACTGGGCGACCGTGCAAAAGGAGACGCCGAAATCGGAGACCGCCAGCGGCAACTCCATGATTGACGGCGGCGGCGACGCGGATATTGAAATATCCAATATGGATCTCGCGCGCAACACGACGAACGCCGTCGAGTTTTTCGCGCGCGGCATCGCCGGCGACACCGCCGTATTGGAGCGGCTTTTCGGCGGCGAGTATATCCAGCACAATCCCGGATTTCCGGACGGCGGCGAGGCGATTATTGAATTCTTCAAGGGCGGCGACGGCACGCTCGGCAATGTCATCGTGCATCAAACGATTTCCGACGGCGACATGACGATGGCGCTGGTGGAATATGCGGACTGGGGCAACGCCGTCGTGGAGATCGTGCGGCATGACAAAAACGGACGCATCGTCGAACACTGGGATGTCATACAGCCGATTCCCGCCGCCGAAGATTTCGCCCACGATAACGGCATGTTCTGAGATACAACAGTAAGACCATGAGCAACGACATTATCGTTTATGACCGCCCCGGTGGCGTTCCGTTGCAGATCTCGGAATCCGACCGTGTCGGCGGCGGCGGGGAGGGCGCGGTATACGTGGCGCACCCCGGCGATGGCAAGAAAATTGCCGTCAAAGTGTTCAACGACAAGAAATTGTCCGAAAATCGGGATATTCTGTGCCAAAAAATTGCCAGAATGGTGGAAATTGGCAAACAACGGAACAATGCGCTTATTAATTACCCGATGGTGGCATGGCCGCAACTCGTGTGTTATGACGGGAAGGGCGAATTCGTCGGCTACGGCATGCGGCTCGCCAAGGGTAAGGCGTTGAGTCGTCTCGCCCATCCTATGTTGCACAGGGAGCATTTTCCGGATATGGACAGGGTGAATGTCGCGGATATGTTGATCCGTCTGTGGCAGAGCGCGCAGTTCCTGCATGAACGCCGTATTTATATCGGCGATGTGAACACTAATAATGTTCTATGCAGCGATCGTTATGGCGTATGCTGGATTGATGTGGACAGTTTCCAAATTGAAAACTGGCGCTGTCTGGTGGGGCGTCCGGAAATGACTCCGCCGGAGCATCTGGGGCGGGAGTACTCCGATTTTGACCGTACTCGCGAAAGCGATTTATTTTCGTTGGCGGTTATGTCATTCCAGTGTTTGATGCTGGGGCGTCATCCGTACGACCATATCGGAGCCGGCAAGCCGGTGGATAACTTGCGCGACGGCAAGTTTCCTTATGTTAAGGGTGGTTCTCGTCCCGGTACGCGCGGAGGGATTCCGAACGGTCATTGGCACAAAATGTGGAGTCATTACACCAATAGATTGATGGGACTGTTTGTACGTACATTTGACGGAATTAACGGGACGCGGCGCCCGTTGGAACGCCCGAGTCCGGAAGAATGGATAGGCGCGCTGGAAAATTTTAAGAACAGTTTCGAACTTCCGCCCGCCCGTCGTTTGGACAACGGCGAGACGTGGCGCCGTTGCCGTGCTATGATACCCGCCGAGGAAAAGCCGCCCTTGAAATGGCGCGGCTGCTCTTTGCAGGAATAGTTTTATTCGTCACACAGGGAGAAAATCCATGAACAACGACCTCATTGAAAATCCGACGCCGCGATGCGCCTGCATGCTTGTGCTGGATACCAGCCATAGCATGACGGGCAAAAAAATCGCCGAACTCAACGAAGGCGTGCGACAATTTCTGCAGGAAGTGCAGGAAGATGAATTCGCGCGCTATTCGGTGGAGTTGGGCGTCGTCACCTTTGGCGGGCGCGTACAAATCGCGCAAGCGATAGGTCCGTTGCCCGAAGAACTGCGGGAAGATTTTTCCGCGTCCGGCGACACGCCGATGGGCGAGGCCATCAACGTTGCCATTGACGTCTTGGAGCGGCGGAAAAAAGAATACGCCGAAAACGGTGTTTCGTATTATCAGCCGTGGCTGGTGCTAATGACCGATGGTTGGCCGTCTTATCCCTATGAAAGTGCGGCGCAACGGCTTCGGCAAATGGCGGATGAGAAAAAAATTGTCGTGTTTGGCGTAGGCATCGGCGACGAATGCGATATGGACGTTTTGGCGGAGTTCTGCCCCGAAAAGCGTCCGCCTGCGAAATTGTCCGGGCTGAAATTCAAAGAATTTTTTGCCTGGCTTTCGCAAAGCATGTCGCGCGTCAGCCAATCCACGCCGGGGACAAAAACCGATTTGCCGCCTACCGACGGATGGATGAGCATTGAAGGATGAAAATGCCCCCGTTCATTTGTCGTCTGGCATGCAAATTGGCGTTCTGGCGGCGCGATAAAAAACGCGCCGTCGCCGAGACCGCGCCGTCGCTTGCGGTTGTTCCTTGTCCGGAAAATTGGCGCGGTGTCGCCAGTGTTGCGGTTGGAACGAAACATCTTAAAGCGCAACCTCCGGTTCCATGTCAAGATGCCGCCGTCGCGCGGGCGGGCGCGGGGGCGCGTCCGTGCGCCTTTGTGGCGGACGGCGCGGGCAGCGCGTCTTTGTCGCATTTCGGCGCGCAGGAGGCGGTGTTGCGCCTTTCGCACTTGTCCGCCGCTTTGGAGGATATTCACGCCCGGATGTTGGACGGGGCGGAATCTCCGTCGGAGGAGGAATGCAATGTTTATGCGCGGCGTTTTTTGATTCATGCGTCGGAAACGCTTCGCGGTTTGTCGGACTGCAAACGGCGCCCGTTTAAGGAGTTTCGCTGCACCTTGCTGGCGGCGATTGTCGGCGCGGAAAGAATATTCTGGATGAAGGTCGGCGACGGCCAGATTGTCAAGGAAAAGAACGGCGAGGATTTGCAGGCGGTCGGCCCCTCGGGCAAGGGGGAGTATGCAAACATCACACGCTTTGTCGAAGAGAATCCCGAAAAAACTGTTTTTGCCGCCGGGGTCTTTTCGTCCGCCGAAATTTCCGGAATCGCGCTGATGACCGACGGCGCGGCCGAGAAGCTGGTATCTTCCGACGGCAAAAGGGTCGCCCCGCGCATCGCCAAATTTTTTACGGGAATTCGCCAAAAAGAATTCGGCAAAGACGATCTCCATAATTTCCTCTCCGATTTGGAAGTATGGAAGCCGCCGGGGTATACCGGAGACGACAAAGGTATCGCGCTTTTGTCCCGCGAAAAATAAGCGGTATTCAATTCGCCAAAATTTTCCCCATCCATTCGGAAAGGTCGGCGACGGTTTGCGGGGGAATCGCGTGGGCGGCGGGATATTCCTCGTAGCGGAGCGGACGGTTTTCGTTCCGCAAAATGTCGCGGCACTGGCGCGCCCATGCCGGCAACACGACCGGATCGAATGTTCCGTGCGCCTGAAATATCGACGTGCGCAGATTGGCGGCGGACGATTCCCGCGGCAAAGTTTCGCCGCGCAACATATAGCCGGACAGCGCGACAATTCCGGCGAGGGGATTTTCATGTCGCAGTCCGGCGTGCAGGGAGAGCGCCGCGCCCTGCGAAAAGCCGCCCAAAAAAATCCGCCGCGACGGAAAGCCGCGCGCGATTTCGGCGGCGAGCAAAGATTCCGTCGCCGCCGTGGATTCTTGAATTCCCGTCTCGTCCTGCCGGTCTTCCAGATTCGCGCCGGCGATGTCGTACCACGCGGGCATCCGCATTCCGCCGTTGACGGCGACCGCGCGCGTCGGCGCGTGCGGGCAGACGACGCGCAGCCGTCCGCCGCATAAATGTTCCGCCAGCGGAAACAGGTCGGCGCCGGTCGCGCCGAGTCCGTGCAGTAAAATTAAAACGCCTTCCGGCGTTTCGGGTTCATATCGCAGCGGCGCGTCCGTCATTTTCTTTTCCGATTTTGTCAAATAAAATTTTCCAGTCAAACGCCGGGCCGGGATCGGTCTTGCGTCCGGGCGCGATGTGTTCGTGTCCGGCGACGGACAGGGGCGCGTATTGTTCCGCCAGCGCGAAATATAAATTCGCCAGCGCGTCATATTGGGGGGGGGTAGGGAATGTCGTCCGCGCCCTCCATTTCCGCGCCGACCGAAAAATCGTTGCATTGTTTCCGCCCGCGCCACCGCGATTCGCCCGCGTGCCACGCCCGCTTTCGGCACGGCACGAATTGAATTAATTCTCCGCCGCGGCGGATCAAAAAATGCGCCGATACGCGCAAATGTTTTAAGGGCGCGAGAACGGGATGTGCCTTGCAGTCGGGTTTTCCGCGTAATAAATCCACGATCGCGCCGCCGCCGAAACTTCCGCGCGGAAGGGATATGCAATGCACCACCAGCAGGGAAACGCCGTCCGCGTCCGGACGCGAATCCTGATGCGCGGCGGGAACGCGGCGCGCCTCCCGAATCCATCCGTTTTTTTGCAGATGCATTTTTATTTTTGGTCGGCCCCCCCCCCCCCCCCCCCCACCCCACCCCCCCCCCCCCCCCCCCCCCCCCCCCCCCCCCCCCCCCCCCCCCCCCCCCCCCCCCCCCCCCCCCCCCCCCCCCCCCCCCCCCCCCCCCCCCCCCCCCCCCCCCCCCCCCCCCCCCCCCCCC
>JBPCXA010000020.1:0-6132 GCA_051008975.1 Gammaproteobacteria bacterium
CCAGACGCGGACGATGTTCCCCGTCAAACCGCCAATATCGCCCGTATCCGCCGAGCGCGTCCGCGCCGACCGCGAATTCCATCGCATAGCCGAACATCGGCAATAAAACGGATTCGTTCCACGCCGCGGATTTTTGCAGCGGCAGGGACGCCAAAACCGCGACAATCAGCGCGCCGAACACGCCGCCGCGCAATACGCCGAACAGCAGTCCGCCGAATTTGTCCATCGCGCCCAAATCTACGCGCGCCGCCGCCCGGCGAATTAAATACGTCAGCGCGGCGAACGCCAGCATCGCCGTAACAAACACCAGCACATAGCCGAGCGCGAAAACGAAGGCGGATTCGCCCAGCAAAGACGACACCGCGCGCCCCGTATATTCGCCGTATCGCCGCGCGACAAAAAACGCGACAATCAGCGACGCGATTCCGAACACGCCGCGAATCAGCCCGCGAAACAATCCGAACACCGTCGACGCCAGCAGCACCGCCGACAGCGCGCCGTCAATCCAATTAATTTCCGAAATTTCCATCGTCCGCTATCGCAGGTCGCGCACCGCCGCCTCCGAATATCCGAGCGCGACAAGATCCCGCCGCGCCAATTCCGCCTCCGCCCGCGAAGAATAGCCGACCGCGCGTACGCGAAACAATAAATTATCTTCCAGACGCAGCGGCAGAATTTTAATCGTAAACCCGGCGTTTTGCAGTTTACGGGCGAGACGCAGCGCGAGTTTTCTTTCCACAAACGCCCCCAACTGCACCGAAAATCCCGACAATTGCGAAATTTCGAAAAATAAGGAACTGTCGTCCGCAACGGACGAGGAAGAATCCGCGTCAACCGCCGGCGACGTTTCTTCCGGCGGCGGAGTTGTTTCGGAATCCGCCGTGCTTTCGTTCGCCGATTGTTCGGGCGGCGGCGTTTCTTCGGACGGCGCGGTTTCCGCGGTTTCTTCGGGCGGCGGCGTTTGCGCGGCGTCCGAAATTTCCGGCGGCGGTTCCGCGGATTCTTCCGCATCGGCGGCGAAATCTCCGTACAGAACTTGCTCCGGTTCCGGCGCCGGCGTAAATTCTTCCGCGGATTCCAGCTCGGCGGCGGCGTCCCGCAGAACCGGATTTACGGCGAGTTCCGGAAATTCTTCGGCGGACGGCGCGGCGGGCGCAATGCGCGGCGGACGGGAATCGTCGCCCAGCTGCCACAGCATTCCGATCAATAAAAACACCGCGGCGGCGCCCAAAACGCGGCGGCGCACCCGTCGCCAGTACGAACGACGCTCCTGTTTGTCCTCCCGCGCGTCGACGTCGTCCGGCGCGGTTTCCGGAGTTTCGTTTTCCGCGCGGTTCATATACGGGGGCGAAAATTTCGCATGTAGTCGGCGACCGTCATAAAAGAACCTGTAACCACGATTCTACCATCATTCCCGCAATACTCCCGCGCCGCCCGCGCCGCCGCCGCCACGGAATCGCATACTTGCGCGCGCGCGCCGGTTTCGGCGATTTCCCGCGCCGTCGTTTCCGCGTCACGGTCGCCGTCTTCGGGGCGCGCGACAAACCATTGATCCACGCGGCGATGCAGCGTCCGCGCAAAATCGGCGGCGTTTTTGCGCGCCAGCATTCCCAGCACCGCCGCGGTTTTCGGATAATATCCCATATCAAACAGCATCCGCTCCAACGCCGCCGCCGCCGCCGCGTTATGCGCGACATCCAGCACCGTCGTCGGTACGCCGGGCAAAACCTGCGCGCGTCCGGGCGCGGAGGCGGAATGCAAACCGCGCCGCACCGCGCCGGCGCCCGGCCATAAATTTTCCGGCATGCTCTCCAAAATCGCAATCGCCGCGGCGGCGTTGACCATTTGATGCCGCCCGCGCATCGCCGGAGGCGGCAAACTGAACAATTCGCGCCGCCCGCGATAGTGCCATCCCGCGCCGGAAATTTCCGCGGCGAAATCGCGTCCGCAAACGCGCAAATCCGCCCCGGCGTCCGCGGCGGCGGCGAGCAAAGACGCCGGGGCGTCCGCGTCCGCGACAATCGCCGGGCATCCGCGGCGAAAAATGCCCGCCTTTTCGGCGGCGATGGAATCAATATCACCGCCCAAAAATTCCTGATGATCGAGACCGATATTCGTCACCGCCGCCACCGCCGGGGGGAAAAGATTCACCGCGTCCAAACGCCCGCCGAGTCCCACCTCCAAAATCACGGCGTCCACCTCCGCTTCGGCGAAAATTAACGCCGCGGCGAGGGTCGTAAACTCAAAATACGTCAGCGATTCCCGGCATTCGGCGCGCGCTTTTTCCACTTTCGCGAACGCCGCCGTCAAAACCCGGTCGGCGACCGGCTCGCCGTGTATGCGTATCCGCTCGCGAAAATGCAGCAAATGCGGCGACGTATACAAACCGACGCGGACGCCGCCGGCGCGCAGCATCGCGTCCGCCAGCGCGCACACGGAACCCTTCCCGTTGGTGCCGCCGACCGTCGCCGCCGGCATCGGCAGATGCAGATTTAATGCGGCGCGCACCTTTTCGGCGCGCGTCAATTCCATATCAATCGCGCGCGGATGGCGGACGGAAAGCGCGCGCAGCCATTCGTCTACGCCGCCGCCGCCGAACGGCGCCGCGTCATCCGTCATCGGCGGGCGCCAAAATGGCGAGCAGGCGCGAAAGCACGTCGCGCATTTCGCGGCGGTCTACGATCATATCCACCGCGCCGTGCGAAAGTAAAAACTCGCTGCGCTGAAATCCTTCGGGCAGTTCCTCGCGCACCGTTTCTTTGATGACGCGCGGGCCGGCGAATCCCACCAGCGCCTGCGGTTCGGCGATGACGACGTCGCCGATCAACGCGAAAGACGCCGCCACGCCGCCGGTCGTCGGATCGGTCAGCACATTAATGTGCGGCAGCCGCCGCCGCGACAGCAGCGACAGCGCGGAGGTCGTCTTCGCCATCTGAAACAGCGACACGATTCCCTCCTGCATCCGCGCCCCGCCGGACGCGGTGAAGGAAAGAAACGGCAGCCCGCATTCCGCCGCCAGTTCGGCGCCGCGCACGAAACGTTCGCCGGCGACGCTACCCATCGACCCTCCCATAAAGGCGAAATCAAAAATCACCGCCGCGACTTCGCGCCCCTTTATTTTGCCGCGATACGCCGTCGCCGCCTCGCGCCGCGCGTCGCCGTTTTGCGCCCGCGCGAGACGGTCGCTGTATGGTTCGCTGTCGTTAAAATTAAGAAAATCCACCGGACGCACTTCGGCGGCGATTTCTTCCGGCGTCTCGTCAAACAAAATATCGGCGCGGCGGACGGCGGTCAGGCGGTGATGATAGTCGCAGTTTGCGCACACCCAGCCGTTTTTGCGAAGTTGCGCGGCGTGCGCGGCGGTTTCGCAGTTGCGGCATTTTTCCCAGACATCGTCGCCGTCCTTGCGCGGCGGCGGCGGCTTCTTCTTGATGCCGGGGAGAATCTTGGTGAACCAGTTCACGATTCCGCCAGCGCGCCGGACAATTCGGCGACCGTCGCGCGCACCGTTTCGGCGGCGGCGGAATCGGAATCGCCGGCTGATTCCGCCGCCTCCGCCAGACGGCTGCCGACGACAATGCCGTCCGCAAATTCCGCCAGCGCCCGCGCATGCGCCGCGGTGCGCACGCCGAAACCGGCGGCCACCGGCGTACGCGCGCATTCGCGGACGGCGGCGAGATAATCGCGCGCCGCGGCGGCGTCAATATGCGCCGCGCCGGTCACGCCTTTCAGCGAAACCGCGTATAAAAATCCGCGCGATTCGGCGGCGAGACGCCGCATTCGCGGCGCGGGAGTCGTCGGCGCGACGAGATTAATCATCTCCACCCCGGCGGCGGCGAGCGGCGCGCGCCACTTCGCCCTTTCGTCGTCCGCCAAATCCACGACAATCAATCCGTTAACGCCCGCCCGTTCCGCCGCCGCCGCGAATCCGTCAATACCGCCGCGAAAATTGAGAAACGAATTGGCGTAGCCCATCAGCACCAGCGGCGTGGAATCGGCGGCGCGAAACTCCGCCGCTATCTCCAAAACTTTGGCGGGAGACATTCCATTTTTTAACGCGATTTCGCTGCTCCGTTGAATCGCCGGACCGTCCGCCATCGGATCGGAAAACGGCACGCCCAATTCCAGAATATCCGCGCCGCCGGCGACCATGGAATGCAGCATTTTGGGCGTAGAACCGGCGCGCGGAAAACCGGCGGTGATAAAGGCGAGCAACGCCGCCTTTTTGGCGCGGCGCGAAAATGCGGCGGCGAGAACGCTCATAACGCCCAATTATCGCATATCCGCCCGACGCCCGCAAGATTCGCGGCGGCATGGCGATTCGCGGCAATTCGCGCCGCGTAATTTCGCATTACCGCGTTATATTCCGGCGACTTTGCGCGCCAAAAACCAGACGGCGGCGGCGAGCAAAACAAACCAGTACAGCCGAATCGCCAATCGGAAAGCGGATTCAATCCGCAACGCCCGGCGCGTATCGCCGGTTTTGTAGACGCCGTCCGCCGCCAGTAGCGAAATGGAAAACAAAATCCAGTCGCCCGGATACGCCGCCGTTGCCAATCCCAGTGCGCCGGCGGACAGACACGCCGCCGCCGCGAACGGAAAATTGTCGCGCAAATTTTCAAGCCAGACGCCGCCGATTTCCTGCGTATATTCTTCGCCGTCGTGCGCGGTCATTTCGTCCCACAGCGCGCGGACGTTGCGCGGGGCGTGCTTCGCCTGCAAAGTCCGGTAGGCGCGCTGAATTTCCTGAAATCGCGCCTTCGCGTCGGGGGACGAATTGCGGTCGGGATGCCAGCGCATCGCCAAACGGCGGTAGGCGGAAACAATTTCCGCGCGTCCGGCGCATTCGCCCACGCCGAGAATTTCGCGCGGACCCCGCCGCATTATTCTTAAATTTTTTGCGCCGGTTCGGTCGCGCCGCCGCCCCCGCCCGCATAGCCGATATTGCGTTCAAATTCGCGCAGCCGCTTGACCACCGACATCAGTTCGGTCACCGTCGTCCAATTGTCCACGAAGTATTTCAAACTGTCCACCACCTTGCCGAAGGCGTGAAAAATTTGCTGTAAAAAGCCGAAAGTGATGATGCCCAGCACCACGCCGCCGCCGACCATGATTAAATCGGCGATGACCACGAATTGCGAAAACAATCCCGCCCACAAGCCGAAATAGGAATAGTGCAGATACAGGCGGAAGTAGTTGAGCCGCAGTCCGGTGAAAAGTTCGGCGAGCGAATGAAAATGCGCGAATTTTTTGTCGTCCTCGGAATATACGAGACGCTTGCGGAAACGCGCCTCCACGCGCTGGTTGTTGTATTCCAAACCCGGCAGTTTGACGCCGACCAAAAACGAAAGCGCGGTGCCGCCCGCCGCCAATACCACGGCGACCAGCGCCAGCGAACCGGCGGTATTCGCCGTCCAGCCGAAAAACGGCAGCGCGAACGGCGCGTTCGCCAATCCTTCGGCGGCGGCGAATTTTTGCATAATCTCCGCGCTCACGCCCCACAAAATCGGCACGAATGCAAACAGGGTCAGCAGCGAACGAAACACGCCCAGCCCCAGCGATTCCACCAGCCGGGCGAAGCGGTCGGGGTCCTGCTGCAGCCGCTGCGACGCGCCTTCAATCTCGCTTTCGGCTTTCTCCCACAGCGGCATATAGGCGTAGGTCATCGCCTGCCGCCAGCGAAACGCGTAATGCCGCGCAAAAAATGCGGTGAACGCGGACAGCGCGATCAGCGGAAAAACAATCAGCGAAAACTTTCCGAGCAATTGCCAAAAGCGGTCAATTTGCATTTCCGCCAGTTCGCCGAGCGTCTCCGCCGCCGCCCGGTCGGCTTCGGAGGCGTCGGGAATGTCGGACAAACGCCGCGACCAGTCGGTGTCGGGATTTAATATCGCGTCTTTAATCAACGGGTGCGGATTTTGCAAAAAATCCCAGGTCTCCCGATACCAGCCGTTCAACCACACCACCGCCCACACTTCCAAGCCGACCAGCGCGAACAACAGCAAAAGCCCGCCCCACGCCCACAACGCCCATTGTTTATCCCCGAAAAAACTTTTAATCACAAATTTTCGCTCCGAAAAAATTCTCTCCCAAACGCAAACGCGCGACCGCCATTATGCCCGAATCCCGCCG
>JBPCXA010000021.1:0-3443 GCA_051008975.1 Gammaproteobacteria bacterium
ATCCCGCCGTCTGCGCCGGAGTCCACGCGCCCTCCAAAATTCCGCGCATCGCCGCCTCCATCCGCCCGCCCGACAATTCCCGCCGCGCCAGCAGATGCTCCAAAATTTCTTTGCAGGAAAACTCCGCGCCCATTTTTTTATTTTAACATTTTATCGCGCGCGGACATATCCGTCGTACAAGAAATTCCATTCCTGCGAAAGCAGGAATCTCTTTGCGCGAACGCGCAAACAGATTCGCCTTGCGGCGAATGAGATTCCGGCTTTCGCCGGAATGGCGTTTTTTTATATTTTCGGATACCGCCAAATTCGGTATTGTCCACAAAAACAAAAAGTGCCGCCATTCCGGCGAAAGCCGGAATCTCTTTGTTCACTCTAATTTTCGCTTTAACCACCCGTCCCATTCCTGCGAAAGCAGGAATCTCCGCGCCGAAGGCGCAAATTGTAAAGAGGGTACAATTACCCGCCGCTTCGCGGCGGTATAGATTCCTGCCTTCGCAGGAATGGGACGTCTTGTTTACTTTTGTTTTACCGCCTTTTGTTAATCGCGGTTGACGGAACAAATTTGTTTCGCCGCCTTTTGTTGTTAAAACAATTTCCGGCGCGGCGGAAGTTCGCGGGTCGCCATCCGGATTTATTCCAAAAGAATCATCCAGCCGTAGCCGACGAAAATCGCGGGAACCGCCGTGTACGCGGTCGCAATCAAAGACGCCTTCGGCGCGATGGCGACCGCCGGAAACAACGCGTCGCCGTCGTTGGAAATCGCGTTCGCCAGCTGCGCCGACAGGGGAATCGCGCCGTTCAAAAACAAGGTCGTCACCACCACCTGCGGGCCGCAGCCCGGAATAAAACCGATGCACACCGCCGCCAGCGGGACGAACCAAATCCACGCGTCAAACAGCGCCGCCAAGTCAAACGCGAACAATCCCTCCAAAATTCCGTAGGCGACGAAACCGCACAGCACCCACACGGTGATGAAATTCGTCGTGTCCACCACCCGCCGCGTCACCGTCCGATATCCGGAAATGCACTGGCGAATGTCGGACAGCGGATTGAAAGTCCACATCATAATCGCCAATGCGGCGGCGCAGGCGCCGAACGGCTCCACCCAGCGGACGCCGCCGATGCTCAGCGCGCCGGGAACATCCGCCTGCATCGCGTAGCCGATTCCGATCGCCGCCCCCGGCGCGAACAACGCCAGCCACAGACGATAAAACGGCGACAGCAGCGGATTTTCCCGCACCTCCTCGTCCAATCCGGCGGCGCCCGGACGGACGCGCAAAAAATCGCGCCCGTGAGTCCAATCCACGATATAACCGCACAAAATACCGGCGACAAAACACAGCGAAAATACGACGAGGGCGTCCATCGGAGATTTGGCGAGCAGCAAAAACGCGGCGTCCCCCATCGTGGCGGTAAGCGTTGCTACGACGCCGCCGAAACTCATCGCCCCGCGAATGTATTGGGTGACCACAAAAATCGCGCCGCCGCAGCCCGGAATCGCGCCGCATATCGCGGCGAACAACACCTGAAATTTGGTGTGCTTTTGCAGCACCAAGTGCAAATCGCGCCGCCGCGCCCGCTCAAACAGCAGCATTCCGAACAGCGTCGCGGCGACGAAAACGCTCACCTGAAAATACGCTTCGGACAAGGCGGACAGCATAATGTCGCGCGCCGGCGGATAGGCGGACAGCGCGAAAAACGCGGCGAATAACAGCGGCTTGCCGACGGTAAGATTGGCGACGATGTCGCCGAATCCGCGCTTAATCACAACGGTGTTCATCGGCTATAATTATAACACCCTTTCGCGGCGGCGAACATGTACGCCGTTAATAAAAATGCACCCGAACACGACCGCAACGCCGTCAATAAAAATTAATCTCGTCGCCCCGGCGCGGTGCGGGGCGCGGCTGGCGGACGCGCTGCGGGAATGCGGCGTTTTTTGCGAAGACGGCGGCGGCGCGCGCGCGGTCGTCGTTTCGTCTCTGGCTTTCGCGGACGCCACTGACACCGCCGCGGTTCTGAAAACACTCGGCGAAGACGCGATTGTCGCCGCGCAAACGCCGCCGCGTTTTCCGTTCGTCCGCGCGTTGACGGCGCGCGCGGAAAAAATGTGGCACCGCCCCGCCCTCGCCATTCCGCCGCTGCGGTCGTCCGCGGATTTCGCAAACGCCGCGCAAAGTATCGCCGCCGCGCTTTCGCGGGATTCGCGGAATTCGGATTCGGATTCGGGGCGCGACGGGGCGGAATTTGCGCCGCGAATCTCCCCGGCGGAGGCGGTCGCGCGAGCGCGGCGGGCGCTGGACGACGTGTTATGACGCGGCGCGGCGGCGGGGTATAATCCCGGCGGTGGAAAAAAGGTATCATTACATCATTGTCGGCGGCGGCAGCGCGGGATGTCTGCTCGCCAACCGCCTTTCCGCCGATGCGCGGGTGTTGCTGCTGGAAGCGGGCGGCGACGGGCGCGGCAATTTATGGCTGAAAATCCCGGCCGGCTATTTGTTTACGATGGGCAATCCGCGCGTGGACTGGTGTTTCGTGCTGCGCGAAAATCCGCATCTGGGCGGGCGGAGTTTGAATTATCCGCGCGGGCGGGTGCTGGGCGGCTCGTCGGCGCTCAACGGCATGATTTACATGCGCGGGCAGGCGCGGGATTACGACCGCTGGGCGGAAAACGGCTGCGACGGCTGGTCGTGGAAGGAGGTGCTGCCGTTTTTCGTCCGCCACGAATGCAACCGGACATTGGGCGGGGCGATGCACGGGCGGGACGGCGAAGTCTGGGTGAGCAATCCGCGCAACCGCTGGCGGATTTTGGACGCGTTTATCGAGGCGGCGGAAGTTTGCGGCATTCCGCCGACCGAAGATTTTAACGGCGGCGACAACTTCGGCGCGGGATATTTTCAGGTGAATCAAAAAAACGGAATTCGCCAGACCGCCGCGGACGCGTTTTTGCGCCCGATCGCCGACCGTCCGAATTTGACCGTGCTGACCGGCGCGCAGGGACGGCGAATTCTGCTGGAAAACGGACGCGCCGCGGGCGTGGAATATCAAACTTTGCACGGCGTCGAAACCGCGCGGGCGGAGGGCGAAGTAATTCTGGCGGCGGGCGGAATCGGTTCGCCGCATATTTTGCAATGTTCGGGCGTGGGAGATCCGCGGCGTCTCGGCGAAGCCGGCGTCCGCGTGTCGCATCCGCTGCCGGGCGTGGGGGAGAATTTGCAGGATCATCTGCAAATTCGCCCGTCTTTCCGGGTGCGCGGCACGCCGACTCTCAACGAAATGTCGCACAGCCGTCTGCGAAAATTTTTGATGGGCGCGGAATATGCGCTTTTTCGGCGCGGTCCGCTTTCCGCCGCCCCGAGCCAGGTGGGATGTTTCGCCCGCGGCGAAGACGGCGCGGAGTTTCCCGATTTGCAATATCACGTGCAGCCGCTGAGTTTGGACAA
>JBPCXA010000022.1:0-7253 GCA_051008975.1 Gammaproteobacteria bacterium
GCAACGCCCGGGATTTGGCGGTTATCGGATTAGGCGTGGGCGTTGTCGGATTTATGGCGGCGTACCTTTCGGGCGGCGATTTTTCGCTGTTCAATTTCGCCCCCGATTTCGGCTATTCCCTCACGGAAAGCGGCTACTCCGTGAACACCGGCGGACGGCTGAATTTCCGCAAAGACAATTGGCATTTGTACTACGCCGCCGGGCAAGCGAATTCCAACGGCGAATTCGGCGATTTCCGCTACGAATCGGGCGGAAAGTACGCGGCGGATTCGTGGACGGCGGCGTTCTCCGAAACCGTGCAGGGCAAAACGGCGGACTACGATTTTGCGTTGTCTGCGGATTACAAAGGCGGAATTTGGAAAGTATCGCCGACGTACCGTTTGCATTCGCATTTTGCGAACGAGGAATTTGATACGCAAAATTCGCTGAATTTGCGGGGTGAGTTGCTGTGGAATCGCTGGACGATTCGCCCGTCCGCCGGATTCCGTTGGGAATCGGCGGACGAGTTCGGCGACAACGCCCGATTCAATTTGTCGGCGGTGCGGCGGTTTTAGGGGGAATTCCTGCTACGCAGGAACGAGATTCCGGCTTTCGCCGGAATGGCGGTGCTTTTTGTCTTTGCGGACAATACCGAATTTGGCGGTATCCGAAAATATAAAAAACCGCCATTCCGGCGAAAGCCGGAATCTCTTTGTTCACTTGTATTTTTCGCTTTAACCCCCCGTCCCATTCCTGCGAAGGCAGGAATATCCGCGCCGAAGGCGCAAATTGTAAAAGGCGTACAATTTCCCGCCGCTTTGCGGCGGTGGAGATTCCTGCCTTCGCAGGAATGGGACGGGGGTGCAAAAAAACGCCGCGTTCGCGCGTGTTATACTTTGTTTTGTGCGGGAAACGGCGATTACTTTTCGGCGGCGAATTTCCGTCGCGCTGGCGGACGACAATTTGCGGCGGTCGCTCGCGACGGTGCGCGATAAATTTACGTCGCATCGCGCCGCCGCCGTGCGGCAATACGAAGCGGCGGGCGGCGATTTTGAACGGCTGCGCGAACGCGGAAGGCAAATCCGCGACGAAACCGTCCGCCGAATGCCCGCGCTTTTGCGGGAATTTGAACGCAACGCCGAAGCCGCCGGCGCGAAAGTGCTGTGGGCGAAAAACGCCGCCTCCGCGCGGCGGTTGATCGCGGGAATCGCCCGCCGCCACGGCGTCCGAATCGCGGTTAAATCCAAAAGCATGGCGAGCGAAGAAATTCAACTCAACGACGCGCTGCAAAACGCCGGCGTGGAGGCGGTGGAAACCGATCTCGGCGAATTTATCGTGCAACTCGGCGGCGAAACGCCGTCCCATATCATCGCCCCGGCGATGCATAAACGGCGCGAAGAAGCCGCCGCCATTGTCCGCAAAGTCGCGCAACCGGACGGCGACGACATTCCCGCCATCACCCGCGCCGCCCGCGCATATTTGCGTGAAAAATTTCTCCGCGCCGAAATGGGAATCAGCGGCGCAAACTTTCTCGTCGCCGACACCGGCTCCGCGCTCATCGTCACAAACGAAGGCAACGGCAGAATGACGACGACGCTGCCGCGCGTCCATATCACGCTCGCCGGAGTGGACAAAATTATCGCCCGCCGCGAAGATATTCCCGATATGCTGGCGTTGCTGACGCGCTCGGCGACCGGGCAGCGGCTGTCCAACTATGTCAGTATTTCCACCGGCGTCCGCGAAGGCGGCGACGGACCGGCGCATTCCTATGTCGTCCTGCTGGACAACGGCAGAAGCCGTCTGCGACAAAGCGACTGCGCCGAAATGCTGCGCTGCATCCGCTGCGGCGCGTGCATGAATCACTGCCCGGTGTATCACGCAATCGGCGGACACGCCTACGGCGCGACATATATGGGACCGATGGGACAGGTGCTGACGCCCGCGCTGCACGAGGCGCAACGCGATTCCGACCTGCCGCACGCCGCGACAATGTGCGGCGCCTGCGCCGTCGTCTGTCCGGTAAAAATTCCGCTCCCCGATTTAATGCGGCGGCTGCGCAAACGGCAGATGCGCGAAAAAATCCGCCCGTTAAAGGAAAGAGCGCTTTTGCGTTTGTGGTTTTTTGTCGCCCGCCGTCCGGCGTTGTACGCCGCCGCCGCCGCGACGATGTGCGCGATATTGGCGCGCGTCGGCGGCGCGCAAAAACGCATCCGCAAACTGCCGCTGGCGGGCGGATGGTTCGCCGGACGCGATTTAACCGCGCCGCCCGGCCGCACTTTTCGCGCCGTCCGCGCGCGCTTCGGACTGTGACTGTGAAAACAATCGTCGTTCTGGACGCGGCGACGATGCGCGGCGAATTGTCGCGCCCGTCTTTTCCGCACGAATGGATTTCGCATCCGCTCACTTCGCCGGGCGATACGGCGGCGCGAATTCGCGACGCACACGCGGTCATTACCAATAAAGCGCCGGTGCGCGGCGAAGATCTCGCCGCCGCCGCGAATCTGGAATTGATCGCCGTCGCCGCGACCGGCGCGGACATAATTGACCTCGCCGCCTGCCGCGCCGCCGGAATTTCGGTGTGCAATGTGCGCAACTACGCCTCCCGCAGCGTCGCCGAGCATGCGATGGCGTTGATTCTCTGTCTCTCCCGCGGCGTATTGGAACATCACCGGCGCGCGACTTCCGGCGAATGGGCGAAAAGCCCGGTGTTCTCCCCCGACATGGGAAAAATATCCAACATTTACGGAATGCAAATCGGAATTGTCGGCGCCGGCGCGCTGGGACGCGAAACGGCGCGCCTCGCCGAAGCGCTCGGCATGCGCGCGGTATTTTTGCGGCGCGGCGGCGCGAACGATTCACTCCCCCGTCTGCCGCTCGCCGAATTGTTTGCGACTTCCGATGTCGTCTCTTTGCACTGCCCCCTCGCCGACGACACGCGCGGTTTTATCGGCGAAAAAACGCTCGCGATGATGAAACCCGGCGCGCTGTTAATCAACACCGCCCGCGGCGCGCTGGTGGATTCCGCCGCGCTGGCGGACGCCCTGCAACGCGGCGCGCTGGGCGGCGCCGGCATCGACGTGCTGCCGGAAGAACCGCCGCCGGAAGACGATCCGCTGCTGAATTGCGGTCTGCCGAATCTGATCATTACGCCGCATGTCGCGTGGGCGTCCGCGCAGTCGCTGCGGACATTTCATTCGCAACTGCGCGACAATATTGAAAATTTTTACCGCGGCGCGCCGCAAAACACTCTGGCATGACCATATTTTCCGAAAGCGAATCGGACGACGACCGCGACGCGGTTCTGCGCGCGCTGGGCGATTCTTTTCCGTCTCCGCCGGTCGCGGTACCGCCGCAAAACTTCGCGCCGAAGGACGATTTAATCCGGCGTTTCGTTCGCGCCGCCGCCGAAAACGCCGCGACGACGGCGCATTTGCCGGAAGACGACGCGATTCCCGCGGCGGCGGCGGAATATCTGCGCGCGCGCGATTTGCCGCCGGAAATACTCTGCACCGCCGAATGGCGTCGTCTGCCGTGGCGCGCCGCCGGAATTCGCGCCCATTGTCGCGCGCCCCTGGAAACCGATATTTGCGGCGTCACCGGCGTTGTCGCCGCCGCCGCCGATTGCGGCGCGATGTCGGCGGACGGCGGCGAGGCGCATCAACTGACCGCCGGATTGCTGCCGCCGCACCATATCGCGGTCGTGCGCGCGATGGCGATTTTTCCGTCTGTGGCGGATATTCTCGCCGCGCCGCGGGGCGTGTTTTCGCTGTTCTGCGGGCCGTCGCGCACCGCCGATATTGAACAAACCCTCACCCTCGGCGTACACGGACCGCTGTCGGTGCATATCCTGATCGTCGGCAACGCCTGAAACATCCGGCAAAAAACGGACGGGGCGGCGCGTCAACGTCCGCGCATCGCCGTCCGTCAATTAAATGTCAAAAGTCGTTCCTTCGCGCAGCGGCAGCACCCGTCCGCCGAATCGTTTTTGTATTTGCGCGGCGACTTCCGCGTCGTAGCGCGGCTTGACGTGGCAATAATAAATTTCCAACCCTTCGGGCAGACGCGCGACAATCTTTTCCAGCAGGGACGGAGTCAAATGCCCGGAGGCGTGCGCGACTTCCTCGCTGCCGTCCGGAAACGACGTCTCCACCGTCATTTTGCGAAAATTCGGCAGCGTATGCAGATATTCGTATACCTCGTCGGACAGCGTATGCACGTCGGAAATGAATACGAAGTTTTCGCGCGCGCCGTGCAGCACGAAACCCGCCGTCGGAATGCCGGCGTGTTCGACCGGAAACGGCGTCGCCCGCAGTCCGTCGCAATCAATCGTCTCGAACGGGCGGAAATACTCAAACGAAAGCAGCGGTACGCCGCCGATTTTAATCCGCTCAAAATCCGGCCAAATCCGCCCGTTCAGCAGCCCCGATCGAATCGCGTCCGCCGTCTCCGGAAAGCAGCGCACCCGCAATCCGTGTCCGCCGGCCCCGCCGATTTTGCACTCGGCGATAAAACACAGCATCGCGACATGATCGAGATGGCTGTGCGTAATCAGCGCGTCCTTCACGCCGTCCATTTCGGCGAGCGACAAATTGTGGGCGCCGGTGCCGGCGTCCACCAGCACGCGCCCGTCCGCCAGCGCCGATATGGAGGACGCCGTTTCGCATTGCGCCCCGCCGGCGCCTAAAATTTTCAGTCGCATTTTTTCGTCTCCTTCGCGCGCCTATTTGGTTTCAAAATTGGTGACGCCCTCCCATTCCGCCGGCGGATTTTGGAGAAATCCGGCGATCCGTTCCTCGTACACTTCGCCCAGCCCGTCCGCCGGCTCCATCGCGCGATATTCCGCCAGCGAATCGCGGGCGGCGGCGAAGTCGCCGCGCACATATTCGTCGCGCATTTTCGCGTACATTTCCAGCGCGGCGCGGCGCTCGGGGGACAAAAGATGCGCGTCGCCCAGCGGCTCGTAAATCGTCAACGCCCGCGCCCGCCCCTTGACGCGCACCGAATCCACGACCCGAAACGCGATGTCGGACGCCCTGCACAACTCGTACGTGGATTCGGTGACGAGAATTCCGATCTTGTAATACTTCGTCAGCCCCTCCACCCGCGACGCCACATTGACGGTGTCGCCCATCGCCGTATAGGCCATCCGCAATTCGGAACCCATATTGCCGACGTTCGCTTCGCCGGAACAAACGCCGACTCCGAGACGCATCGGCAAATGCCCCTCCTTCTCCAACTGCGCCGACAATTCTTCCATCGCCGCCTGCATTGACATCGCGCTCAACACGGCGTTCTTCGCATGCTCCTCGTCGTCCAGCGGCGCGTTCCAAAACGCCATCACCGCGTCGCCGATAAATTTGTCCACCGTCCCGCCGTGTTCGTGAATCGCCCGCGACAAGGCGGTCAGCATCCGATTCATCAATTTGGTCAAATCCTGAGGCGAAAACGTCTCGGAAATAGACGTGAAATTGCGCACGTCCGAAAACAGCACCGACATTTCGCGGCTTTCGCCCTCCATACTGATCGTCTTTTTCTGCCCCATCCGCTTGGCGAGCTCCGGCGGCACATACTGCCCGAAAGTACTCTGCAAATTGCGGCTGGCGCGCCACTCAAAAACGAAACCCGAAATGGCGTTCCACAAAAACAACCCGATCAACACCAGCAGCGGCGCCACCATATTGACGACCAGCCGGTCGTCCCAGAACGAAAGATTGAGATATACCGAAACGCCGCACAACGCCACCGTCAACAGGGACGAATACACCGGCCCCAGCGGCGCCGACACCACCGCCGCCAGTAGGGCGACCGCCAGCAACGCCAGCAACGCCAAAGTATCGGCGGAAGACGGGCGGCGCAAAACTTCGCCGTCCATAATGTTCGCCATCTGCGTCGCCAGCAACTCCGCGCCGGGCATCGCCGAATTCAACGGCGTGGAATAAATGTCGCGCAACGCCTCGGCGGACGAACCGACGATCGCGATTTTGTCCCGCAACATCTCCTCCGCAACGGCGCCACCGATGACCTTGTGCGCGGAAATATAGCGGAACGCCGCGCCGCGCGTGTTTTCGTAGTCCGCCGCCGGGCCGCCCGCGCCGAGAAAATTAAAATACATTTCGCCCGCCCGGTTCAGCGGCATTTCGTAGCGCCCCGCCCGGAGCGATTCAATATCCCCGCCGTCCTCGGTCAGAATATTCAGAATTTGTCCGGGATTGTCGGCGCGCCGGAGCATCGCCAGCGCCAGCGATTCGTATGTTTTTTTGGCATACCGCGCCAGCAGCGGCGCCCGCCGCACCAGCCCGTCGGAATCGGCGGCGAAATCCGCATAGCCCGCGCCCGCCGCCGCGTCCAAAAGCGACGGCAAATTGCCGGCGTAGCCGCGGTAAAAAACCCAGTCCTCGCCGCCGTCGGCGATACGGGAATCCGGGATCTTTTTGGAATCGTAGTCAAAAAGCGACACCGGCGACGGCAGCGCGCCTTCCACCCGCGCCGAATGATCGAACGAATATCCCAGCAACGCCTGCCGCTCCTTCAACGCCGCGGCGAGGGCGCCGTCGTAGTCAAACTTGCGCCGCAAATTATGCAGGCGATTCCGCACCGCGAAACCGGCGCCGTCGCCCACTTCGCGCAGCACCTCGTCAAAGACGGCGAGACCGCCGTCGTCCGGCGCGGCGAAGGAAAAAGTAAACGCCGCCGCCCGCACCCGGTATTTGTCAAACAACTGGTCGAGAATTTGCGCCATCCGGTCGCGCGGCCACGGCCAGCCGCCCACCGCCCGCAAACTGTCGCGGTCAATATCCACGATGACAATTTCCGCGTTTTTTCGCCCCTCGCCGGCGCCGCGCGACAGCCGCCAATCGAACGTCTGCTGCTCCAAAGTGGCAACGATATTCAGCAGCGGACGCCCCCCGAAATCGGCGGTCAGCGCGACCAGCAAAAGCGCCATCGCGCAATTGAGCAGTATCCGAATTTTCATATCGCCCTCTTCGTCATTTTTCAATTATACCCCAAACGCCCCATTCCTGCAATTTTTCCATTTCTGCAATTCCCCCGCCCTATTCCTCTCCCCCGTCCCATTCCTGCAATTTCCGCCGCCTCATTCTTGCAATCCCTTCGTCCCATTCTTGCGCCCGTCTTATTCCTACACCCCCCGTCCCATTCCTGCGAAGGCAGGAATCTCTTTGCGCGACAGCGCAAACGGCGAATTCGCCTTCGGCGAATGAGATTCCGGCTTTCGCCGGAATGGCAAGTACTCAAAAATCCCATTCCCACCCCGT
>JBPCXA010000023.1:0-13748 GCA_051008975.1 Gammaproteobacteria bacterium
GAGTGGCTCTGTGATGAATGTGGTGTCGTTCATGATCGGGATATTAATGCCGCACAGAACATCCTCGCGCTGGGATGCCAGCGTCTTGCTGAAGGAATCCCCGTCGTTTAGGGCGGGGAGGCATCAATCAATGTTCGCTATCGTCCTTTGGTGAATCGAAAGACGTCACGCGTACTGCATTGGAGCTCTTGCCGTTGTGGCATCAGCGGGTGATTAGGACGGGCGAAAGTGTCTTTTGACGAGATTTTTGGTCTGATCTCGGATCTCCAGAACTCTCCCTATATCCTCTATTTTGCCGCTGGTTTCTTCGCGCTGCTGCTCATTTATCGAGGCTGGCGTCACATCCGACGCTGGTGGCGCGCCCCTCATCGATGGCGCCTACGGCAGGCAAGAGCCATTCTCGACGATATCAAGGGTTCAGAGGCTTCTGAGGGCGCCGTGAGGCGGCTATTTGGCCGCCTACGTGCCGTGGATCCATTCGTTTTCGAGGAACTCGTCCTGGAAGCGTTCAGGCGGCGTGGACTACGTGTCAAGCGGAATAAGCGGTACACGGGAGATGGCGGAATTGACGGGCGGATTCACCTCCGAGGTGAGGTTCTCGTCCAGTCGAAGCGGTACAAGAAGCATATCAATCCTGAGCACGTGAAGACGTTTGTGCGTCTCGTGGAGCGTCAAAGAACGCGAGGGCTGTTCGTACATACCGGCAAGACGGGTGGGGCGAGCTGGGAGGCTGCTGGAGCGTCCCAGAGGGTGACGATCGTGAGCGGGAAGGGGCTTATCGCGTTGGTTTTTGGTCTGCCGTTGAAGATATTTGGCCAGAAACTTTAATCGTCTAATTTCTGGCATAAAATGTGATTAGGTTTCAGTAGAACTGCCCACTGTATCCGGCGCATTTTGGACAAAGGACGACAGTGCAACCTTTATAGAGTGGTTCATCGATTGTACTGATGGCGATCTCGATATCACAGGAGTCGCATTGCGTTCTTCTTGCTTCGTGTAACCGTTTCATTTCTTCTTTGTATTCTCCCTCTCCTGGGTCTCTATACGGCACTCCAACAAGTGTTTCTCCGGTATCGGAGCACTGCTCACAGAGGATGATTACCGTAATGTGGAGGTCATCAAATTGTTCCTGCCTTATCTGGGTTGTACCCGGGCATCCGTCACATTCGACAATATGTTGTTTGTCTATGAGCATTATCGCTCCTAAATCGATGGCTCAGAAGGACCTTTGGTAGGATCACTTCTCATTTTGTCCATGACTTCTTTCTCTTCCCTGGCCCAGCGCGCCTGTGTTTCCGGGGTGATGATATTAGGATCGTCCTTCGATGTTTTCTGAGCCTCACGGATCATTCCTTTATCGTCTAGAATGCCCGCATCAAGACGTATCTGCTCTCGAGTTTTCTCGGTGTAGTGATCTAAGGCGATTCGGTTTTTACCGCTGTTGATAGCTAATTGTTCGGCAAATTTACTAGCACTATCTGTGAACACTCTAACACCGTATTGAGCTCGGGAAATGGTGACATAGAAGGCTTGTTGATTCGTCAGATTCTTTCGCCAGGACTGTGCATCGTAGATGACTGACTTGACGGTCATGCCTTGAGCGCCATGGGCTGTATGGACGTAAGCATAATCCCAATGCTTGAAGTTATCGTCTTGTAAGTTCACAGTGTCGATCGTTGTCGGTTTCGCGTCTTTGTCGCGATATTGGATGGTGATCCCTTTATCGTTAATGCCGATGACTTCAGATAGTTTGCCATTTCCGAGACCATGCTGGCGATCGTTTCGTGTCCACCGAATTCTGTCCCCAACTTGTATCTCGCGTTTGTGACGTTCATAGATTTCGATTCCATTCTTAGAACGGCCAGCAACTTTATGTGGCGTCCAGGTTTGGAGGCGCTCGTCTTTAGCGCGAAATGTTATTTGATTTTTGTCGTCATCACGGCTCGTGATTGTGACGTACTCTCCTTTCTCAACGCCCAGAGATTTGTATGCCCTTCCGAAGCGAATTACATCGCCGACCTTGTAGCTATAGGATTTTCCTCGTTCAGCCCGAGTTATACCCTTTCGGTTGTAAGCTGTAAGTGAGAGAGATTCTCCTGTTAGTTCGCCCTTATCAGCCATGGCCTCACGGATATGGGCGTTGATCTCGTTCCGGTCCTCATTTGAAGGAGAGATGAGCAGTGTGTGGTGGCGTAGATGAGGCGCTATGCTCATGTATGATTTAGTGATGGCCTGGAAGCGTCTGTAATTCACTTCTTGGTTTGATTCGTTTTTTCCGCGAGCGATTACAGTGATGTTGTTTTTCAGCGAATGGAGGGCACGTGCATAATCTCCGCTTATCGCGCGCTCCACGGCCAGTTTCGTTTGTGGATCTCTTTGGCGAAGTATTTCGTCCATCAAAGCGACTTTCATTCCTGCGTTTTGAAGCTGTTGAAATGGTGCTCCGGATTCAACAGCAGAGAGCTGTTTGGTGTCGCCGACAAGCACGACTTGAGCTCCCTTGGCGTCTGCGGTGCGCAGAAAATCGCGCATCTGTTTGGTCGATATCATAGAGGATTCGTCAGCGATCCAGAGCAGTTTTCCAGGCTCTGCACGCGGTGGTTTGTCCTTACTATTGGTTGTTTTAACGTTCAGACGTGCCATGTGCTGAGCGTGGGTATAACTTTCAATGCCTGTGTCGGCCAGAACGTTCGTGGCTTGTCCTGAGGGCGCGATTCCCACGACCTTGACACCCTGAGTTTCCGCGATTTCTCGGACTGCTGTAAGGGCTGTCGTTTTACCTGTACCGGCGTATCCTTGGATGCCTACGACGCTGTCTTTCGTCGTAAGGACAAATTGCGCGGCAGCGTGTTGACCGTCTTTCAAGAGGTATGGAGTCAGGCGTTCGTTGGTCTGTTGTTCATTCATGATTGGAATGGCTTCGCCAACGGTGTTCTTCACCTCTTCAATGAGAGATGCCTCGTGATGGAGGATTCTTGGTGTGGTCCAGGCGCGGCGAATTTCAAAGTTCGGAGGCGTAGCTTCCTTGATTATGTTCCGCTGGTTTGCGGTTTCTACGGCCTTTGTGATGATGTTGGGATTGGCGCTACCGAGGCTATCGACAAGGGCGTGTTTTAAGAGATCGTCGTGATTAAAGACTGCCTCTCGTTCCTCAAGAACCGTGGAAGCGTGCCGGATATGTTTGAGGGCCGCGGCGCGTACGTCTTTGGCGGCTGGCGGCGAGTATTCGCCGGCACGAGCTTTCGCTTCTTCAATCAGGGCGTTGGAATCGAAACCAGCCCGGCTGATCTCCTTTTGCCACATGCCTAGTACCTCGGCTCGACTGGTTGGAGGTTTTCCTTCACGTGTCAGGATCGCAGCCTTATCGGCGCTCTCTGGATCGAACTTCCGCCATTCTTTGAGCTTGGCTCGGATAGCTTTAGAGCGCTTTGAGAACTCATCCATTACGTTCTTCGGAACACCCTTAATCTCGAATTCTGCTTTGGCGTGATAAGTTAACTCAATCTCATATCCAAGTTCAGTCAGCTTCGCGGCGAGCGCGGATTTGTAGATGAGACCACCCATCATCTTATGGTTCAGTAACTGCTCGTTCGTCACGCTTCGCCATTTGCCATCTGGAGATTCTGTAGCATTCATGGTAACGATGTGGACATGCATCTGTGGGTCCAGGGCGCGACTGGTGTCGTGTGGGAACATAGCGCCAACTAGATTTCCAGTATAGTACTTATCGGTTACGCCACCTATGGTCATGCGACACATAGCCCCTTCATCCTCCATATATCTAAAAGCTTCTTTAGCTGCCTCCATATGGGCGTCGAAGATACGTTTATCGCCGCCGACTTCGTAAAGAATGGATGCGGATTTAGGGGCGGAGAACGTTAAATCCCAGCCGGGACGGTGTTGAATTTCACCGTCTCGCATGACGCCTAGCTTGGGGCCGCCATAAGGAAGTTGGCCCTCCAGGAATTCCTTGAATATTGTGGCGTCCACAGGACCTTCAAGTCCAAGTTTTGCAGCGCCTCGACCGGTCCATTCGGAGGGAACGTCTGGTCCGGAGGATGAGATTTCACGATCGCCGGAGCCTCCGCTTTCACCTCCCCCACCGGATCCTGAGCCTCCGCCAGGACCGCCGCCGGAGCCAGTTTCTGGTGAGCCATCTTGAACTCGTGTGTAGTAGTCATCCGTTGAGAAGTAGTTCGCTGTAATTCCGGCGTTTTGGATGATGCCTATGCTAAGCATGTGGTTTGGTTTACCCAGCGTATATAAGATGTTGTTTGCAATATCTGCAGAGATATTTAATGCCGGCTAGCGCTCTCTCATGGCGAATGATTGTGATTTTCCACGTTCTATCTGGGCATGCACAGCGATAAGGAAAGTAGGGGAGGGCACTCGGTTGTTTGCTGGTGTCGTAATTGTGGCAGACGCTGGATTCTAAACCGTAAAACTTCATCACACGCTGCCAAACAATACCGTGCGGGCGCGTGTATTTGCGCTCTGCATGAGCGCCGTGTTGTTGTATCCAGCAATTTGCAATGACGTGGGCGACTTCGTGCCCGACGGTTTCTTGGAGAAAGTCTTCTTGCTCTTGGAGCGCGAGATACGGGTTTAATTTGATGTACTGATTGCCTGGTGCCCACGGATATTTTGGGGCTCGCCCTGCCACTCTGCCACGCAAGGACCATTTTACTTCGAGGGACGTGGGATAACGCGTATCCCGATCGAAATTTCCCGCTTTCCGAAGATATATCGTGACCAGATCGTCAGCGCGATACATGAGGCTTTGAGAGATCCGAACGACCACAAAAATTAACCCCGATCGAGCACTTCGCGCACAAAGTCGCCGGTTCCCTCCTCGATTTCCTCCTCCTTCAGAGAATCCCAAAATGTGTTTTCCATATCTACAGGCACGAATTGCTCATGATGTTCCCGTCGAGCCTTGTACGGTATTTCGACTTCCGCGATAGGGAAGTTGCCTCGCACGCGCAAAAAACCGTGGCCATCATCAAGGTTCATGATCTGGCTTCCGAGGATGCTCAACGCAACCTTCTGATTCTCTGATAGATTGACTCCGTCGCGAATTTCGTGCGCACCAAATCCTATATTCTCGCTTCTCTCAAGCCTTTCTCTTTGCCCTATTCCTTCGCTTGCCCATTTAGCTTCAGAGGGCTCGTTGAGCCGCAGATTCATCCATGTGGCACAACCCCCAGTCAGAATTTTGGCGCCAGGTATTCCCCATCGTTGTTGAAGCTGTGATGGGCTTTGGAATGCCGATACAGCACAGCCACCTTTCTTGCGGGACTCAGACATGAACCTCGGCCACGCTTCAAATTGATGTAGTGTGTCTAGCTCATCGGCTATCACCCAGATGCGGCGTTCATAGGAGTCTGGAAGCATAAGGATGCCTTCAATGGCCTGGTGAATCCAAAGTGTGAATAGGGGGCGGAGAAGGCTTGTATGAGCGCCTTGAGCGGACATAAAAATGCAAGCGTCATCGTGATCGTTGGCGATCCAGTCTCTAATGACGAACGGGTCGCGACCCATTGGTTTTTGGAGAAGGCGGAATCCTTTTACAGCATTGGTCGCAAAGGTTTTGATAGACTGTCCCATCCCGCGGTCCTCATTTTCCTCAGCTTTGCTCAAGTAACCGTAGGCTTCGGTGCCTTTCAAATACTCTTTGAGTTCCGCTGTCTCTGATGTCACGAGCATGCGGAGAAAATGGCCGATGTCTGGATCTTTGGCGACCTTCCCGAACATGCTGGCGACGAGAGAGCGGGGGGCGAGATACCAAATCGGATTGTCACTTTGGGTGGGAGGTATAAGGGCTTCTGCCATGCCAATGCCGTCAATTTCATGGGTTATTTCAGCCCATGGATCCCAGTACACGGAGCGTGCGTCGAGGGGATTCATCAGGACATCAGTGCCATCTCTGTAATAGTGGCTTAGAAATTCTGGCGATGATGAGTGCACGATCGCACGATCGCCGCGCTGGCGGATGCAATCAAGTAGCTCGAACAAGACACGAGATTTTCGTGTCCCGGTCCCGCCTACAACGAGGAGATGCTGGTACCAGCTTTTGTCTGGGAGACGCACATTGGCTAGGGTAAATGGATTACGATACTTCGGGACTAGAGTGTTCAATGTGTTCTCGTCGACCAATGAGACACCTCGCATGTGCTCGTCCTTAACTAGGCGGCTGCCAGTCTTATAGTAGATTTTGAACAAGACGATAATCGCAATTACAAGACCGACTGTCGGCCAAAAAATGGCATGGCCGATCTCATATCCGACTCGTTTTACTTGATCTCGAACCCAGGGATTGTTGGCTACTGTGCCCACACGAGCATCTACAATGCGGCCATCTGGATATTCGAACGGGGCGACGTGATCGCCTCCCTTCAATATCTCTGATTTAAGATAGCAGGCGGCAAATTTGATGACGATGTAATTGTCCCAGCGATCTAGGTAAGCTGGGATAGTGAAGGAAATAACTGTGAGCCAGGCGGCTAAAACCCACCAAAAAGTTTTGCCAAAAACCAGTGAGAGCATGCGGAGGTGATGGTGCCATACTTGACCACCGCGGGTGAGATTGGCCATTTGGCCTCGGCGAATTACGGACATTGTCTAAGCGCCTCGATTTCTGGTCATGCTGGACCAAATGGACAGCGGACCCAGTACAGCCGATTTATTGGCAAATTGGTGACTTTGAACCCGATGTTGATGGCGATGTATAAAAAAATAGCCCTGTGATTGTCATGTATATTGGTTGATACGATGGAGAAGAGATCTTAGATCGCAACCTAAAGATATTGTCGACCGTTATCCAGATGCCGGATAGGTATCCTAGCAACATCGCAATTATCGGAATGCCAATGTGGTCATTTACTGACCATGTCGTAAAGAAAAGGAGAAGACCGAAGGCTGTGTGTAAGATAGCTGCGCTGGGTGAAAATCGTTCTTCAGTCATAGTTGGGTCCTTGAAATTTGCGTAAGATAGAAGGCTCATTGTCCGCTCTCCGCGAAGGCATTGCTAAGCAATTCTTCCACGCCTCTCTTGCTTCATATCTGTCGTCTTCTATGGCTTCCCGTATCCGTTCTTGTAACGTCCAAACTCAACCATGGTGGATTGCTTGGTCGCATTGGATCATGTTTCTGGATCCTTTTGTATAGGTCGATTGTCCAATGATATTGATGCGGATCGCTCATGCTGAGTTAGCCTTTTTCGATCAACGATCGAACATCTGCCCTGGCCTTCCTCACTAACTCATAATCTGCCGGATTCAACTCCGGAACCTCCGGATCCGGTCTCGTCAATCGTGCGTCGAGGTGCTGCGCTATCACTCTAAGCAAGCACAAAATCTCAAGCACGGCGGGTCTAAGAGCGTGATCCTGAGAGGATAGCCCGCGTATCAATAGTGTGCGATGAGCTTCGGCATCGGAGACGCCTAGAGAGCGGGCAAGGCGTCGGATTTCTTGGTCAACGTTGGAGGGGAGGCGGATTTTTCTTACTATCATTTGTCTCTCATAAGGAGTTTGGTGATTAGCTGGTCACGCTCTGCTTTCTCTGAATGGTGTTGCGACATGGTTTCGAATGCGACTACGCGTTTGTGGAATTCGTGTACGTGGTGACGCCGGATCTCTGTATCCTGTCCGAGGACATCCGATAAAATATCTTTTCGTTGTGAGCATACGCAGGTAGTTTCGTTTAGGGCATTGGCAGCGTCGAAGCTGATTGGTAGATTTAGTGCTTTTTTGTAACATCGGTGACCGATAGTCATCGATATAGCAAAGCCGAATATGATGCAAAGCGCGACGAAGAATAACCCGTAAATAAATGATGCGCGAGAAAATACGGGTACGGATGGTAACGGAATGGTGTGTCCTATGGAGGCAAGAGAGATGAGTAGGAACATTCCGCCGTAAAATGAGATGGCGAAACCACAAACGCCTGCGAGGAAGCGTTGGTCCAGAGGCTCTAAGTATCGAGGAGTCATCGTCAAGCGTCCTTTCTGTGGATACATTCGATGGTCATTGACCGCGCATATTCTGTCGGAGTTGGCGCGCTCGCACAGTAGTTTTTCCACTCTTCGGAGTCGCAAAAGTCGCGGAGGGCACCGTTGGTAACAATTGGATTAGCGTCCATGAAGGTGAAGAGAAGGGTGCGGCCGTCGGGGGTGGCTTGATAGAAAATGCGAGCCATCTGAGCGTATTTGTCTGCAGCAATTTCGCGCTGTTTCCACTCCATGAAGTTGTTTGCGTGCGTGAAGAATTCGAATAACAAATACGTTCCGAAGAAAGCGGTTGGACAGACTAAGAGGAGAACTATATTGAGCGTATTGTCGCGGAATAGTGCGATGATAAGGAGAGCGAGAGACAATAGGAAAAACCCGAAAGCTACGGCTGGAAAAGCGTCGTAAATGCAGCGTATTGTCGCGGGGAAGATGTATTTTTCTGGGGTGCAAGAATGCTCTGGAGTTGACGGCATAACAGGAAACACTCTCTAGGAGAAATGGAAGAATATCACGTATCATAGACGGGAATAATAGTATTTGCAAAAATACCTAGAAAAACAAGAATAAACAATGAGTTAAAGCCGTCGCCGCCCGGAGCGGGCCAGTTCGCTAAGTAAAGCCGTGGTTCTGAAAACACTTGTAACTACGGTGAAAAAGGGAACGCAACGAAGTTGCGTCGGGTGTGTAGCTCTTCCTGGGGTCCCCGCCGAAGGTGGGGATCGACAAGTTCTGGCTGTCGCTCGTGGTTGTTTTTTTGAATAGTAGCGACAGTCGTTTAGAAATTTTTTAGGTGGGTAATTTATCCCTCCCACCGGACTTTCGCGCGCTATCCAGCCCATAGTCAATCAACAGCAGAACTTCAAAGCCAACAAATCGGTGGGTATGTGGATATTCTGTGTGCGACCTCCCGCTCTTTTATTTTTTGGCGTTTTCTGTAAAAAGTTTTTTGATGTATAAATTTCTTTGGACGTACATGGGAATCGTTTTGGTTTCCGGAACCAACATGAAGCTCTATGGTGATTGTAAAAAAAAACCCGGCCGAAGCCGGGTGGAGTGGGAGATGATTGTTTAGTAGAGACCCCAGGCGGCGAGTTCTGTGATTTGTCTTACGGTGGAGTCGATGTCTGCTGATTTCCCTGAGGAAGTGACGGATATTTTGGTGTTGCGCCAGTTTGAGTCAATAATCTCAGTTGAGATGTAATCAAATTCTTTGGCGATTTCTATGACGTCGGGACGTGGTTGCTTTCCGATATGGGCTTCGAGTTCGCCTAATGTCGTCCAGTCGGCACCACATGCTTGGATAGTTGAGATGAGGATTTCGATGTCTTTGATGGACGTAGTAGCCATGTTCTTAAATTCCTTTATGTTGTGCCGTTTTGGCGGGAACGAAACGGTCGGCGAGATACTGAGATGTCTAGGTTTTCTTGAGCGCTCTAGAACGATGATTTGCTGTTGGTGTAAAAATACAAGTCAGTTGGTCGATTTTCCTATGTTTCTGAACTTGTGAGGATCATAGGAAAATGGGCATTGTGTTTTCAGGTTACTGCGTTGGGGTAGCGCGAGAGAATAGCCTAGACATCTCAGTATCTCGCCGATAGATTTGGAGCACGATAAAATGGTCAACATAAAGGAGTTTAAGAACATGGCTACTTCTCAGGAACGGGGCGGGGCTTGATCATCGTCAACCACTCGCAGTATTGGTGCTGCAAGGTTAATTTTGCCACCGTCAGTTAGTATAATTTTGGTGTCCTCGACGGCTGCGATCAAATGACCAGGACGTGGAGCACCGAAAGGATGATATTTGATGGAGTGACGTGTGCTAAAGATGTCGCCTGCTGGATAGATTGGATAGGTGAATGCGCCCCGTCCCGCTGTCAGTGCGAGCAAATCAAATGCTACTGTCTGCATTTCCCGGAGTGAGCCGATCAGCGGTGGGTGTACTTCGGTCGCATTTTTTATCGACGGTTGTGGCGTGTCGTTACCTATAGCATGGAGTTTCGGTTGCGTTTTACGCGCCTCTGCTAGTGTCACGCGACGCGGTGGATTATTGTTTGAGAATACCTCGAAGAACCATTCGTTGCCGAGTGAATTTATGACCGGGAACCATCGTTCGTCGCTGACGGACAGTTTGCTAGCGAGTACGTAGACTTCTTCGATGGTGATTATGGATTTAGCAGAGTTCACGAAAATCCTCCGACTACATTACGCGTACGGGAGTTATACGGCATAACAAATGCCTCCTGTTCTATAGAACATCTCAACCTTTTTGATGGGTGCGACTGTCGTTAAATCTTTCAATTTGAGATAAGCGCCTTATACCCTGGTGCGCACCTATACATTCCCAGACAATGTCACCGCTCATGGTCATCGAACAGTGACAGCTAATCAACCCGGCTTTTGTAAGCCGCGACTACAGTCTATGGATGGACTTAGTCGTCGGTTAGTTGACTTCTGCAATCCACTTTGCTATCTCTTCTGGATGTCGTTCTATTAGTCGTATCAGTAACCATGTCGCCTGGTCAAGTTCCCAACGTGTCTCCCAACCCTGAACGGTACGAACTGACAAACCATAGCGTTCGGCGAATTTAGACTGAGACAAACCGAGTCGCGTTCTAATTTTTCCGACGTTGACTCTACGTTTGTTTTTCATTGCCATAGTATGATATGTCTAAATTATTTATAGGATCAGTGCGTATAACTAGTTGACATGTACGCGTTGTGCGTATATACTATAGTATACCTCGGTGAGAAGGTAAACAAGATGGAAAAAATACGGACGCGTGTAGTACCGGTTACCATAGTAGATAAATGTGATGACAAATGGGGTACCGCGGGCAGTATGAAAGTCGGAGACTATATTAGTCACGACAAGATGATGTGTAAAATAAAACGTATTGATAAAGCAGATGGTTGGGAGGAAGTGCGAAACTTTGTGCTCACAGATCGGAATGGAAGGAAGTACTTTACGTCGATGTTTATTACAAAAGAGCTGTTATTTAAGCGACCGAGAAAAACAACATAATCATAGTAGTTTTGAGGACATAAGAATGCACGCTATTTCCGAGGATATCATCGACCGTGTTAAGCAAGTCCCGATTGAGACAATAGCTAGTCATCACGGTATTGAAATCAAGCAGGCCGGTAAGTATCTGAAGGCTTTGTGCCCATTCCACGAGGAGAGACATCCCTCGTTCACTATCAGCCCTACCGAAAACATGTTTAAATGTTACTCGTGTGAAGCGTGGGGTGATGTCATTGCTTTCGAACGGCAGATAATTGGAAAGGACTGCTCATTTCCGGCAGCCACCCGGAGCGTGGCCTCTATAGCGGGTATACCTATCCCAGAGCAGGTTCAGTGTGTTGATTATGAACTGTATGGCGTCCTACGGGAGGCGACAGACTTCTACGCCGGCAAGCTAAAGTCATTGACGGAAAGGCAACGAAGGTACCTGAGAGAGCGTGCCATTACTCAACAGATAGCGGCTACCTTTTGTCTTGGTCTTGCGCCGGGTGCTGGCGGGCTCTTGGATACGTTGAGAAAAGCTCACTTATTGAAAACTTTGGATGACGCAGGGCTGATTAAAGCCCACCAAGGTCGATATCGGGATCGATTCTATGATCGTCTGATGTTTCCCGTTCGGGATATCAATGGTCGGACAGTGAGCTTAGCCGGACGTATTTGGCCTGGCAGTACGCATCCTGCCAAGTATCTTAATGGACCTAAGACTGTATGCTTTGTCAAAGGTCAGCACTTGTATGGTCTTTATGAGGCCTCTCAGAAATGGTGCGGAAAGAAGCTCTCTAAGTTGGTGATCGTCGAGGGTTACATGGATGTCATCACGGGCCAAGGACTTGATCTCCCGTGTGTTGGTACGATGGGTACATCACCGACTATACGCCAGATAGCCCTGGCCTATCGATATGTCGACGAGCTTGTATTTTGGTTCGATGGTGATACGGCTGGTCAGGACGCCAACTGGCGAGCGCTTGAGCGATGCATTCCGCATCTTCGACAGGGTAAGAGAGCTAAATTCATGCCGGTAGTCGATGGGGATCCTGATAGTTGGTTGCGCGCAAATGGAAAAAAGGGATTTTGTAGATTGTATCAAGAGGAGGCGTATGAATTGGGCGGCATATTTAGCAGCAATGGCACTATCGAACAAAGAGAAGCAAGAACGCTTACGAGACCGACGTGATCGTGAGGGACTACTGTGTCGTGAGTATTGGGCTACCGAACTTGAGCACGTCAAGCTTGTCGCTTTACTCGAAAAGATCAAAAAGAAACGAGCTTAGCCGGACGTATTTGGCCTGGCAGTACGCATCCTGCCAAGTATCTTAATGGACCTAAGACTGTATGCTTTGTCAAAAAGGTCAGCACTTGTATGGTCTTTATGAGGCCTCGTCGACATATCGATAAGCGAGCGCTATCTGGCGTGTAGTTGGTGACGTACCCATCGTCTTTCCGCTCTATTTCTGAGAGCGTGTAAATGGAAAAAAGGCGTTCTGTGAGTTGTATCAGGAGCAAGCAAGGTTATGAATTGGGTGGGGTATTTACCAGCCAGCGATACCGCAAGTGGATATTTCTCTGGTGAGACAAGAAATCGACATTTCTCCGGAGCCGACACTTTCAGTTTCATCATTGCGCACAGCGAAAGTCCAGGATTGCGAAGCAACCGCCTACTGGCGGCTTGTCCTTGACCGAGCGAGCACATTGATAAACTGGAATGGCGGTGCAGGAGATTATGGGAGAATCGCCGTAGGCGATACCAAGCACGCATGTCCACGATGGCACAACGAGCAGGCGCGTTTCCTCCCAATCCTCTCATCCCAATCCTCTGAACGCGATGGGTTTCCACGCGAGAGAAAATTGATGAACAAGCACGGCTTTCTACGTTCGGCGCCACGGGCTAAGGCGAAGCGGGTGCATGACTTTCAGGTGGGTGATTACGTCACGCTCAACCAACCCGAGGAATCCATCGGAATGAGGATGGATCCGAGTGACCCCCGCGCCGGCACGAGTCATGTGCGTTGGAGCACGGACGTGCGCGGGCAGATAACTTAGACTGTTTCAGATGGAATCCATCGTCGTGAACAGAGGGTGCGTCATGCGCGCCTACCCGAATGACCAGCAGCGCCGCGCGTTGACTGTGGCGTTCGGTCAATCGCGATGGATTTATAATATGGCGTTGGATGCCTGTGGCTTCGCGTATCGTAATCTTCAGCAGCGCTACACGCCGATTGACTGCTCAAGGGCTTTCACCGAACTCCGAAAAGATCCAGACTACGCTTGGCTGAACGATGTGCCAAAGACGGTGCACACCAATGCAGTGCGCAATCTGCAAGACGCCTTAACGCGATTTTTCAAGGGCCAGTGTCGCTATCCACGCTTCAAGACGCGCAAAGATCACGAGCAAGTGGCGAACTACCAGCTCGACACGCGCCAGAACAACTGGCTCCCGGGAAAGCTTCTGAAGGTGCCTGGACTGGGTGCGCTGCGGGTGCACTGGACACGCAAATTCAAGGGCCGGCCGAAGAAAGTAACCGTGCGCATGACCGCGAGCGGCGAGTATTTTGCCTCTGTTCAAACGGAGGAGACGGTAGAGGTGTTCCCGCGGACCGGGCGCACGACGGGTGCTGATGTCGGGATCCTCGACGCTGCGGTGCTCGTCAACGACCAAGGAGAGGTATATCACTCTGGCGCCCCGCGATTCCTTCGCCAAATGGTGCGCACGCTTCGTA
>JBPCXA010000024.1:0-4863 GCA_051008975.1 Gammaproteobacteria bacterium
GATTATCCGACCGCCCATATTTCCACGGCGACGATAACCGCCAATGTAACTCTCGCCCACGGCGCAAATCCGCGAGACCGGGAGTACGCGGCGACGATCACCGTTACCCCGGGCGGCACGTACACAATCTCCGCCGCCGAGGACGACGATTTTTATATTCCCGCCCTCGTATCGGAAAGTACGCCGACGGAGACGGTGAATAGCACCACGATAGAGATTGTTTCCGTCGTGTCGCTGCAGACCGTTTCGGTCACCGAAACCGCGACCGTGACGACGACAATGACGACGACGGTCCCCGCCGCCGGCGTTTTGATTGTGACTTTGGATACGGACGGCGGCTTGGCGGCGGCGGTTTCGCCGGGGACGTTTTCGGAGGCGGACGCGGTGTTTAACTTGGCGTTGTCGGGTTTGACTTTGGGATCCATCACGATTACCGCGGATTTCGGCGGCGGGACGCACACCATCACCGCGACGATTACGCAGTATGTCGTGACGACCGGCGTATCGGTGGCGGTGGTGACGGTGTATGACGAATACGAACATCCGACCGCGACAATTACCGCGGTGGCGACGACGACGATGACCGTGGTTTCGCGCACGGATACCGTGACGGAGACGATAATAATAACGACCACGGAAATCGCCTCCGTGACGCTGACTTCGTTTTCGGGCGGCACGGCGGCGTTTTATAACAACGCGCGTTTCGCCTACGCCGTTTTGCCGCCGCCGAATCCTTCGGACGGCGTAAATTATCGGAATACGGAATTTACCGTCAACTACGGGCTGGGGCAGATAAAGGCGGACGCCGCCTATCGGCGGGGCTATTGGGGGCAGGGCGTGACGGTGGGAATTGTGGATTCGGGAATGCTCACTTCGCACGTGGATTTGCGCGACCGGGTCGTCCCCGGTTATAACTTTGCGCGCGGCAACTCGGTCATCACCGATCCACTTCATTTCGACAACAATCGTTACGGCCACGGCACCGGAGTCGCCGGCGTTGTCGGCGCGAGCCGGAATTCGCTGGGCGTACATGGAGTCGCGCCTTCGGTGGCTTTGATGCCGCTGCAACTCGGAGGCGCGGACGGAAGATTGACCGGAAATCCGGTTTCGGCGTTTCGTTTCGCGGTCAGCAGCGGCGTGCATATTCTCAATAATTCGTACGGTCCGGGGGATAACCATTTACGGGGGACATATCGGGGAAGGCAGTATTGGGCGCCGATTCCGCTGTTCGCGCCGTTTTTTTCGTCGGGCGAAATTGCGCGCGCCGGCGTCGTCGCGACCATCGCCGCCAACGCGGACGCGGTATGGGTGTGGTCGGCGGGCAACAACGGCTGGCGGTCCGGCGGAGGGCGATGGGTGTGCGAAAGCAATCCGGATGATTTTGACGGCGACTGCCCCCTCGGCGACATTGACGTACTTTCCATTTCGCAGTTGCTTGCCGATTTTGACATCGCTTGCGAACCGGGGCAGCCGGTATGCGGGCGTCTCGGAACTTTGTCGGTGACGGTGTCCGGCTCCGGCGAGGTTCTCGGCGTTCCGGAATCCGGCTCGGACGGCTACAACTTATATCCGCATTATTTTCCGCAACTGACGGACAGTTGGCTGGCGGTCGTCGCCACCCGGGAGCCCGCGTTTCCCGGCGATACCAGCCGGCCGCTCGCGTCGTTCAGCAACGGCTGCGGCGACGCGAAGTTTTGGTGCATCGCCGCGCCGGGCAGTTCCATATACACCACCGGCGGCGCTTCCAACTCCACCGTTGTCATCCTCGGCGGTACTTCGTTCTCCGCCCCGCATGTCAGCGGCGCATTGGCGGTTCTGAAAAGCCGGCTGACGGCGATGCCGATGGCGGTCGTGCGCGCCCTGCTTTTGGTTTCCGCGGACGACCTCGGCGATGAGGGCGTGGACTCGGAATACGGCTGGGGATTTGTCAATTTAGAAAGGGCGGTGACTTTGCAAAACAGCGTCTGGCTCGTCGCGCCCGATTCTTCCGGCGAAGACGAAGACGAAAATGAAGACGGCAATGCGGAATCGGCGAATACGCTTTCGCTGGATTTGCCGCCGCCGAATGATATTATTTCGTCCCCGGTGTCTTATCGCACGACGGAATTCGGGCGCAACTACGGTCTTTCGCAAATCGGCGCGGAATATGCCTATTCGCGCGATTATTTCGGACAGGGCGCGACGGTGGGAATCGTGGACACCGGAATGCTCACTTCGCATTTGGACTTGCGCGATAATGTCGTGGCGGGTTATGATTTTTTCGTCAACACGCCCGTCATTGACGAGCCGCGTTCTTCGTATAACGAATTCGGCTACGGTACGGCGGCGGGCGGAATCGTCGCCGCCGCCCGCAACAATTTACCGAATTCCGCGCACGGCGTCGCGCCGCAGGCGAAGCTGATGCCGCTGCAACTCGGCGATCGTCTCGGACTTCTTTCGGGTAATCCGGCGTCCGCGTTCACCTGGGCGAGGATAAACGGTGCGCATGTCGTCAACAACGGCTACGAACGAATCCGGCATCTCGTCGGAACATATCAGGGCGTAAAATATCATTTGCGGGCGCCCGCCTTCCCGGAATTGTACGACGAATCGGACCGGGCGTTTATCGCCAATCAGGGCGTCCCATATCTCGCGGCGCTGCAAAACGACGACGGCACGCGCGCCGATATGGTCGCGGTGTGGTCGGCGGGCGACCGCGGCTGGCGAAACGGCGGCGGCGTGGAGTTGTGCGCCGACACTAACAACAATTCGCTGATCGGCGTGCGGGACGGCTGCCCGGAAGAAATGCGCATTACGCTTACGCCGCAGCAGGTGATTGACGGATTTGTTTCCGAAGGTTATACCGCGACAATCACGGCGACCCTAACCAGATTCGTGGCCGGCTTCCCGTTCGAGCAAGTTATCACGGACACCCTGACCTTGGACAACATCGGCGCGCTGAGTACTTTGCAGGTGCCGACCGTCGGAGTGGGATTTTTCGCGCGGATGCCGTTTGACGAACCGGAGTTAATGCATCAATGGCTGGCGGTTGCGGCGACGGGCGAAGACGACCCGGCGACCGCCGAAGACGAAGGCGAAGAACTTGCGTCGTTCAGCAACGGCTGCGGGGACGCGAAGTTTTGGTGTCTCGCCGCGCCGGGCGAAAACATTTATACGACTTCCGGCACGGGCGACGGCGATTATGGCATGTATAGCGGCACCGCGTTCGCGGCGGCGCATGCCAGCGGCGCGCTGGCGGTGTTGAAGAGCCGTTTGTCTTCCATGCCGATGGCGGCGGTGCGGGCGGTGCTTTTGCATACCGCGGAGGATATCGGCGATACGGGCATAGACGACGAATTCGGCTGGGGCTTGGTGGATTTGGAGAAGGCGATTACGCTGCAGGGTTCGGTGCGGATAGTGCTGGACAATGATTCAAGGGGGGGGGGGGGGGCAGAATCGCGGCGCGGGCGCGCGGGTGATGGACGCGCGGATTCGTTTGCCGTCCGGTTTTGCTTCGGTGCGGGAGGAGTTGGCGGAAATATCGGTGGCGGTTTCGGTGTTTGGAAACGCGCATTACAATATGCCTTTGGCGGCGTTGGCGGAGGTGTCTTCTTCCGCGCGTACTACTTTGGGAAATGCGGCGGCGGACATGTTTTTGCCTTCGCACGACAATCGTTTCGCGGCGGGATTTTTGTATGCGGCGACGGATGAAAGCCGGTTTCGTTATGCGGGATTGGATTTGGATTTGGAGGAGTTGGGCGCGTGGCGTTTTCAGCATAATTTTTGCGAGGAGTGCGAGAAATCGTCGTGGTCGGAATGGAATACATTTGCGGACGATGCGGCGGCGGCTCCGTTTTTTGCGGCGGAACGTGACGCGTTTATATTGCAGATGCGCGGCGAGGGGTTGCGTCCGTTTGCGTCGTTTAGCGGCGGAGTGGATAACGCGGGGGGTGGCGGCGAATTGCCGTATCGTCAATTTGGTTTGCGTTGGACGAAGGAGACGGAGCGTGTTTCGTTTTCGGCGGAGTTGTCGGAGGTATCGGAGGACGAGAGTTTTATGGGAATTTCGTTTGGTTCTTTGGGGGAGGCGCGCGCGAAGACGCGTCAGGGTCGGTTGATGTTTCGCGGCGGCTTGGTCGGCGGCTGGTCGGGTTTTGCGTTTTACGAGCGGGCGCACGGGAAGGCGGAGGTTTCGGACGGAGATTTTTTGCGCGGCGTATCGGGTTTGCGGGCGGAAGGTTGGAAGGCGGGATTGCAGCGGGGGAATATATTGTCGGGGGGGGATCGTTTTCGTATTTCGGCGGGACGTCGGACGTCGCTGCGGGAGGGGATTGCGGAGTTGGGATATGTGCGGGCGGGTTGTTCGGACGGCGCGGCGGGAGATTGTTTTAACGAGGCGGCGTTCGGGGATATGGCGGACGCGCCGGAGATTTATAAGGAGCGTCGTCAGGAGTTGTCGTCGGAAAGCGCGCGTGTGTCATTGTCGTCGTTGTCGTCTTTGGTATTGACGGCGGGCTATTCGTTTCCGGTATTGACGGACGGCGAGATGGCGTTCGGCTTTGAGCACGACGCGGGGACGAAAGAAAGCGCCCTCTCCGCGCAACTGCGAATTAGTTTTTAACGCGGAAATTTATTTCGCCCGTTTCGCCGTTCCGCGAATCCGGAATCCGGAAACGAATTGAAAACGAATTGCGGCGGCGGGCGAGTTGCAGCACCGTCGCGGGATTCTTAAAACGAATGCGCTACAATTGCCGGATATGAAAAGGCGGACGGTATTTTTTGTCTCCGACAGCACCGGCATCACCGTGGAGGCGCTGGGGCGCAGCGTATTGGCGCAGTTTGAAGACGCGGAGTTTTCGCAGCGGACGCTCGCGTTCGTGGACG
>JBPCXA010000025.1:0-39757 GCA_051008975.1 Gammaproteobacteria bacterium
ATCAATCGTTCCAAACCGTTCGATAAACGTGCACACCGCGAGAAACGCTTTAACAATCGTCGCCAGAACAAACTCCCACCCAGTATTCGGGCGAATCGTGAATTGGAATACCGGGTGGTTTCTGAACTCAGAAAGCTGTTTCCAATAACCACGGTAATCTACGAGTATGTCAAAGCACGAACGACGCCGGGCTGTGGATTCAGCCCGGTCATGGTCGGCCAGCAGCAAGCCATCGAATGGTTGTCATCAGACGGTCGTGTGGAAACGCTGTTGGGTTGGGAAACATCTCGGCTGAGAAAATATCTCGGCCTTGCGAAGTCCAGAGACAAAGCGGTACAAATGCCTGAAAGCCACGCCCATGACGCCATTGCCTTAGCAGCTAGTCATTTCGTGCGTTTTGACCGACAAGTCGATACCCGTTCGCACGGGCACGTCTGGAAAGGCAGCGTCGAGGTCACGCCGGCACCGTTCTCGGTAATTCAGCGCCCGCAACTGTATCGTCGCCAGCTTCACTTCGAAAACCCGGCAAGGGGCGGAGAGAGAAAGCGCAAAGGCGGCACGGTTCATCATAGAGACCGAAATGCCGGACACAATATACGGGTTGAATGCTTTCCCGACAGCAATAAGCATGCGTACCCCACGGGTGGGGTACTGAACGAGTGTGGAGCGGGAGTTGACCGAAGGCCGGCACCATGTGCCCGCCGGAGGCTCGCTACGAAGCACTGCATCTAACGCGCCGTCAAGCGCCGGTCTGGAACCGGCGCGATGATCGGCTCAACTGAAACTCGAAAAGGACGGCAACATCGCGGCCAAGGATAGGCCGCACTCACTATATTCCGGCAAGCTCATCAAGCGTCAATCGTGCAAACCGGACGACTCTGTTAGAGTCGCCTGACTCATAATAATCGATGCCATTAGCGATTGCTCGCTTGATGATGACATCCAACAGAGTTGATGCCTGTTCCCGTGTGGTGTGTCGTTTCCAAACCGCGGTTCTTGGACTATAGTCGATTCCAACAATCCACTCACCGTGCTCTACCTTATGCGCTGCCAGCACTGCTGGATGATGCGATTCGAGCTGCAATGGATTTGCGGTGCGAACCGGTGGCTCATCCAGCAGCATGTCCCCATTGAGTGCTCTGTTGAAGTCCTCCGCAGTAGGATGGTCATCGTCTTTAGTGATTTTCTTTGGTCGCCCACGCGGTCGCTGTCCGGCAGTTCGCTTGCTAGGACACACGCCGGATCGTTCCTGTCGTCAAATCGGGACCTGGCGTTGGATATTTAGCGATCATGCGCTTATAGGCTTCTGGATCTTCTCTGTAGACGCGAGTAACTTCGGTTAAATTGTAGGTCTCGGGCTTGAAGTGGACTTCGATTTCCGCATCTGGGTTACGCCGTTGTCTACCACCTGTCGCGCCACCGCCGGCCGTAATCTGCACCGGCATAAAAGCGCGGCCTTCATCCGAAGATAGCCAGTTCCTTGTGAATTCCTGGAAATCCAGCCCGTCGATTACTCCGCGCCGATCTGCGCCAATACCGATCAATTCAATGCGCGGCGCGAGAAACGCATATGCCGCGGGGGCCAGTTCATGGACACAACCGCCTTTCATCAACTCAGGTTGCAATTCACGCTTTATGCGGTTTTCAACATCTGCTTTATACCGATCACGTTCCTCCAGGATCTGCGCCATTTCTTCGTTATGGCGCTGTTGCGCCAATTCCTGCATTCGCTCATAATTGCGTGATTTTTCAGCTTCTTCGCGTTCTCTCTCAAGCGCAATTTGGTCGAGTTTTCGTTGTGCTTCTTTGAGTTCTTCGGCCGTTTCACTGTCCTCTTTTTCATTTCTTCTCCGTGCTCGTTTGAGCTCACTGGTAAGTTGATCATTATTTTTTGCAAGGCGTTCGAATCGCGCCTTCAAATCCGCGATTTCTTTAACCGCTGCCGCATCAGATGTTTCTGCCGATTTTTCTTCTGTTGTTTGTTCTCCTCCTTCTTCTGTTTCTGTTTCTGTTTTTGTTTCTACGTCATTTTCTACTGGTGGTTCCGCTTCTTCTGTGGTGGTGGTGGCATTAGTTGCAGCGTCGTCGGCCATCATAAACCTCCAGCGCGGTGACTCTACGTCTTGCTTTTAGCATTTCAGTATAAAAGCCACCTGCCTTTAGGGGGTGGAATAGTTACATTGGGTTAACGCGATGTTCAGCGTGTCGCCAAAACTCGCGATAAGAAAGTTGACCAGCCTTCACGTGTTTTGCGCGTGCCCGGCCGACGCTGCGGGCAAGCCAATCAACAGGTTGAGATTGCAACCATGCATCGGGTTGCAAAATGACGTTGGAAATACCTGCGAGATCCTCAAGTCGATCGTGCTGTCGTAAGCCCACGACAATCGATCGGCATCCAGGATGTCTGGGTGGTACAGGACCTTCACCAAGAGCTGAGATGTTGCCGTGAAGGCTCATGCAACTCATCGTAGTACGTAAATTAGATGGACGAATGTCCCAGATAGCTAGATAGGCGTAACGTGTAATCGAGGGTGACGCTTGATACAATGCGATACGACTATGCGTGCTAATCGCGTGCATGGCTGTATGCACAGTAGTGCGCAGATGCCGTTGCATTGGAGCGCGCAGATGGGGATGGAGATCACCAGTGTGATCGAGCAATCGCCGCGCTACTTGATCCGCATTGAGCCCTTGGCTATGCCAGGCACGTACTTGATTTTCGAGATCGCGCCGGCCGTAGCTGACAGTTCGGGCGATGAGCTCAGCGACGGTGAGGGCGCGCATTGCCGGCATGGCGTGATTCATGGCCCGCGGGTAGATGGCTTTGGGGAGCGCTCTACGTTTTCCAAGCCAGCCGACTAACAGATCGCGTTGAAAATGGGTTTCCGCCCGCACATATGAACGCAATTCCCGTTTTAGGATAACCACCATCTCGCTCATGCCGTCTCGGCTCAGGGCGCGAAGACGTTGAAAGAGTCGATGCCATTGGATCGGCGACTTAGGGTTTCTGTCGCGCAGTATGGCCGCTATCGCGGCGTTCATGTTGTCGATAGGGGCCAATGCCTTGCCAATGACGCCAACGCCAGCCTGGCGCGTGCTCAGGGTGTGGCGCAGGGATTCAGCCAGATAGTCGGAGAGTTCCATTTTTTTCGTTGTTTACGGCGGGCGCCCGCGCGGATTCGCGCCAAACCCGCCGCCAGCAGGCGCTGTGGGCTGGCTGACGGTGTGTTCTGCGAGTTGCTCTTTGACCGCCACGGCCCGTTCGTCGATCTCAAGCTCCCGCAGAGTCGTCCCGTCGTGGACGGGGGGCGGGACTTGAGACTCGATATCGTCTAATTCCTGGTGAAATGTCTTGCTTCCGGCGATGAGTTCTCCGCGCTTGAGAAGGTCAAAAAAGGCGCCATGGGAAAGGAGGCCGGCTTGTACGGCCTCAAGCCCGACTTTCATCAGAGCGGGATCCATATCCTCGGGAAGGAAATCGGTATTCAGGCGGAAATAGATTTTGCCCTTGCGGAAGGTTTCGTCAGTGAGCATGTATTTCGGTGTCCGTCAAAGAGAGACCACAGACCAATTTTTGGCACGTAGTTCTTCTGTGTCGAGCTTATAAGACGTCGTCTCAACTAGACCGAAGTCGCAGTGTTCTTTAGTCCAAGGACAATGGGCTTGAATGATTTCTCTTCCTGATAGACCGTTTGCAGCTACTGCGACATTTCTGCATGTGCGGCATCCTTCGATTATGAGACGCGGCATATCGTCGTCGATCATCAGGCTGCCTCAGCCTCGTCATCATTCGTTTCTACGCCCATCCAATCTGCCGTGAAGTGCAGTAGCTCGACCATTTGCGCCGATACAGAATGGCAAATCTTGGCCAGTCGGGAGGTTTCCGCGACGTTTCGTAGGCGTGATGCCGTCGCCGTTTGTTCGGCGGCTTGCGCGGATTCCGGCATGAGCTCACGCGCGCCGATTTGACTCATCTCACGTTTTGTTTCGAGCAAGGCATCAACCGACGGTTGTAGCCCTTGGCCCGTAAATTCTAGAATCTCATAACGGGTGGCGGGATCGGATGAGTGGATCCAAAAGTCCGGGCCGACAGCGCGGGGGACTTCGTGGCGTTGAATGCCGGTGGCAGTACGTGTCGGCATTGCGGCATGGTGGCGGCCATGATCATAGTCGACTTGGACCCGCCAGTGGTAGAGATTGAGCTCAGCAAGATCGTAGAGCACTGGCTTTTGCACATCAAAACCGCGATTGACGGATGCAAACATAAACATCGGAATTTGCGTAAGTGGCTGAGATCGACGCAGTGGGACGTGTTCCGCAACGAGGCGTGCGGTATTCGATGTTTTCTCGAGAGTGCTATCGAATATGGCAAGGGGGGGCGCGACGTTCCCCGTTAGGCTTTCTCGCCATACTCGTTGTACATATTCTCCGTCCATGAGTTCGAATGTGCGATATTGCGTCACGAGGCGACGCTCAAATACATCTCCAACCGTCGCTTCTTCTTCTTCCTCTGCAATGACGGCATATTGAAGGGTATTCACATTGTTAATAAATTGCTCGTACCAATTGATCAATTCCTCCGCCTTGTAGAGCACCCATCTCGGCATGATCCCGTTGCCCGTTGGGTTGTCTTCATCAAACTCTGGAAATTCAACGAGGACGACGATCCGATTTTGGCGCAATACCTCGTCAAGAATTTGCATGGTGAACGTGATCAAGGTATCACCACGACCGTTGACGTTTTGGAAAAATTCGGTCATGCCGTCTGGGGCTTCGATGAGCGGATCTTTACGAAACACCAAGCCAGTCATCAAATCGACAGTTTGCCCGAACGCGCCGAGGTATTTCGCGCGCTGCAACATCGCGGCGTATTGATCATCTGTTTGTCGAGTGTCTATTTGTGGCAGGGCTTCCTCATCGTATGCCGCATTCGTTGTGTCAATATTGCCGTCTTTCGGTGCAAGGCCACCAAGGCGTGGCACGTAACGCTCGCCAGCTGCACGTACGGCGTCAGCGCCCTCAGAGAGGTCGCGACATTTCGTCCACTTTGGCAGCATCAGAGCGTAATCTGGATGGCGGGAGGTGACGGGCATGTCGCTCAAGCGCCCACGGCACGCTGAGTCGAGGGAACGCGCGTAAGGATCGGATTTGTATGATTTATTATATAGCCGGCGCTATCGCACTGTGACGTAACAATACCATTCGGATGCATAAAACATCCGAATTCTGGAACAGTGAGGCAGTAGACGGGTTGGCTAGGCGCGGACGTTACTTTTACGACGAGCAAACCCACCACAGATGCGTGAGCAGTATTTTGTTGGTCTGCTTTTTCGTTCTTCGAACGGTTGCTCACACCAACCGCATTGACGCATTTCGTTATCCAATCCCAAAGCACGTCGCCGTGCCTGATTGCATCGTGCTGAACAAAATTTCGCTTTTTCTGTTCTTGCAGTAAAAGACGTTTTGCAATATGCACACGTTTTTTCGATGCTTTTCGTAAATTTCGGTGGTGTTTTTCCCTTCGCAGAACATGCACGAGAGCAAAATACATTGACTGCGTATTTGTTGACAACAAAGTCGTTGTTACATTTCCGACAAATCCGTGTTTCGTTGTCGATACCGGATAGTAACCTTCCTTTTGCTTTGCAGTTTTTACCGCAATAAAGACTGTTGGGTTTGGTGGACTTGTAGCGTTTGCCGCAAACGGTGCAAATACGGGGATATTTGCGTTCATGAAGAACGCTCGACATTTTTGAATAATGTTCTTTATGCCATATCCGACCTGCCTCAGATCGATGCCACGCGGCAGCAGAAGGAAGAAACGTCTCTCGATCTTTATGTGTTGCCAGTTCGATGCCTCTTTTTCTTCCTTTTGGCGTATCCATATGTTCTTTAACGTGCGCAGAGCATGTGAGAAGTTCGAGATTATCGTATTTATTATTATTTTTGTTTTCATCCTTATGATGAACGTGCTAATTGTTGCCTTTGGGAAGAATGTGGTGTTTAGTCTCGTAGACGGCTCTGTGCAAATAGCGTTGAATACCGAACGCGTTCGATGCTGAAGGCGAACAAACGTAGTATCCTCGAGCGTTTTTTCTGTATCGGATGCCGAGAAATACCTGTGTTTTCTCATCGATGACGATGGGATTCTTGAATCTTTTATGCTTTTGGATTTGTAACAATGTTTACCTGTCAATGCATATGCTTGTGTCCATCCATCAAGCGTTAGAAATTCATGATCTGATGTACAAGTGATGTAACTGCCATTTTCGAAATCAACACGAACGCAGGGTTTATTATCATTTTTGATGCCCGCGTTAGAATAATTAACGAAGTTACCGTAAGGACCAAGTACTTTTCCGCATATCGGTAATTTACAAAATGGGATGTCTCCGCCAGGTGTCCGTACTCTTACATCCCCCGTAAAGCAGATATCATCCCAACGGCCCTCTCCTTTCTCCGGTAATCCATTTTTCCAAACCTGTTGCTCTAATCCTTTGGTGAGATGTTTGCAACGCTTTGTGTTCACTTTCAGACAACGTTGACCGAGCCCATTGAGAATCATCGCGTTGACAGCCATTACGCGATGTTTGATGGGGGGGTTCTTTGGGTTTTTGATGATCCGATAGCCGCGGTCTCTAACCAGCGATAAATCCGCTTCTGTTGCGTTTGTAGAATGCCGATGGTCCCCAGTGGCATCGGGATAGATTGTAATGGGCCACCGTGAGTAACGTTCTTCTAGTACATTGAGTAGAGACGGTGTATCGCGTTCATTGACTATTTCATCAACGAAATGAATTTGTTTATTTCGTCTAACCGCCACCGAAGCGCACATTCTGTTAACGTTGAAATCCATGCCAACCATTAAATGCTCGTGATGGGTTGGCTCTGTATCACAATGATTCTCATGCCGATCAAAGTCGGCATAGACGGATCCCGCAGTAAGATTGACAAAGCGTCCCTCAAGGTAGGCTTGAACAAGCGCTGGACTGTAACTTTCGCGTAATGTGGTGACGTAGTCGTGTGGGAGATAAGGGTTGCTGCTTGAGGGAGCGCGGATGTAGGTATATCCTTCTTTCGGATTCTCCACCCATCGCTCATAGAGAAAGTGAAATCCTTCCGGAGTACTCGCCGTGAAGACTTGATTGATGGCTCCCCTAGGAGGCGGCTTTCTATTTCTGGATATGATCCGATTCCACGCTTCCCGTGCTTTTTCTGCGGGTATTGTGTCCAGTTCATCGACAAAACTGAACATAACTTCAAAGCCAATGATGCGAGAAGGTCTCTCCATAGAGATACAACGGATAGAACCAACGCCCGGTATCGTGAAAAGACTGTCATGCTTGTTGAATATGTATTGGATCCCGGCATTCTCAAGGATCTCCATGAGAGTCGGAATAAGTACCATGTGCGCAAGATTATATGTTGGTTCATAGTACGCAATGTCGATTAGTTCTTTGTATTGAAGTAAAAGAGATATTCCACGAACAATGAGAGCTCTACTCTTACCAGATCCAAATCCTGCAACGAAGAGAGGAAATTTGTCCCGCATATGGAAAAATTCCCATTGCGGATCGGTCAATTCTAGCTTGAACATTCACCAGGATTTGGTCAGTCAGCGACCTTCAGGCTTATCGCTATCAGGATGCGTAACGAGTTCTGCTATCGTAGATGCATCATCGGTGACTGAAAACATTGTGCGTAATGTGGTGACGTAATCGTGTGGGAGATAAGGGTTGCTGCTTGAGGGAGCGCGAATGTAGACATATCCTTCTTCGGCGCGGTTACTCAACCAACCAGCAAAACCATATACAGCTTCGCTACCGGAAAGTTTATCCTGTGATACAGGACCGTCACCCAGATTAGTGCTCATTCGTATGCCGAATGCTCGTTCCATAAACAATGCGGCGCCTTCGTTACAGAATCGATGCCGCTGATCTGTGTTTAAGCTATCAATCGGAAAGACATCGTAGAAGGCCATTGCGAGATTGCGGTGCCAGGAATGGGCATAGCTCGGATCAGTGGCAAAGCGTTCGCGCAGCAGATCTAGAGGATGCATTTCTTCGGCTGCTAGTCCATCTGCTCTTGCCTCTACACGTTTCGTCTCTTCGCGCGCGCCGACCTTTTGCTTTCGTGGCGGCGGCATCGGCCAGGCTTCCGGTTGCATGTTTTGATACATTTAGTGGCTACTCGATTATTTTGAAGGCCGGCGTTTGACCTCCCGCCCCAGGATCATTTGGCTCTCCACCAGACGGCGGATCGGACTGCGGTGGCACCATCTGTACAATTTCGAGCCCCGGCCTTTCTTGCGTGATCGTGGCGCCGATGGGCGTCCCCTGCGTCTGCACGTAAGCTTGTGCATAGCCTTGTAGCGCCTTGGACAAATTCAGCGCTTCACCGGGGGTCATTTCCCCGTCGGCGACGGCGAGAAAAAGCGCTTCCATACGTTCATTGATTTTGCCGGACTTTGCTCCTGGCAGTAGTACAGGCTCGTCTTTCACGTTGGGCAACAGCTTGTCTATGCACATCCGCATCATCGCTGCATCGCCCTCCAGGGCGAGTTCTACCGCCTTCTTAACGAGGGCGACAGCTTTGATTTCGAGCTCCTTGCGGGCTTGAAGGCGATAGTGCTTCGGGTTTGCCGGGCGACCGTTCGGATTACCGGAAACACCGGGTTTAAACCGCCCGTTGTCACGATCATTGGCACCGTTCCCAGGGCCGTTGTCGTTCATCGTGTGGTGGGTTGATCGGGCATGAAGGGCGGTTGTTGCGAGGTGCCGCCGTTTAGCCCACTGGGTGCCGGCTCAGGTGGCACTAGAGCGGCAATTGCGTCCGGAAGTGAGGACACGGGTGCAGCTGTAGAGACATTAGGCTCAGGCGCTTTCTTCACGGCTAATTTTGCTTCATTCGCTGGAACCCGATGTGGATAGCGGCGACACCACCGCTCCCAGCACTGCCGTTGGATGTAGCCGGCTTGAATAAATTGCTCGGCAGTAAACATTCCCTGGAAAAGCAGAAGGAGGTTGGCCAAAGCGCGCGGATAGACATTATCGCCGTTTCGCATCAAGCACATTGTGCTGCGGTGATAGCCGCATTTTATCGACAACTCGACAATACCACCTACCAGACGCGCGGCGAGATCAAAGGGATCGATCTCAGAAGACCAATCCGGCAAAGCACCATACGGTCCATGCTGCTGAGTAACTTCCGTAGAAGATGGATTCGCGTCAAGCAAAGACGATATCCGCCTGATTCAGAAAGATTTTACCCCGAACGGGAGAGGTTATATGCCAGCCCAGCGACTGGCGAACACCAACTGCAGTCGAGTTCTTGGAGATTGGCGCTATCGATTGGCGCTATCGTAGCGCAGGTAACGGAAGGATGTGAGCGAAAAACCTTGCAGGGGTAGTGCAAAAAAGCATGCGGAGCGCTGATTCCGCTGTCAATAACCAGGCAGCAGTATCCTCGGCGAGTGTCTGATGGGAGTTGCGCCCTTACGGACGGGATTCGTCTGATCCTGCAGTGCAGACACCGGGGTAGGTGAACTCTATGGCATCACTATAGAACTCCGTGGGGCTTCAGACGGAGTTGGTCATCTGCTGCCCATTCCCGAATCCGAATTTTTCGGACACCAAGAGCACGGCTAAGAGATCGTTTTCAATCTGGACCAAAAAGAGCAACTCCAGCCGCATACTCGTTTTCCCCCCGCTGACCAACATATCCAAACAAAAGATGAGGTGGGATCTCTCTCTCGAAGAAATGAGGATCTTCTGCATATGAGGAAACGGTTGGCGATTTCTCTATCCGTGCTCCATGCTGGTGATCTCAAATGCGCAAGATTCCGTTTGAGGTCGTTCATCGTGACCAACCACGCGCTGTCTTGAGATATCGCAAAAAGGTTCATCGGGAAGTTCTTCGTCAACACATCGTGCATCTTTCAAAACTTCAATTGCCTTCTCTAAACACGCGATAAATTCGTTCGGATTCTTTACTCGGATGAGAGCTTGCCACAAACGTAGGCTAAAGTCAGCAGAAGAAAAACCGGATAATCTCATTGTTATATAGCCTCAATCGGTAAAACATGTTCCTAGTATTTTACTCGACCACGTACGTGTGTGCCGAGTCTTAGTCGAGGCTCTCTAAAAAAAGGGGCGCCCGAAAGCGCCCAAAAGAGAGGCACGAACAAATCATTATTTGAGCACAGGCTGATCTGATGTCGTGCCTTGCCAGTTTTGTATAAAATCGACACCAGCACTGGTGATTAGCATGAAGCTCGAAAATAAAAGACTACCCAGTACGTTACAAAGTGCTTTCTTCACAAGGAGATCTCAATCGGTTGATTTCTTCTGAAAGCAAAGCAATTTCAACTTCAAGCCTTTCCACATAGCGTGGATTGTGTTGACAGGCGGTTCTCAACTGGTCCTCGAAGTAGCTTAGTTCCGCTGTAAGGATCCAGATACGATGGTTAAGCTCTCGTGTTCTCATGCCGCCTCCATCAGATAAATCGTTTGTTCTTCATCCTGCTCTGCAAGGAAGTACTCTGCCAGATCATTGAGTGCTGTTTGACAAGACCGGTAAAATTCACCGTATCCATTGACTCGTAAGGCAATGACGGCGGTCCGATCGGCATTGCGCATGCCTGTGGATTGTAGCCAGGACTCCCAGTTTTCATCTCCTGGGATCGACATCTGGATCCTGCCATTGCTATGAGGTACGTCTTCGTGTTGCTCGTTTGTTTGAGCAATTGCAGCGTAGAGCGTGTTAATCAAGTCGACTGTATTGTTAATCATTGAATTGTTGTCTTCCCTTGGTCCGGTGTTAGATCGCGATTGCGACTTGAGCAAGCACTTGAGCGCCTACGATGCACCAAGCGGAAAGTTTTGGAACAGACCAGGTTAAAATGTCTGCGCTTTTTGTGATAAGTTTCATGTTCGTGCTCTCGTATTTTGTTTCTGTTGATAGATAGAATATCGGTCTGACTAGTCAACCCTTTAGGACTTTTTTCTTGGAGTCAACGTTCCGTAAAGCGAGTTTTTTAAATTCACTATCGTATTAGTGAGTTCGAATTCCAGTTGAGATATTCCTAAAGGACTCCCGAGACGCTTATGTCGGAGTCGGTTGCGCGCTTCAACCGCTAATCTAAAACGAGTTATCAATTCGCTTCTGTCTTTCATTGCGATTGTCACAGCGAGCGAATGTGGACATTTGTCGCACCACGTTCTATTGCGACGAGTGTTATGATCTGTGCGTGCATGTTTGGTGCCCTTCAGTGTAAGATAAACTTAATCGCCGAAAGGATAACGGCGGGAAGTGAGCGTTCTTTAGGTCAAGTACTCTACCCTAAACGCGACGGATGTGGACAGGGCTCACCAATACGATTAGTGAGAGCGCATTCAATACAGTAGCGATGAGGGCGTTTGAGCCGATCGTTCACCACAGCGCGGCTAATCTTCTCTTTATTGATTTCGCTGCTATAGGCAGCCCATTCGGCTTGCGTCAAGCACGTCGTTCCGAGATGGAGATAATCAAGGCAATACAGGTGCTGTCCTTTCCGCCTACCGCGTCGATTTCCACCAGGTTTGATCTTAGGCAGCACTACCATGTTGTCGAGACTGAGTGAATGTTCTGGCAGCTTTGGGACGAGATGATGTGTGTGAAAGTTGACATCGTGCAAATCGTCGTAAAATACGTCGATGCCTTCTCGTCCCTCTATACCCGTCTCCCATCGTTCGCACAAGCCATAAGCATCGCGATAACTGCGATAAAGCGCATAATCATGCGTTCCTGATAGGCCATGAGTTTGGTTTCGTTTGTTGCCGCGCTTGCCCATGGTCTTTTTTCTCTCTTTTTCTTGATTGTTCCTTGCTCGTCAGAAACGAGCTTTTACGTGTCGCGTTCTGCGACTTTCCGTACGAGATCGGCAATGAGTCCCGGTGTGCCTTTGTCCGCTGCCTCAAGCTCATCGTACAACTTTTGTGCTCGAGTCTTTAGTACTTGCCAGTCATGACCTTCTTTCGCCATTTGGTCAATTACAAGCTGCTGTGGATCGGGTTTGGTGCCGTTCCATTCTTTGTCGAACCAATGCTCATCGAATAGCGATGACCAGGCGATAAGGCCATCATATCCGTATTCCTGGTAGAGCGTGAGGGCGACCATGAGATCGTCTTCGTCGTCGCACATCGATCTGTATGCTGTCCCCCATGCCCAGACATTGTTCATATTGAACGATATACCACCCAACGTGAAATCACTCGTTGCGATCTCCCAGAGAAGCTCTTTGGCGGTCTCTTTGTCCATTACGCGGCCTTTTGTGGGGTTGTTACTTGGGGTGAACCCTGCGCCAGGTGCCGACCTTCGGGGTCAATTCCCGTTCAAACAATGTCTCGCCGCAGTTTAAAAGCTCACGTCGCAGACGTTCATTTTCGGCTTCTAACTTATCGATTCGCGCATCCTTGATGTTAATTTCGTCCTGTTGTGACCATAGTCTAGCGGTTTTTTCATTCAGTGTTATTTGTAACTCAGAAACGGTGTTTTGTTCCGCTTCTAACGATTTCTCTGTCTGCTCAAGATCGTCTTGCAACGCTTGCAGTTGCTTGCGGAGCAAAACAATGTTTTTCTCTAATTCTTCGAGTACTATTTTGGTGGTTGTCATTGGCCGCGAATCCTAATCATTAAATTTCTGCAGTGTCTTGTTGTTATCGGCGTTTGTAATGAACACTGTAGTTGAAAAATATGAAAGATGTCAAGTGCTGGGGTTATTTGCTCCTTAATGGGAATTTTTTGTTGTCGACAACGGTGTGGATTTTTGCCTAAATAGTTCGCGACGTGACGGCTTGGCGATTCGGGCGTTTATCTCGGAGAGTCGAGCCCACGTCTCCGTCCTCATATTTGCCCGGAGCTAACGCTCCGGGTTTTTTTGGACGGTGGGTCGGCGGCTCGATAGCAATCGAGCGCCCGTTGTTCGGTGTTCCTGATAGACCTGTTTAAGCAGGGGGTTTCGGCTTAAGGGCAGTGAGGAACAAAAAGTTCCGGTTCTAGGTATGAAAACATCCCATGCACAATAATCGAACCTGGCTTTTTCGGATTAAAAATTGTGCTGGTCGGACGGAGCTTAGCTATGCCGGCGTCTTTGCCACGTATCGTTATCCGTGCTTTTAGTGGCGTATGAAGGAGCGCGTGTTGGCGAAAACAGGTATTGAGGTTGCGGTGTATGTGTATGGTGAAATGCCCCTTTCTTTCTGAAAAAGAGAGGGATTGTTCTTGCAGAGTAATTGTTGGAAGAGCAGCGGTACCACGAAGAGAGTCTTCAGAAATTTGTTGCTCATTATCTGCGCCGAAATCATAGTTTATCCGTTCTGATTCCTTCGAGGACCAGGGCGATGTTACATCATCCTTCCTCAGCTCATCGTTCAACCATGGTACGTCGTAATCACCACGAAGCGCCGGAATTGCGTCTAGAATACCTAGATCGCCAGGATGGCGGCGCAGTGTCGGTGGATAGCCGACCGGCATTGAAAGCGGCGCCTGTGCAGTCTCATCAGAAGGGATCGGATTTGCTTCAATTGTGGCCTGTGTCCTGGACTTGAACGCTTTACCCTGAATGTTTGGATGGAGGTAGCGAATGGTGCCGTCACGTAGGTGGAATTTCCGCATGTGTGGACTCTCTCACGGGAGTCAGCTAAAGAGGGCAAATTTTAGCAGATCAAGGCGCGCTTTGAGAAAATTCCGTACCGGAGATCTGATCCCCGGGAAAGTGGGCCTTGGAGCTCTCTGGTGCTCTCTCATTAGGTCAAAGCCGTTCGCTTGGACTGTGCCTCAGGATTGTCGAGATCGGGCGTTTTCGAACGTTTGGAGGCCGCTTCCTGATGTTGTTGTGCCACCTTTCGGGGGAAGAGGGAGACCTCTGCTTCGTAAGTGGTTTGGAGATCAGGCGGCCCACTTTCCCCAGCAACCAACCCGAGTGGATACGAGAGGATGATAAAGACACCGTCCCATTTAGATCTCTAGCCCGCACTGACATTATTGCAGAGGTCTTCCAAATCGTCCCGCCCGTCAACCCCTCGTATGCCTGTGATCTAGTTCAATGTGTCGGCATATCACGTAACCAGTTGTTTTCCTTGGGCTTGATATCGGGAGGATCGTAAGAACGAAGTCGATCGAGCAGAGTGCCTTCGATGAGGGGGACACTCAGTTATCATATTTTCAAGAGGAAAACCACCAACTGTAGTCGATTTCGCGGCTAAGCGGGATTTTTTCTAGTGAGCAACGCCGTTGCAGCGAGCGATAGTCACGTCGTTCCTTAGGCAGGTGTGCGGGCTGACAGTCAGGGGGGGATCGCGTCGACGCTGTGTGCTAGAATGAGAGTTGCCGAGACATTTTCCCTATTTCTCCTCCCAAAATGTTTCGGTTGATTTTTTACGTCAGTAGGTTAAAAGCGCCGGGGGAAGTCTCCCCTCCCTATGTTTTTTTCTTGGCCCCGGCGCTTTTTTTTGTGCCGATCTCATCTGCGCGCTCGCGGGATTTGTCAGCGTCCAGTCTCCAGTCCCCAATTTCTGGTCAAGGACCAGAGATCACTTCCCTGTTTCAGCGGATCTGAGATGCGGGCGTTGCGCACTGTTTTAGAGCGATGCTCATTGAGTAGTTGCTGAAATTTTTCCGCGGTGCGGCGGAGCTCAGCCTCAAGTTGCTCTTGTGTCAGGTTTTGGTGCTGGATCATGAGCGTCGGGATCCTAAGAGCGCCATAACAGCATTCTCGAATCGGTCGAGCATGTCCCACAAGGAGGGTTTACGTGTGGCCTGTACTGGCGCTGTGAAGATTCGCTCTGGCAGGGACAGATAGGTCTGGCGTTTATTGATGTGGTCGATGTTCATCAGTGGCCTCTCATATTATCTTGTGCTCTATGAAGATAATTATCGGCCCACGTGCTGGCACCTTTAGCAACAGTTCACGAGAATTCTCCGATTATATTTCGCGTAGCGTAATTAGTCGTGAGATGAATCGTTCTTCGGGGAGTTATGCGGCATAACAAATACCTCCTGCTCGATAAAGCGGGATGGCTTTCTTGGTCGAAACGACCTTCTGGTGTCCTCTGAGCCTTATGTACGCGCCTTTGTTTTGCACGCCGACCACAATACAAGGCGCGCCGTTATAGATTACGAGATCGTATTGGCGGTAGCGATATCGCTTTGTTTTTATCCGTCGTTGTCCCTTGCTCACCTTATGGGTACGATAGAGACGGAGATTGTCTCCGTCTCGAGTGCGATTTCTAGTGCGACGTCCCATCCCACTGGATAATGCAATCGTTGGTCACAAGTGGAACGATGCACTCGAGCTCATCAGCGAGTGTGCTGTGCGTTTCTGCCCCGGTTGCGCGGGCGGCCCATTCCCGCCGCGTTTGGATCCCTTCGCGAAGAAACTCTCTTAGCCGTTCAATCTTTTCGGCGGCAGTCTGACAATGCCCACCGCTGTAGTTTTTTCGGATCCCGGTGCGCTCAAAATCTTCTAATCCGCAGGTTCCGCCGAGATAACTGCCGCAACCGAAACTCAATGCCCCGCTCCGCGCGGCGGCGGCCAGTGACGATCGCAACGGCTGTTGATATACATGGCCTTTGATGGACGCTCGACATTTATGATCCTCAATTATCGTCTGATCTTTGGTCCATCGTCGCCACGTCACTCCGAGATGCTCAATAAGATCGCCATTGGGTGCCTGATAGATTTGGTGGTTCCTCCCCAACTGCTCTCTCTCCGTTGCTGAATATGGCACGTATTCGGCGAACAGAGAGGGGAGATCGGGTTCACGCGTCCACCATTGCCCGCTGTACTTATCAGCGCCAATGTTGGTGTAACCTGCAACCACAGCAGCGTAGGCGTCTATCTGAGCCTGCTTGGTGTCGATGGTCGCTTGGCGCGCTAAAGCGCGCTGCACCAATTCGCGATATGCGGCATTAGGGTGGTGGCGTCGCGAGGCATCGAGTCGCAGTGCGAGTCCATCGAGCGACAACGGATCAACGTTGTCTTGTTTGCAGGCCGCTAATCCATCCGCATAAAGCTCAGCCTGTTTCGTCGTTACGATTACGCCGACGAAATGCCCAGGACCGTGATTGTCGTACTCATCGAATTCCTCGATAGTGACACTGTAATTGTACGCGCCATGGCGACCACAAAATGCTGACGCTTCTAGGCTCGTGACATTTGGAAGTCGAACCTTTTGTGTTTCATTCATAGCTTGGCGCTCTAAGGGCAATCATTTGGTCAACCCGAGCACGGTAGGCGTTGTGGCCAACAAAATACACGCAAATGCATTGGTCAGTCTCACGGTCGACCTGATAGACTTCGAGATACTCACTCTCGGCCATGATTGAATCCGGGAACCATTCGGATGCATCCACGAACATTCCAGGCTTCAACTCTTTCGCGGGGATCCGTTGTATTGATTTCATTTGGCGTCGATCCTTTCGCTCATTTTTGGTCCAAATAAGAGACGAATCTTCTCTGGCAATTTCTTTTGCTTCCTCGCACGTTAAGTGCGATCGAGCGCCTTTCCCCGAAGAACGTCCATGTGCCAATTTCTTAGCCGCTGCTAAATCTTGTGTACAACAGGGCATCACTCCGTACGGCTTACCAGAGACTGGGTCCTTACCGCCGCCCGTTATATCTTCCGCCATCCGTAAAACAGAACTATCTTCAGAATCTGTTGCTCGCTTCTCAACTCTCAGCGTGTCCAACGGACGTAAGGGATTGCGTTTGCCAAATTTGTCTTTCATTAGCTCGTTCTCCTTTTTCTCTTTGCTCGCAGTACGCCTCTAACCTTATCGACCGGCGTATTGTCGATAAGCCATGAAATCAGCGCCGTATTGCCTCTGTCGTTTCCTCTAGGGACATATCCCGAGACATCTATCTGAGCCCGAAGCTTATCGGCCTGCGCCTCGCTCAGGCTAATGTCGAGCCGTTTAGCGCCGCGATGGCGGCGAGCTTGTGCTGAGGCTCGGGATTGGGTTTCTGGATCGGAGTAGGGGGTCATCGGGTTTAGACGACGCTGATCATCCGACAGAAGTATTTCGCGGCCTGACTGTTGTTCCCATCATTTCTATACGCTATAGCTTCCGCTAGCGCTTTGTCGAGATTTGTCTCCGCTCGACAGGTAGCTTTACCGTCAACATAGATATAAAAGGAAATCCCAGTGTCACTGGAATACTCAACAATTGAGTATGGTCCCACATCATGTACAGTGCGTACGGTTTCCCAAATGAAAGGGGCGCCATTACGAAGAGCGCCGAGATCTGTCGTTGGTTTTACGTAATCGTCGGCGTTATTAACTTGTTCTCTCATTACCTTCTCCTGGTTCATTGGGTTTGGTTGGGTTATCAGCCGATGGGGCCGAGACCTTTAGTGTAGATAGAATATAAGGTAAACCGGGTTACCGGTCAAGCCTCAAAAAAAAATCAACGCCAAGGTGGCGAATGGCATTCGCTAGAGCAAGGAAGCTTAAATCATAGCTAACTGGCGCTAGAACGTTAATCAGCTAGTATCTTTTCACGTTCTGCGGCGGCGATAATTTTTTGCAGGACATTGATCCTTCGTTGCCAGATGCCGATCCATTTTCGGTTCCGTCGCGACGAGTGGCGGATTTTACGCTGGAGCTCAAATATCTCTGCATCGCATGTAGAACGCCATGTATCGTGACACAAGCAGTTCCTTTCTAATTCCCACATCTTGTCCATCTCCGTCGTTTCTGATACTAGGTTATCGGCCGCGGGCGCCGGAACGTTAGCCCTGTTATGTCAAACGAGCTTTACGTGCCCCATTCCTGGCGCTCTAAGGGTGATTCTCTGGTCAATCCGAGCGCCGTAGGCATCGTGTCCTACGAAATACACGCAAACGCACTGGTTAGTCTCACGGTCGGTTTCGAGGATCCATACAAATGGATTAATAAGTCGACGTTTCTGCACACAGGAGTTCCCGCGCACGATCACATTTGGCAGCGCGCTTCGAGAGCTCATCATGCTCAGATATGGGAATCTCTATTGTGCTGAATCGCTTTCTGCAGCGTGCGCAAATTCTGCGGCGCCGAATCCCGCCGCCTGCTACTTTGCCTCGACTATCGATAATTCGAGCCTCAACGATGTGCTGACAGCGCGGACATTTCATAATGCTCATCAAGTTTGCGCGAGGAAACTCCGTCCTTTGAGGGCGGGGAGGAATCGCGCCCTCCAAGAGTTGTAGTCGTAGACATTTATCACTTCGCCCGTATCCAAGGTTAGCTCGAACTCACCACGACGTATATGATCGATTCTGGCGATGTTCTCGTATTCGAGATCGTACACCAAGTTGTCTGTCGTTACGATTTCCGTTGCGGCGACATCTGGCAATGTCGCCGCCATTACACGGCGGCCAGGATGAAGCATAGACGCGTCATAGATCGAGTCGTCTGTCGCGCAGCCAATAACAAGCAGCATAGCTTTCGTATGCGGTCCAAAAAGCCAAGGTGCCGATGAGTGCGATTTCCATCGTTCTAATTCTCGGGATCTATATCGACTGGAACGCCCGCATTGACGGAACGAAGCGTGCGTCCAACTTGTTAACCAGAGTAACTCCAAACTCACCACCATTGTCCCATACTAACCAGACTTCGCCGGCTGTTAAATCGTTTTTCATCGGTGGGATCGTCACGAGGTAGCTACTATTTGCCTTTCCAACTACCGATACGTAGAATCCTTCGCTTTCCAGAATCTCGCCGATCTGCTTCACAGAGACCTGCTGACCATCCCAAGCGAAAACCGTTCCTTTCATGTCGTTCATTTCGTTAGAGCCTAAAGTGTGTGAATGTCGATGTTAGACTGTATCGGCCTCTGGCCCCGGAACTTTAGTTGTTCTTCGCAATCGCTCCGCAGCCACAATCTGTTTGCGTCTTCGACCCGCACCCTGTGCACCATGGTGTAGGATCATAGTCGGGAAACCGGCTCGGGTGAGAACTAACGGTCATGTCGACGAACAACCTTATATCTTCGTCTGAGACTTGTTCCATTCCACCACCTTCTTCGTCTGGTAGGACGTACCAAAGATTACCGTCGGCGTCGATATCATCGGCGCCGACGGCCCCAGACGCTTCAGCACGTGCTTGCTCTGGTGCTTCTTTGTGCCATGCCGCGATGGCGGCTTTCATATCGTCAATGGTCATGTGTTAGTCGTCAGTTTTGTTGTGCCTATTCCAGATTATCGGCTATCGCGATGAATCCTTTAGCCGTTCCGCAAATTCTTCTCGACTTCCGATAAATTATCCGATATCATGCGAAACATGTCAAGTGTTAAAGGTTACGATTTCGATGTCGATAACCTAAGGTAAGCAAAGAGCGCAGGTGAGAACATGTATCTTGCGCAGCCAGTGCGGAAGGGAACACGTGTTGATCTTCTTAAGCACTGATGGCACCACATGGTAACGAGAGCTAAATCATGCAAACTATCCGGTTGACGATAGCACAACAAGCAGTCATTGGGATCTATGTCACAGATGTAATACATGATTGTGATGATGAGTTCGAAACAGCTTTGCTTCGCGATACGGTAGCTAACGAAGGTCGGGAGCTTCACTTTACATCAGACGTCGCACCACTGGTTTTGACCGCGTTCGTCAACCTCTCCAACCACTGCGACGTAATTGCCAGAGAAGACACCGATAAACAACGTGCTAAAGCAACTGCAAATGATAGCCGAGTACTGAGTAACATCGCACAAAAAGTAGCGCGGTGCGAAAACAACGACAATCCATGAGCCTTCAAAAGGTATCTTCTCCAGAGAACCCGGTCACAAAGCCGGTTGTTTTCGTTTCAGAGTCCCGCATTCGCTCCGATACAACTAGTATTGAAACTAAAGCATGAGAACGCAATGACCACACAGCAACATGATCTCGATCATGAGTTACAGGCGGCGATTTACACTTATCTTGATGCGTGCACGCTAGTGCATCGGGCTAATGTTGAAGCGTGCCGTGTGGCCGGCCGAGCGTTTTCTGGAAATCCCGATGTTGAAGTAGACAAGACAAAAGAAACAGTATTCTTGGACACCGAGGCAAAGACATTTCGTGCTTCTTTCTCGCTACATGTTGGCCGCAACTATGTCCGGATCAATTGTGGTAAACAGATATTTGGTTATGTTGCGCATAGCGATACCAAAAGGGTAAGGCGAGGCTTTTTGCTAAAAGCCGGGGCGCGTGGTCCTGCGCTGAATGTTGCTAGAGGCAATGTGCTTACCGGTCAATATAAGCCGACTGGTATATGCATTTCGTGATGACGATCGCAGTCTCGGTTCTTTCGTTTCAGATCCCCGCATTCGCTCCGATACAGGCTTCGAGATCACAACGGAACCATGAGAATGCTTTTTAGGAAAACGAAACGAGCAGCGCGCAAGCAGCGACGGCAAGGCGCTGAGCCGTTCTCTAGCGGCCGTAGAGATGCCGAGTTCGCTAGAGCGGTGGAGCGCCAGCTCCTGGATGTTCTAGCCGCCGACAAAGCCCTCCTAAGGCGCCTACGATGAGCGACATTGAACGATGGCAAACGTTGCGCACCGAAATCGCAGAACTCGTGGCTAGCGGGCCAGGAGAGGGCCTAGAGCAACTAATGCGCAATATTGCCGATCTTGACTGGCTTATAGCAAAGTATGACACGGGGATCTAGGACTTCATTATGGCACTGTTGTTTAAACTCGAATCTTCTTTCGCAGAAACTCAGAAGCTCGCAAAGACCACGCCAGACAAAGACTTCTTCTCGGATGCTGGTCATGGTTGGATATCGGCAACAATGTTTTGCACATCGCGCAAGCGTTACGTGACGAGGATTTATCGGCGTTTTGGCCGCGCCTGATTTGTAACCTGTAGTGTTTTTGTGATGCCCGTCACGCAAGGATTACCGTCGGCGGCCGTTAACCTTTATAGGCAACGAAACACAATCACTGATGAGCACGAATATGACCACCACAAAAGTAAACGAGAATGCACTGAAACTTTCTTCTTACCTTGAGCTATTGACTACCGAACTCATAAGAGACGGTATCCAAAGCGAATACAAGGTCCTTGGTCAAATTTGGTTCTGGATGCAAGAAATCTGCGGTACGTGTTCACGAGAGCTCGCCACGCGCGTCGCAAAAAGACTCATTCAACAAGTGAAAGTTGCGCGTCTCAAGAATCAGAACATGCTCACGGACGTGATTCTCTGAAGGGCCGAACGGCAATGTTTTTCAGGCTCAGGCATCAAACCGAGCAAAACACAATCACGTGAGAGCACCACCGTGACTAACGCACAACGTATCGCTCAATTCCTCGACGCTAAAATTGTGGAAATTCGCATGCTTGGCCAGTACAAATTGGCTCGTCTGCATGGACAAATCCTCGCAGTACTACGTCTTATCTATGGCACATGCTCTGTAGCACTCGCCAAGGCTGTGGCACAGCGTATATATATGTCAGCCAAAGGATACATCTAACTTGGTGTAACGAATGCAAATATGACCACAGTCTAGGTCGACTACTACCGGTTATGCCGGAGGAATCCAGTCTCCATAGTGTGACGGGCATCACATGGGGGGAGTACAGTATCCTAGCCATGAACCGATAACCAATATATCATAGGCACACACTACTATATGGATACTGACTGATGATTAATAAAGGCACGATGCTCCACATCCAAGCTCTCACAGAAGCGCAGATTGCGCAACTGAAAACTGCGGAGTGTGTAATGGAGATTGAAGTACCGACTAGTGACGTCGAGGATGCTGAGCTATTGCTTGAAGCGGGAATTGATGTGGAGATGGACGTGGACGACTGGGCTACAATCGACGTTACGCCAATGACGGTAGACCATGACGTTACTAATGGCATGTGTGAGCTCGTTCAGTATCAAGCAAAGCAACAAGGCATTACGTATCGACCTATTCCGGTTGCTACTACCTACGATGGCGCTTTGATTGCGATAAAGGACGATACCGTCACTAACTAGTACTGCGCTGACAGATCGCAATAGCGTGCCGCATCGGTACGCTCGACTCTAGACGGTAGCTTTAGAAAAAAAGGGGAGGTACCCCCACCCCCCTTTATTGGGTAATGTGGGACAGTATATACCCTCTAACGCCCGAGACGCGCATGCGCAGGAAAAGTTCGAGTGATTTGTGAAGTAGACTTGGGAAATAATGAGCGGCATCGAAAAGAACATGTTATTATAACAAAGTGTACGCGTACTAGAAAGTAGTTTTCATGCTCGATGAGCGTGTCTCTGTCCAAAACACCATCGTCGATTTTGTCGACCGACTCTCTTGCGCTTGCGCACTTGAGGATACATTCAATCCTTGGCGAGATGTCTGCGAATTAGACGCAGAGCCCTCTTTAGCCCCTGGCAAACGTGCGCTGAGGTTACAACAACACCTTACACGCGACGCACGATACATTCTCGTTGGAGAAGCACCAGGTTATCAAGGATGTCGATACTCTGGCATTGCCTTCACCAGTGAATATCTTCTGATAGAAGGCGCGATTCCTGGAGTGTCGTTAAAAAACCGTATCACTAGTCGTACTCGCGCGATGAAAGAGCCGTCCGCCACTATGGTGTGGGACACTCTCTATCGTCTTGATATCGCCGACCATACGGTTTTGTGGAACGCCTTCCCGTTTCATCCAAGCAAGCCCAAGACAACGCTATCGAATCGTCCGCCGTCGGCGGAAGAGTTACACTTTGGAAGACCGGTGCTAGAGGAATTGCTATCTTTTTATCGAACCCCGACAGTGATAGCGGTTGGAAAGAATGCAGCGAAGAGCCTCGAAGAAGGTGGCATTCCACACAAGGCAGTACGTCATCCGTCGATGGCTGGGAAGCCAGAGTTTGTGAAAGGAATGACATCAATTATAGGAAGAAATCTATGATGGATCTCGAGTATTATTGTTATAACGTCGAATACCAGCGTTACCTCGCAAACGAAAAAACTTCGTCGCTCAAGATAAAGGTCAGTTATCTCGAGCAATGGTTACGCTCCCACAATGTTGATCCAGAACCGATCTACGCAGAGTTGGGAAAGTGTTTCCCGGGGGGATCGCAGCATCGATGAAACGTTGTGTCGATTGTGGTGGTGCGGCCAACTCGCACCCCAACGCAAAGTACTGCGAATTATGTAGCAAAGAACGAAGAAAGAGGCCAAGGTCAACGTTAACACCAAAACAGCAGCGAGAAGCCATATCGCTTTGCGGAATTCTATCTCGCACAGAGATTGGGAAGAGACTTAATGTATCTAGAGGAAACGTCAATCGCTGCTTCAGAGCCCATGGTGTCTATGGTCGTTCAGATCAATACAAGCGCGACATTGTAGATGCGGTGCTTTCCACCTATGAGAAACTCGGCAAGATTCGCACGCAAGAGTTATTTCCAAATGTTAAAATTCGGTCTATTGTTGAGCGCTACAAGGACTATTCTCCGAGACAGATTCGTTGGACTGACAATCAAATCATAGAGGCTGCCAGAATGGCAGGATTAGTGCGCCACGCTGCACAGGCTAAGTTCTTTAACCGCCCGAATGCGTATGAAGGGAGCATCAAATCGTTCTGGGTAAAACGGATGAATTGCTCACCGATATACATCAACGGCATGAGTTCCACGTTGATCTTACAAATCGCTAAACCGGGTGTCCCCGCCATAATCATTAACCATATGAACGCCGGTTGCCCCCACCCTAAAGTGCTGTGGCTCGATCTAATATATTGGCTGCGTGATGACATCGATCCAGTGGTGCGCCATTCAATCGAAACACTCGCGCAGTTCCAAGCTTGGCTTCATGGTACACACGATAGTCATAAAATTCGTCAAATGATAGCAGAACGGGAGAATTAGTGTAATGCGTCCCCTGAATAAATTCAGAGGCTTTATGGTGCTGCTAATGCAGCCCACATTCGGACCCGTTACTCAGGCCCGTAACGGCGTCCGTAGATGCCGCCAATCGAGCGATGTTCGACGCCGCATTGGCGTCCGCGTGGGCTCGATTGCCACACGTACACGAGAACTGGTGCTTATTTCTTTTGCCCAAAGCGCCGCAGCGACTGCACGTCTGAGAGGTATAGGTGGGGTCAACAAAGACCACGTCGATACCCGCCGCTTCGGCTTTGTAGACGATATAGTCTTGAAATTGGCGAAACGCCCAACTGTGAAGCCGTGCGCGGACCCGCTTCCCTGCTTTGATGCGGTTTCGGATATGGGTCAAATCTTCGAGACCCATCACGCCGACGCCTTCCTCTACAGCATGGTCGCCGATACGGCGGCTGATTGTGTGGTTGATATTGCTCATGCGTCGCGACTCTCGACCAGAGGCGTGCTTCAGTCGTTGTTTAGCCGACTGGCTGCCGTTGGCTTGAAGTCGTTTGCGAAGTGCAATATGCAGATAGCACTCATGGCGCGTCTGCTCACCCCCAAACATCAGTCCGGTGGACGTACACGCCAACCGATTCTCTCCAACGTCGATGCCCATAACCGCGTCATCAGGGCGTTCTGGAGCTTCGGGCATGTCCAAAGCGATATTGAAATACCACACGCCCTTGCGACGGATCAGTTTGGCTTCCTTGATAGCGCCCACATCCAAGTAGGTGCGTTGGTGCCGTCCGGGCAGCAGAGTGACGACAGCGCGTGGTCCCAGTGTGGTCAAACTCAGGTTGTTACCCCTGATGCGGTAGGTCCGCTTGTCGTAGTGCACGGCGCCATCGGCCCGGAAGTGGATCAGCGGGACATCACGCCCAAGCGCCTTATAGGCCGCGCAAACGTTGCGCATGGCTTGACACACCATCTGAGAACCCAGAGTGAAACATTCTCGCAAGTCATAGTACGCCCGGTGATGGAGGTCGTACTTGCGAAAGCAGCGGTTGTCAAATGCAATGCGAGCCGCTTCGTTGCACACGCGCGCATACTCACGCTGCACGGCCTCAAGGCACTCGCTTTGCCCATCAGTGACCAGCAGCTAGTGCCGTCCTCTGATGTGTTCGCTGCGCTCGATGTACCGCTGAATCGTTGCAGCAGCAACATTGCCCGCTGTACTGACAAAGTACGACGGCGACCACAGCCCATCACGCTTAACGGTGTCCTTGAGTCCAGGAAAGTCCGTGAGAAGGCGCCGTGCTGTAGTCCCTTTGAGGATTTTAACGGCATCAGCTACGGCGATGGCTGGCGGAATCGTCAGAAACAAGTGGATGTGGTCGGGTTGAATCTTTTTGGTGATCACGGGCCACGACCGGTCAGTGCAGATCGCATCGAGCAAGTCATCAAGAGACTGCGAAACGTCACCGGACAGTACGCGTCGGCGATATTTTGGGCACCAAATCACATGGTACGCGGTTTGGTAAACACAATTCCTGTTTCTAAGTGTAGCGACCATACCCACATGGTATGTGGTGGCGATTGGAAACGCAATATAGGAGCGCGCTTCCTCCCCTGGCTCAAGTCAGAGGTTTCCGCGCGGAGAGTTCTATGACCACAGATTTGAAAGTAGTCGATGACGCAAAGAGAGAACTTCAAACGAAAAAAGAGAAATCCGCCGACAACGACGGCATTTTCAATGCGCGTAACGTTTGTGTTAACCTAGAGGGGTTAATGAGAAAAGTAACAAAAGAAGAATGTACGCCATCCACAGTCAATGCCGCATGTAATTGCGCCGCACGCATCACTGATTTATTGCGTGTACATCTAGAGGCGCAACGTCTCAAGAAGAAGGTGAAATAATCGATATTCTTGAGTTTCGCACCAGCGCTACGAGGTTTCTTCGTAGGAAAGGTGTCTACGATGAGGATCTCTTATCCGAGATGGTTGTCTATGCCCTAGAACATCCACACAGGCCAATAACAATGAAATACGCCTATCTCAACGCAAAAGACAAGCTCGATCCCCGTCGGACCATGCCAGACGGAGAACGTAAACGCATGTCGAAATATACCCGGTCGTTAACCCAGACAGCTGAGGACAAACCCGATCTGATGGACACAATCGCCGCAACCGACTCAGACGTAATCATCGAATGGCCAGAAAAGGGTAGTATCCGTGCCATGTGTATGCTACGTCTGGTCTACGGATTCTCGACTAAAGAGATTGCAATATTATTCGGTGTGACATCGTCACGTGTTAGCGAGCTACTTGCTGGAGGTCGTGCTGAAGTCCACTGTGGAGCTCGTCTACATTATGACATGATTTTTGAAGATCTCAGCTATGATGTTTCATGGATTGACATGTAGTTTGTGTGCTACACAACAATAGCAATTGAATTGCTTGCTACATTAGCAAGAGAACACATTGACGAGGACATAGACGATTGACCAAAAAAGAAGCTTTACGCGGAAAGGAAGTGCTCGTGCGTTACGAAGGCGAACTCAGACGCCTTATTATATGGAAAGCAAGTGGTAAACGTATCGTGGCCTGCCCGCCAGACAGCTACGAGAGATTGGTAAAGGGTTTAGCAGAACCACAGATAAGCTATTCCAGGGAAGATGTACTTGATCCTGAAACCAGAGAACCGTTGCTTTGACGAAATTTCGTGGAGGCCCAGAAAATCATTACGGACTATTTAAAGAATTACGCGTAGGACCTCTGATGACTACTGTGCCACCCAATTTGACCGACGATGAGTTGGCCGATCTCATAGCGAAATATGAGCGATGGGTCAACTGTGGTCCGTTGAATACATGGAAAAAGAACGGAGAAGAAGAGAAAAAATCCTTATGAGCGTGGCCGTTTCGGACGACTCATACTCTCGAATGACTCTAATGCAAGTGGAGGCCTCGGCTCCTGCCTCATTCTTGGGACGGTGCGAGCTGCTTTTCCGCTTGACCACATCCCATGTGATTTGATGACGTCTCCAAAGGGCTTGTTCTGCGATATCCGCAGCCCAGTCCTCCAGTACCCCACTTCACCGGTCCGCGCGTGAAGGAAAGCCGGCGCTCGTTAAACCATATTTTTAGCCAACGTCGGTTGGCCATTCTCTCATAACCTTTTGATTATTCTGCATCGTCGACTATAATAATTACGTTATGTACAACGGAAATTCCCAACCCCGCAAGTACTATTACCAATGCTTCTGCGGCAAGACCCGCCCAGTCTCGGAGAAAACCCATCTTCATTGGCTCGAAAACGGAGTGCCGATGTGCCGGCCGGACCCAGAATTTAAAGATGGACACAAGACGTGCCTTGGTGGAAAGATCCCGACTTGCCTAAACAACGATGTGCCGGTCCAGATTGACGCTTTTCCGACGGTAGTCAACACTCGCTAACGCAGAACCATGGAAGAACGCAAGACGAGGATGGAATAACAGCCTTAAAGCCTGGTAGGGGTACGTCACGGTTTTATCGCCCGGAGCTATACTCCCACCAATTAAATGGATTGGCGAAAAAAGATGGTCCATCGCCGAAAAAAGCCGCAACTAACCGTTATCGAGGGGTCGTTTCGTCCACAGTACGACCAACGAAACTGCCGCACGGAGAGTACGATAAATGCCGACGATGGGCTGCAGCAAATTGCAAAGACATCGTAGCGCATAGCCTGTGTGGACTACTTGCTGATTACCGTCATTGGACGCCGAAGCCACCATCTTGGTGGCAAAAATGGTGGAAAAAGCTTGCATATTTCCGTTAACCAATCTCGCTCCTGCGGAGGATGTACCTTCTGCTGCGAAATCCTCGAGATTGCTGATATCTCACCGCGCCACGAGTTATGTCAGTACGCCGAAGAAGGCGTAGGCTGCACTATCTATACGGATCCTATACGTCCCGATGTTTGCGATGCCTTTTCATGTCTATGGCTATCGAATACATCCTTGTCCGATCGATTACGCCCCGACAAGAGTCATGTAATGCTACGCGTCTTAAAAACCTTGGAAGTTTATGTTGATCCCGAATGGCCAGTCGCTTGGCTCTGTGATCCTGCCTTTGCTGGAATTATGCGTCATTACATCGAGCACACTGAAAATCACGTTCTTCTGATTGTTGGCGATCACATCACCGAGCTGGCGTCCCCAAACCAGGTGATGGCATTAGAAGAAGAAGAAATGAAAGGCGTTCAAATGAACGGACGAAATATAACCACCCCTTAGCGCAGCGCCGATCCGCTCGCGATGCTGTGTCCGCAAGGGAAGAGTATGAAAGAGGCGTGACCCATCCTCAAACCCTATGTGCTTTAGCCATAGGACTCATCCGATCCCGCCACCCGTTTAGTTGATAAGACGAGCACCTATCTAGCTCGATGCAAAACTCGACTGCAGTTGGTGTTTCGCTGCGTCAGCAAGAAGTAAAAACCTCTCAGTAAGACGAGTACGTATGTTTCGTCTGTGTCAAGCGTGCCTTGGCGGCACCGTTCGACACGTCCTTGGCGGACACACCTTTTATTGTCCGATCCCCATGGCGGGGACCGAAATCAGAATGTACTGATAGGAGTCCCTCATGGCGGAGACGCGTCTTGCCGATCTGGTTATCCCAGAAGTTTTTGTTCCAGGCATTTTGCGCGAGAGCATCGAAAAGTCGGCATTATTCAATGTCGGATTAGTCGCCGTTGATGCAGCGCTAACGTCGTTTGTCCAAGCGAACTTTGGGCAAAAGCTACAAATCCCTTACCTACTCGACATTGACGACGCTGAAAGTAACATTTCTAGCGACGATCCGGGTGTTGATGCAGTCCCACGAAAGATCACATCCGCACAAGAAGATGCGCTGAAATCGATGCGCAATCAATCCTGGTCAACGATGGATCTGACCGCAGCCATTACATCAAATGAAGATCCAGCGGGAGCGATTCAAAGGAGGATTGGCGCATACTGGGCACGCCAGATGGACAGGCACACATTATCACTTGTTAATGGCTTAGTCGCAAGCAATATCGCCAATAACGCAGGCGACATGGTGCACAACATTGGTAATGACAATGCCTTACCGGCACTTGCAACTGAGCTCGTAAGCGCATCAGCAATTATCGATGCGCGGCATACATCTGGTGATCGATGGGATGAGTTCGAAATTGTCGCGTGTCATTCCGTTGTTTTTGCAAATTTACAAAAGCAACAACTGATTGACTTTGTTCGCGGCGAAGGACCTGCCGGTGGCGCCAATATTCAGATCCCATTCTTCCACGGAATGAGAGTGCACGTCAGTGATCAATGCGCAACCACCGTTGGTGCCAATAGGACGATCTACAACACATATCTCTTCCGCTCAGGCGCTCTTCGTTACGGGCAAGGTACACCGCGAATTCCACTAGAGATTGAACGAAAAGCACTGAGTGGAAACGGTGAAGGACAAGAGTTCCTGGTAAGCCGAAATCACTTCTGCGTCCATCCGGCGGGGTTTTCTTGGCTAGGCGCTGCTATGGCAGGGCAATCGCCGACATGGGTGGAATTGTCCGACGCCACGAACTGGGATCGGGTTGTGGAACGCAAGCGCGTACCGATCGCTGTGCTCCAATCAAACGGTTAATTCCTACGTCCTTTAGTTTAACACAGGAGTGAGCACCGTGCCACGTACAGTTTTGACTTCGATGACCAACCAAGGCGTACCACCAACGCATGCCAACCAGGATCCATCAATCGCTGGCATGACCCATCTGCATGGGATCACGCGCCAACGGATGAACGGTGGTCATCCCATGCGCAATGCGCTAACCGGTGGTGTTGGCGTTGATGTTGGAAAACGGCCCAACCGCCAAATAGAGCATGGCGCATTAGGCCATTGGGGCGCCCTGGGTAACGGCTACCGCGCCAGCTAGAGCGTCCCAATGGCCGTTAATATCCGCGTGCCGCGCAGGCCAACGCGCGGTAATCGTGCAGAGCGCACCCTCCCCGGTGTTCGCGTTCCAGCCACGCCTGCTCGACCCTCTGTACCCATCGGGAGTTTACATACGTTTCGTGGGGGTGCCGGTGCGACTACCACTACGACAACCACTTCAGCCGATGGATTCGCACCATTCGATCCCGGCGCGAATTACGGCACTGGTCGATATGTCGAGTTCAATAACTCGATCTACCGCTCCATCGCGCCAAATGGTCCAGGTGCTTTCAACGCGGCCAATTGGGTTGAAATCAGCCCGGCGGGCGGTTTGGCATCTTTTAGTACCCTCGTTTCCTACAACGCCCCCGATGTCTTTATCGGCCCGGATAATAATATATACAAAGCGACTGGACCGGTTCCTGCTGGCGCATTTAACGCCGCTAATTTCACTGAAGTCAGCCCAAGTGCAGGTGGCTTAGCCGCATTTGATCCGGCAAAGAATTATATTGCAGACGATATTTTCTACGGCCCCGATAACAATATCTATCTCGCAACTGGCCCGGTCGCGGCGGCCTCTTTCAATGCCTCGAGTTTCACCGAACTTTCCCCGAGCCCCGCGGCGCCGCCAGGGATCTTTACGCCTTCGAGCGGTAACTTTCCTGCCGCAACCGTGGCCGGGCAAACATTTATTGCTGCAGATACGGGCCGAATTGACAACGTGTTTTTCCGCCCGAACGATATCATTACGGCGTTAGTTGCGACACCATCGACCACCACGCTCACCGCAAATTGGTCATTGATCCCACACCAGCCGATTGCCGATGCCCGAGACGGGATCGTGAGTGACGCGGCTAAACACCTCGGTATGGTGCTCGCAAATCACGCGACGCTACCTGCGGGGTTCTATTACTCTGACGGAACCTCCTGGGTTTTGGTGGGACCGTAGGTGTCGTTTGAGCCACTCAACACGCCAGGTCTTGCCGCTGAAGCTCTTGACGGCGTCCATAAGGTGTTATTGCCCGTTAATGCAGGTGCGGGGCAATACGTCTATTTGCGTCGAGTTGAGCCTGAGGCAAAGACACAAGAACTGATCACGGCAACGCCACATGGTTTAGCGCCCACATCGCTTGCTCCGGCCTATATCGATCGTGCCGATGGCTTACCAAAGCTCGCGCAAGCTAATGCAGTCGAGACGCTAAAAGAAATCTATATTGTCGGCGTACCGTCGCCCACAACCGTTCTCTATGTCGTGTCTGGTCTTCTGACATTCCCAGGACACGGATTGACGATTGGTGGGACGTATCTTCTTACCGATGTTGCGCCAGGATCATTCGTTGAATCCGTCTCCGGTATCGGCACACCACCTCAAATCATTCAGCACTGTTTGTCGGTCACCGATGCCGATCACGTTGTTTTGCACAACCAGATCCCGCATCAGGCAAGTGGGACGGTGACCACTGTAACAACTGTTGTCGATGAGTGGATCGACTTAGTGGATACCGCTTCTGTAATTCAACCAAGTCAACTCGTGGCCTCAAATGCTGCCGGCACACAACTCACCTTCTTTGACCAAATTAATGGTGGGTCGTTCTGAGTTTGTTGAACGACAGAGCGGACTAATAATTCCTTTGGAGAAGAGTTCATGGCAGCCCTGAATATTCCCGTATTTGCAGCGCTTGGAACTGATGCAGCTCGGGCTGGCGTGACCTTTGCCGAAGGTCGTCTTGTCTTTACAAACGATCTCCACCAATTCTTCGTTGGAGATGGCGCAACAGTTGGTGGAATTTTAATCGGCCCTGGAGCCAGCGATTTCGTTTCACTTTCCGATACGCCAGCGACCCTGGGTGCTGCGGGTACCGTTTCAAGAGTCAATGGCGCTGGAACGGCGCTCGAATTTGCAGCACTTGGCGGTGGTGACATCGTCAATACGCCGGCCGGGAACTTGGCCGCAACAAATGTCCAAACAGCCCTTGATGAACTCCAAGGGGATATCGACGCGTTAAATGGCGCACAAAACTTTCTAGCGCTGAATGATACGCCCGCTGCGTTTGCCGCAAATCAGTATTTGCAAGTCAATGCGGGTGCGACGGCGCTAACGTTTGACACAATCCCTGCCAGCGACATTGTCAACACGCCAAGCGGAAACCTGGCGGCAACGAATCTTCAGACCGCTGTTGATGAGCTGCAATCAGACATCGATTTACTTGTAGGTGGCGTGAGTTATGTTGGCGCATGGGATGCAGCAACGGATACGCCAGCCTTGCCTGCGGCGGCAGCGGCAAACAAAGGGAACTATTACGTTGTCAATAATCCGGGCACGACCCCGAAAGATGGGATCACCAGTTGGACCATTGGAGATTGGATTATCAGTAATGGTACGGCGTGGCAAAAAGTCGATAATACCGATCAAGTTACAAGTGCTTTTGGTCGTCAAGGCGCAGTTGTAGCAGTTGCGGGAGATTACACCGCCGCGCAAATTACGAATACGCCCGCTGGCAATCTCGCTGGAGCGACCGTGCAAGCGGCCTTGGATGAGCTTCAAACAGAATTAGACGGTGCTGTTCAAGAAACACGCACCATTACAGCAGGGACGGGTTTAACTGGAGGCGGCGATTTAACAACTAATAAGACGATCGACTGGGCGCCTGCCAGCGTTACCACGGAAAATGTGATAGACAATGCCACTGATTGGATCTTCTTCCACGACGATTCAGCGGGAGGTCCGCGTAAGACACTTGCTCAGAACTTTACGACTGCAATTGGCGCAGCGCTGCTGATTCGAACGCTCACGGCCGGTTCTGGACTCTCCGGCGGGGGCGATTTGAGCGCCGACCGTACCTTCGATCTCGACATTAATGGTCTGGGAAACATCGGGCCGGATCCTGCGACCGACGAACTTGCATTTTATGATACCTCTGGAACGACGAACGCGAAAACAACGTTCAATACACTGCTCGGCACGGCGAGCATTTCTGCTCTTAGTGATGTTCCAGTCCTTGGTACAGCCTCGCAGATCCTTCAGGTTAATGCCGGGGCCACGGCACTTGAGTATGCAACATTACCGACCGGCGTGACGACGTGGCTCGGATTGACTGATACGCCAAATGCTTATACCGGACTCGGCGGCAATCTCGTTCGAGTCAACGCCGGTGCGACGGCCGTCGAAACATTTAACGGGACCACTGTTTTCGAAGCTGTTGCCAACAAAGGGAGTGCCAACGGCTATGCCAGTCTGGATGCCGGGGGAACAGTACCACAGGCGCAGCTTCCTCCTATCGCCATTACAAATGTCACTGTTGTTGCTGACGATACGGCAAGAAATGCATTAACGGTACAAACGGGTGACGTTGCTATCGTCACCGCCTCAGCAGCGAATAGCGGGCTTGGCGCGACTTACGCCTATGATGGTACCACCTGGCAACGCATTATTGATCCGGCAACGGCAAGCACATGGCTTGGTAATACCGATACACCCGCAGCCTATGTGGCGTCGAACTACACACGGGTTAATGCAGGCGCCACAGCACTGGAGTTCATTTCTGCGATTCCAGCAACGGACATCGCAAATACAGCCGCAGGAAATCTCACAGGGACGACGCAGCAGGCGGTCAATAATGAGCTTCAAGGCGATATCGATACAATCAATGCGTCGCTTGCAACAGCTGTTCAACAGACGAGGACCTTAACCGGAGGTGATGGTATTGCGGCCATTGGCGATTTGAGTGCAGATAGGACGGTCGACCTCAGTCTCACTGAAATTGTCACTGAAGCGACTTTCGATGCCGCTAACGACTTTATTCCGTTCGTCGATACGAGCGCTGCAAGTGCTAACAGAAAGGTCACTGGTGCAAACTTGATAGCGGGTTTGGCAGTCGTTCAGACTACAAGGACATTGACCGGCGGAATTGGTATCGCAGCACTTGGAGATTTATCTGCTGACAGAACGATTAATCTTGATATCAACGAACTCGCGACTGCTGCAACCATTGATGCACCGAATGATTTTTTTGTTGCATATGACACCAGCGGAACAAGTCACGTTAAACTCTCGATCGATAGTATCGGGGGCGGCTCGTTCTAGCGTATGGATGAGTAACCTAGACTACTAGTAGTAGAATTCTAGTGGCTGCTATAGAAGTTCCTCTATATGCTTCTTTAGGCACGACAGCGCTTCGTGCCGGAATGACGTTTGCCGAAGGACGCATCGTGTTCACAAGCGACACCCATGAACTCTATATGGGTGACGGGGCGACGCCAGGTGGCCTCCTTATTGGTCCATCGATAAACCAAGTCACAAGCATTTTCGGTCGTATGGGAGCGGTCACGGCATCTGCCGGTGACTATACGGCCGCCGATATTAACAACGTACCGTCCGGCAATCTCGCAGGAAATACGGTGCAACTCGCCTTGAATGAGCTTCAGACGGAGCTAAACGGCACCGTCAACGAGACTTATACGCTTACAGCAGGTGTCAGCCTTACAGGCGGAGGAACGCTCGCCGCGCCTAGAACGCTCAACTGGGCACCCATCATACTCACGACAGAAAATAACACCGCTAACGCTGATGATTGGATCGCCTTCCACGACACATCGGCTGGCGAGCCGAGAAAAATCAAAGTGGATCAGTTTGCGACAGAGCTCGCTGTCGACATCCCGTTTAGTGCACTTCAGGACACGCCTAACAACTATACAGGCCAGATCAATCGCCTGCTCCGTATCAATGGTACGGCGACGGGAATTGAAAGCTTCGCGCTTTCGGCCTCCGATGTCCCCAATGTTCCTAACGGAAATTTGCTTTCAACGACGCTTCAATCAGCCGTTGACGAACTGCAGTCAGATATTGACGCCTTAATCTCTGGTGTCATCTATCAGGGGACTTGGGATGCCAGTACGGATAACCCCGTTATTCCTCCGTCAGCGGCGGGAAACAAAGGGCATTACTACGTTGTCAATGTCGCTGGTACGACAAACAAGGATGGCATCAATAGCTGGAACGTCGGGGACTGGATTATTAGTAACGGGACCGTTTGGGAAAAGGTTGATAACTCAAGCGTCGTCAGTAGCGTCTTTGGTCGCACCGGGGCGATTACATCATCCTTTGGGGATTATACAGCAGCGCAAGTGCGAAACGTGCCGTTAGGCAACCTTACAAGTCTGACCGTTCAAGATGCACTTAATGCACATCAAGCATTGCTTAATACTGCCGTTCAAGAAACCTATGTGTTGACCACTAGTGACGGGCTCACTGGCGGCGGCGATCTTTCAACACCCAAAACCATTCGCTGGACGCCAGTTTCTCTGCCGACAGAGAACAGCGTCGACACCGTCAATGACTGGCTCGCCTTCCACGACGATTCCGCCGGCATGCCGAAGAAAATCAACGTCGATCGCTTCGTGAATCAGATCGTTGGCGACATCACGTTTACATCGCTGCCAGATACGCCAACTGACTATATCGGGCAGGGAGGTCGCGTATTGAGGGTAAATGCTGGTGCCACAGCAATCGAAAGTTTTGCACTGTCAGCGTCTGATGTGGTGAATGTAGCAAGCGGTAATTTGCTTGCGACGAATCTGCAGAATGCCGTTAATGAGATCCAAACGGAAATTGACTCTCTCGTCGCTGGGGTGACTTATATCAGCTCGTGGGATGCAAGTACCGATACACCTTTCATCCCACCTGCCAGCCCTGCCAATCAGGGTAATTACTATGTTGTCAATGTGGCGGGCGCCACAAATAAAGATGGCATTACCACTTGGCAAGTGGGCGACTGGATTATTAGTACAGGCACCGCGTGGGAACGTGTCAATAACTCTGCGCAAGTGACTACAGTGTTTGGTCGAGCGGGTGCTGTTTCTTCCAGCGCAGGCGACTACACCGCATCTCAAATCACCAATGTTCCCGCAGGGGATCTTGTGAGCGCCACAGTACAGGATGCCCTTAATGAATTGCAAACGGAACTTAATGGCAAGGTTATCACGACCAGGTCGCTTATAGCCGGCTCCGGTCTTAGTGGTGGTGGTGATTTTACGGTTGATCGCTCAATAGTGCTCGATATTGATGGATTAGCCGCGGTGAGCGTTGATCCGGCAACGGATGAGTTGGCGGTATATGACACTAGCGCTACGGGGCATGCGAAAACCACAATTAATTCTCTTCTTGGGACAGCAAGCATTGTTGCGCTTGGCGATGTTCCCGCGTTTGGCGCCGAGGACTCAACGCTATCTATTGTGGGTGGTATACCTTCGTGGAAGACAGCGACGCCAGGCGCATGGAAACATGCCAGTGCGACATTTTCCGCAGAGGTTGACGATCGTATTGTCGTCAACACAACAGGCGGGGCTTTCGCCATTACAACGCCACCGGCACCAGTAGACGGAAACGAGTTTATTGTCGCAGAGCCAGTGGCGCTGATTGGAATAGGGACCGCCGTGAATCCCTTAACGATTACCGCGTCGGCGGGGCAGACGATCGAAAGTGGTGCCGCATTGTTAATACAACAAAACCATTTTTACGCCACCTTCGTGTGGGATAACGCGGCCTCGAACTGGGACTGGGTGACATCGAATGATGCTGTGATTTCCGGTGGTACATTTTAATGTCTGAGCCAGGATTTGATTCGATTGGTCTGTACAGAGGACCGTTCGCTACACTGACTGCGTCGGTGACGCCAGCGAGTGCTGAGCTGACAGCTGAGACAGATAAGAATCGCGTACGTGCTGGCGATGGGGCCACATTGGGATCCCAGCGTTTTGGTCTTCTTCCTCTTGCGGGGCAAACTGTGATCACTACGGCGACACCGCTTGTCGGTGGTGCGTGGACAACCGTTGCAGGATTGACCGTCACGCTTCCTGAAGTAGGTCGATGGGTCATTCGCGCTCTAATTGGCTATTCACTTGTTCTTACCGATCCACCACCACGGGCACAAGATGCGGAGGCATATGCTCGTTTTGTCAATGTCACACAAGGTCTTTTGTATGCAGAGCAAGCGTTAGTTCATTATTCAAGTGATAATGTCTATGCGACTGATGTTGATAATTTTGAGCATTCTTCAATGTTTGGTGTTGTTGATTCTGTAGCAGGTGCAGATGTCATTGGCGTTGAGGTATTTCGAACTGTGACACCAACGTGGGCGGTCTCCACTGCTGGATTGCGTTCACATATTATCTTTATGCAGGCGACCACGGACACGTAAAGACCGTGCCACAATCTGGCTACACAGAAATAACACCGTGGGCGGGCACACGTGCTGATTCATTGACGATTACGCCCGCACCCGGCGAGCTCATTAATATTACGGATGAGCCAGGACATGCGCGTATTGGTGATGGGACAGTCCTTAGTGGGCATCGCATCGGACTGCTTCCGGACAATGGTGAGGGGGAAGCACTGGGTTCGACCACTCTTGTGCTGGATACGTGGGTTCATCTTACAGGTTGTGATGTAACGTTACCCCGTGCTGGGAATTACGTGCTTGTTCTTACAGCCTACTTCGAAGCCATATTGCAGGCCGCTCCGAGAGGCTTGTTTAGCGTCCGCACTCGCTTTCGCAACAATACATTAGCGAGCTCGTATACCACACCAGAAGGGGGAAGGTATGTTGTTACGTCAAGCAATGGCTCACAAAATGTTAGTTTTCTGTTTTATGTCTTTGGAGAAATTATTATCTCTGTTTCAGGACCGGATTCTGTTGGTATGGAAGTCTTGGCTGAATCCCCTGGATCACCACCGATATTAATGCGGAATCTTCGTGACATTTTTGCGCGAACATTTGTTAGCTATGTTGAGGTGAGAAGCTAAAATGCCCTCACCGCAAGATGATTTAATTGCGTTGTGGAACGGACCTCAGTCTCGTCGTACATCCGTCACGCCTGTACCTCATGAGTTTTTGTTGACGACAGATTCCGATCAACCTTACACGGCACAGCAACTTTATGTTGGTGATACTATCGCAACAGCGGGTGGTGTGCGTGTTTACCAATTCCCATATGCAAGCGATCTTATATCGACGTTAGCTGATAGATCTCTCCCTGCAGTTAATACTTTTTATACGTTGGGAACGATACTCAGTTGGCCTAAAACAGGCCGATTCAAGGTTTGGTGTCGTTTGGTGTTGGATATTATTGCCACTCCCGCGATTCGAAACGAGGACTTGCGGCTTCGTGCGCTTGTACGACATAGATTGAGCCCGAACCCTTGGGCCAATTTTGGCGGCGGCTTTTCTTCGATTCACGAAGAAGGTGGACAACAATTTATTATGACAGGAACAGTTGATAGGCTAATGACGATTCTTGCTGGCAACCAAGTGCAAGTCCAAGTACAGATTGTTGAAAATGTGGGAGTGTTACCTCCTTCGCTCGTATCGGCGCAGTTTCTTGCGGCACGTAGTGTGTTCGGTTGCTATGAGGTAGAAGACTAGTGCAAACGTGGAGAGCAAGAGATGAAGATGGGAATCTTACCGGACCATCAGTCATCTCCGATGCACCACCAGCGACGGGTGATTGGATTAATATTCCAGAAGTAGGTCCTGGACAAATTCTCGAACAACAACACGATGGGACCATGCTCGCTGTCGATGTACCTGATCCATTGGCTGATGTGCCAGTTGAGATACGAAAACAAGTTTACATAAACGCGGCAGAAACAGGTTTTTCTACTGCATTAGTGAATAGAGATATTACGAGCAGAGCGCTTAGAAGACCTCATATATATCGCATATCACGAGGAATGTTTGATGATGTGATTGTGTGGTTTATTTATGCGACTCAAATAAATAGGAGAAGAGCACCCGATCGAGAAATTCCATGTAGAGTATCAACAGAATCGGCGCTTTTGTGGTTACCACATGATAGGGATCAATTAGAGAGTCTTTTGGGAGATATTGCGCAGGATAGTTATGCAAAACAAGATGTCGTTAAGAATCTGGTTACCGTCATAACATCTGCTAATACGCATGAAGAATTAAATGCTATTTCGTGGCCTGAATGGATACGTAAACCGTGAGAAGAAGAGATCACAACGCTATGGAAAAGATCAAACTTCACCTAGATGCCAGGAACGAAATTCAGGCATTGGCAAATGCACGAGCAACATCGGAGGCTCAACTTCAGACGTTGATCAATGCAACCTTATGGGCAAATGGGAAAACGAGAACTGACTATGCAAGCGTACAGTTCGCGGATGGCTGTCTTGAGCTTCATCCTTTGGCACCGCCGCCAACACCGCCTGCCGAGGAGCAGAGTCCTCCGTTGATAAAAGAAGGGGAATCAACTCATGCGACCCCATCTCCAGTAGCTAAGGCGGTTAAATCCGCGACGAATTCTGGCGCACATACTAGACGAGCGGGCGCTAGCTAGCTTGGAGCGAAAGCGATGACCATCTCCACCCCTGTACCCGTTGTTCAGCTCACAGCGAGTTCTAACTTACTGCAGCTTGGTCTCGCCGCGACACAAACGCTTGTGGCGGGGCTTAACATCATCATTTTCGATACCGAAGGTGTTGATGCCGACAATGAATATAACCCCGCCACTGGCGTGGTGACCGCAGCAACGGTCGGGCCGCGTACGGTCACCGGGTTGTTGTCATCGGATGATGGGGCGATTGCAGAAACGTTTATCTATGTCGACGGGGCACCGTATCGAACGATCACACTCTCGCCGACGAATGCGGAGATCGTCATCGCTGTCAGTTTGGTATTGGCGATTGGGCAAACCATGAGTGTGCGCTGCAATCGGGCGACGAGTGGGACGGATATCGTCGGTGATTTGAGTCGCACGTGGCTAAACATCGCTAAGTAACTATTCCACCCCCTAAAGGCAGGTGGCTTTTATACTGAAATGCTAAAAGCAAGACGTACATTCGGACGCATTACGGACGCCCGTCGCCGAGGCGATGGCCAAGGCGAGCCCGCGATGGTTCAACGCCGCATTGACGTCGGCATGTCGCGTGGCTTTGCATGCCAAGCACCGAAACCGATGCTTGATTCGTTGCCCTCGCGCG
>JBPCXA010000026.1:0-8906 GCA_051008975.1 Gammaproteobacteria bacterium
GCGCTTTGTGGGAACCCAGTTACTTCGGATGCAGCGTCGGTGGAGCGCCCATCAAAGAGCTCAGGAAATACATTGAAGAACAAAACAGGCCCGAAAAGTAAACACGGCTCTACATCCCCGCCCTAAACGGCGAGGTTTTGCGCCATCCATCGATAACGATTATGAAACGGGTAAGGGATGGGTCCACATTCAGTTTGAAAAGGACAGTCGAGCAATACCAAGACATCTTGCTTTTTGCGCCTATCTTGTTCGTATAGGCGATAAACCAGATGGTAGACCACGTTATAGAACTGAGTATGCCGTAGGTTTTGAACCCCCGAATGGATGGATTGTCACCTGAACGCATGCGTTATCGTTATGGTTGATGGTCGATACGCTATCATTTGTGATGAGGGTACGAATGAAGGTGAGCCTGCACGCCTGTCGATGCACTGTTATGTGTGCGGCCACGTCTCGACGAATCGAGATCTATTGGCCACGTATTGTCCTGGATGTCGCACAAACCATCCATGTATCCCCGGACCAAACTTCATGGAAAGAGATGATTTTTTAGCACTAATTTCGTCGAGACGACAGAATGTCTATCGACGATGTCAGTAAGGTAATACGAGACCTCGGGTTTCCAGTTGTGATTGCGCTTGTATTACTTTTTGGAATAAACAAATTTATAGGTAAGATGCTCGATGATGTTCAGACTACATTGCTCGGAGGGCAACAAGCGCTCGAACAACTGAAGGCGACACACGCTGCCATTCGTGAACTCCAAATGGCTGCAGTCACGTCGGTAGAGAATACATCAGTAGAGATCGCTAAGACAAATGTAGAGATTAAAAAGTTGACAACAGAAGTAGAACGCCTTGTCGGTCTACAAACAGCGCGCAATGATTTGATGTTGGAACACATTAAACTCGCTAGTGAAGGTCTTATTACTACAAAAGAGCACCTCGCTGTCTTACGGGCGATGAACTACATTCGGCAACAAGGTGCACCGCGTGGTTTTCCCTAAAGCATACTTGACCGTTTCCAGCAGAACGCCCACCACTTTAGCCGTGAAATGAAGGCCTTCTTTGTGTTAAAATAGCGCGGCGAACTGCATTACTGCCATGCCAACGATGCCTACTAAGCAGCGCCACGGCTGAATGTTTGGTTGGACGTCCTGTCATCAATGATGGCTCTCGCGAATGAGTTGTTCAAGTTTATCGATGGACGGCGGAAAACCCCGTCGTTTTAGGGCGGGGAGGCATCAAATTGAGTCGCTCGATGGCCATGCAGTCTTAACGCCACCACACAGACGAGTTTTCCCATGAGTGTCAATGATTTCGCACCACCAGAATCTGCCGAGCCACTTAGCGATTTTGTACGTAAATCCAAAAAGACAATGGCGCTCAAACCAGTCCCCCTCATAGAGTTCAAAACCCATGTGCTGGATGTCGATGCGAATAAAAGGGCGGCGCGTGTAGTTCATAAGGTTTGCGCGAAGAAACTCCGTCCTTCTAGGGCGGGGAGGAATCGCGCCCTCCAAGAGTTGTAGGTGAGAAAGAGTTCACTCGTCACGCAGCAGTTGCGTTTCTTGTGCTTGTGCTTGTGCTTGGGCTTGATGCGGGGCGGCGCGCGAAGGCCAAGTAGCGCTGCCCGTAGCGCTTCGAACCATTTGCTCGCGGCATTGCGCTTGATTTCCGTTGGAATGTCGACGAGAAATGACAAACCATCGCGCTTCGCCAGATGGCTGGCGATCTGGTTTGGCCGGGGCCGTTCACCGTCCGGCTTCCCGACCGCACACCACGCGCTGTAGGCGTCTCGATTCTCCGTCGTCTTTTGGTTGTAGACCACGGTGGCACAGCCGATCCACTGCGCGAAACGCTCAGCTGCAGCTGGGGTGAGTTGATCTGTGATTTCTATTGCTGTACCGCGTTTCATCTATTTTCTTTCGCATGCGCTCTAACCCCCGCCCTAAAAGAACGGGGACCGCCGCGTTAATGTTCGAACCGGGATCAAACTTCCGCTTCGCCTTATCCTTACGCTCAAGTTCCCGGTCCCGCGCCGGATGGCACGGCATCAATCGTTTGCCATCTTTGGTCCTAACCGGGACATACACCATTTGAAAGTTACCTTTCCTCTCGCCCCAAGGGGCGGCTATTCACCTCTTCGAGACTTGCCGACGTAGCGGCCGAAGAGTAAAGGAGACGTTCTCGGCATACATGATGGGCTGCCACGCCCCGTCGGCTAAGTGGGATCTAACGCCCCCGAGACACGTTGCCGCGCTCGGTTGCTCCCCCTGCTCTAGTCTTTCCATCCGGTTCCCCGGATCCTTGCAAGTCGCAGTGGTTGGCGCCACCTCTTACAAGCCCCGTCCTGAAGGACGGGGTACTTGACATTTGGGCATCAGAAAGACTCCTTAGTCGTTTAGATATGTAGCCGATACTCGCGCCGACGCACGCCCCCATACCCATTGCGACTGCACCCAAAACGCCGAGGGCGAAGCGATGTTCTTGGGTGACGGTAAGTACAGGCGCAACCCATGTCGTCAGTATTGGTAATACTACAAAGCCGACAAGGCCACAGGTGAAGATGACGAGAACTGTTCTCACTAACATTTTCGGCTCACTGATGTGCTCGCTTTCTCCTTTTCCAGAACTTTATCCCCACTTTTATTAGCTCCGCCGCCGCCGCCGATCGAGACAGTCCGCGCTCATGGGCATACTCCTTCACGATCGGCGGCACCTCGGGCGGCATAGACCACGACTCGACAACGAATTTGTCGTCGCCCTTCGGTTTTCGACCGACTTTTTTCTTCTGTGGCATATTTCGCTTATAGGAAAATACTTGACTTAACGCAGAATTCACTCTACATTAGGTTTATAGCGAAATCAAGCGAAACTATATCAAGGTCGAACCGGAGATATTCTTTGAAACCAAAAGTGAAACTACTCATTATCGATCCGCAAAACGATTTCATGGACCAGCCCGAGTCAGCACTACCGGTCCCCGGTGCAACTGCCTCAATGCAACGTCTTGCTCAAGCGATACGCGACGTAGGTCATCGTCTCGATGACATCATCGTCACTATGTGCTTTCACAGCACGATCGATATCGGCCATCCCTACTTCTGGGAAAACAGTGCGGGAGAACAACCCCCAAAACTCATGCAAATCACCGCCGAAGATCTCAAGAACGGCGTATGGCGACCTCGCGACAGAAGTCTAACCAAAAAATACGTCGACATGGCCGAACAACTTGAAGCCAAGAGTCAGCACAAAATCATGTGCTGGGGCGAGCATTGCATCCCTGGCACCCCAGGCCACAACATTCAGTCCGATCTGATGGCGGCGCTGCAAGATTGGGAACGCACACAACATGCGCGATTTGAGCTTGTAGCGAAAGGTAACAATCCGTATTACGAGCACTACGGCGCGCTCGCTGCGGAAATCGAAGATCCCAACGACCCCACCACCATGATGAACGATCGCGTACTCGAAATGCTCGCTAATTCCACACGTATCTTCGTCGCCGGTGAGGAGATGAACCACTGCGTTCGATGCACGGTGCGACAAATCACCGACAACATTGGTATAGAGCATCTGAACAAGATCACTTTGCTTACCGACTGTATGGACAGCTTGGACGCGATCCCCAGCGTTATCGATTTTCCAGCGATGGCGACGGCATGGCTGCAAGAGCAACAACAGCTGGGGCTTCCTCTCGGCACCACCGACGACATGCGAACACTGCTCGCCGTGTAAGACTCTCTAAACCGCCATGTTGCCCCTCAAATAAGGGAGGACCGAAAAATGCCACGACTAATGACCACCGATGACATGGAAACCGTGAACATCGGCACGACCAACTTAGTCTTCTCACACGTTAGTCCACGTCGACTGGAAGACTCCACCGAATGGACACTCGCGACTATCTGCGTCGATACCACAGGTTCTACGCACGGCTTCGCTACAGAGCTGCGCCAAGCATTGATCGACTCCATCAAGATGATGAAGGAAAGTCCACGCAAAAACTATTTGCTAGTCCGCGTGTTGCTGTTCTCTACGATCTATCCAGACAACGTGCTTGAGCTGCACGGGTTCAAAATGCTCGCCGATATCGATGCCAATGACTATCCGGAATTCAATCCCGATGGGATGACACCGCTCAAGGACATCACGTTTTCTGCTCTAGGCGCTATGGTCGAGTTCGGTGAAAACTTAACGGCCAAAGACTACACCACCAACGGAATCGGCATCATCATCACCGATGGCTATGATAATCAGTCCAACGCCACCATGGGTATGATCACCAACCTGAGGGAGGAAATTCGAAGGCAAGAGAAGCTTGAGTCATGCTTAATGCTTCTGGTCGGGGTAAATGCAGCCCGTTACAAAACGTTTCTAGATGCCTTCAAGACCGAAGCCGGGTTCGATGACTACATGGATATCGGCGATTGGACACCACAGACAGGAGCAAAGCTTGCTGGCTGGGTCGAAGCCTCCGTTTCGAGCCAAAGTCAACACGTCGGTACTGGCGGTCCCAGCAAAGCCATCTCGGCGACAATCTGATGGCCGTGCGCGTCAATGCCGACGCGTATTTCAGCATCGGGGCCGCTCATGTGACGAGCGGCGTCGCGTGCCAGGACTACGCGATGGCAGGCGAAGATTACGGGATTGTCTGTGACGGCTGCAGTAGTGGTGGCCGAACGGACATCGGTGCGCGCATGTTGGCGCTTGAGCTTGATCATCTGCTCTCTCAACACACTACGACTGAGCCTTTGGGTGAAAGTCACTGGACCATGCTAGCGGCGCTGGCCAAACAAGGAAGCCGACTCAATGCCGATGATCTGCTCGCCACGATGCTGTATGTGCGCGCACGAGACGGTACGGCGTGGGCGCAGGTCATGGGAGATGGTGTCGTCGCGATCAAATACGCAAATGGCCGAATCGAAATGGAACGGTTCATGTGGAATGAAGGGGCACCGATGTATCCCGCTTACCTTGTCGGGCAACTCTACGAGTTCTACGCCTTTCACGACACAGAACGACCCTTTCAGCGCGAATCTTGGGAGTGTTCTTCTGATGGAACATACCAGGAAGGATCTGTTTTGAATTACCCCGCGACTAGTGCCACTGCCTTCGGTATCAATGGCGCGTCCGTTCCCTTCGACAAGTCCGTCGCTGTCGTTGCCGTCTTCTCCGACGGTATCGGTGAGGTAGAGGGGGTTGATTGGAAAGATGCGGTGGTCGAGGCCATGGCATTCAAGACCTTCTCCGGCGCATTCGTACGACGACGTATGATAAGAGCAGTTAAGACGTGGGAAAAAGAAGGACACCACCCGAAGGACGACATCAGCATGGCCGCACTAAGCTTTGGTAACTGTTCCCAATCCCCTGAAGGGGGGGTAGGCTTTAACCATGGGGAGGTTTAGGAACTCGACAGTACCGACTAAGAGCCCTTACCACGGGACATTTAACGTCGAAATCGTCGGTAAGGGCACTCTCACTTTACATGAGAATGAAGCGTTGGGCGCGTCTGGCGGTGAAGGCCGCGCCTGGCTCAAAAGCCGCACCGTCATCAAGCTGTATCACGACCCAGAGAAGATCAGACGCGAAGGCTTGGCCGATAAGCTCATTCGCCTAAGTGGACTCAAGCATGATTTGATTGTTGCTCCCCGCGCTCTCGTCGTCGACCCACGTAGCGGCAAGCCGATCGGCTACAGCATGGCATATGTCAAGGGTGAATCATTACCCAATATGTCAGCGAATCGGGCTTGGCGCGAATACAAAATCGACTTAACCAAAGCAAACGATTTCATTACCGACATGCACGGCATCGTCACCCATGCCCACGCAGACGGTGCCACGTTGTGCGATCCAAACGATATGAATTGGGTAGTCAAAGTAAAAAAGGGGTTCAAACCCTACGCAATAGACGTCGATTCCTGGGCCATCGATCAATGGAAGGGCACCGTCGTTGTGCCGGCCGTGCGCGACTATCACAACCCCCAGCACTTTGGTCCCTTGAGCGATTGGTTTGGTTGGGGCGTTATTACCTTTGCCTTTTACACGGGGTTACACCCCTATAAAGGGAGTCTCGAGGGCTTCGGCCGCTACGATCTCGAAAACCGCATGCGAGCGAACGCCTCTGTCTTCTCGCCTAATGTGCGGCTGAACGCCGCGGTGCGAGATTTTAACACGATTCCCGGACCGCTCCTCGATTGGTATCATGCGACATTCCAAGATGGAGAGCGCGTCGTCCCACCAAACCCCATGGCCAAAGCCGTGGTAGTTCCGAAAGCTGCCGTGATCCAGCGTGTGGTAACGAGTGGAACCGGTATAGTCACCCACGAAAAGCTCTACGAGGCGCCAGAAGACATCACACGCGTTTTCCCCGGTGGGGTGGTGCTCTTGGAATCAGGCCAAATGACGGCAATAGAGCGGCGCAGCGAGACGGTGTTGATGCTACCGAAGGGCGCGAGAAGTGTTGAAGCGGTTCGCACCAGAGGCGGCTGGTTCGTGGCTTGCTGCGTCGATACTCTCTCCCGCTACTGGTTTGTGCCGCGCGCCCCGAGTGCTGAGGCTATCGCGATCGAGGGGGAGCATGCATGCCAGGAACTTGTACGTAGTGGAGAAAACCTCTTCATTACAAACGAGAAGGGATTGGCCGAACTGAATATCCGTCAGTTTGGATCGACTTTCCGCCCCTCGCTAGGCCAGACATGGACCGCGATGGCGAACGCGACAAAATGGTTCGACGGCGTGGGCGTGCAAAACGGTCTGGGGGTGACCTTTGTCATGATTCCGTACGCCTCTGACAGCGGTTCGCGAGCCGTACAAAAGAGGGTGGTCAAGGAGATGAATGAGCTACGCGTCATCGAGGGCAAGGCCGGCAACCGATTCGCCTCATTCATTGGCGTCACACGAGACGGTGAATACCAAAAAGTAGAGTTGGTCTTCTCGAAAGATTACCGTAGCTACAGTATATGGACTGGACCAACCGACACGACCGATCTCAATCTAGCGATCCTCGAAAAACGTGTTTGCGCCACAATAATCGATGACGGCCTGCTTACTGTTTTCGTCCCGTCTACTGGAAACGTGAAAACGTTCCAAGACGCTCACGTGACCACCGCACTTACCCTCGGCGTGCTGGATGACAATGTCGTATATCATATAGGACGAAAGCTGTATAGGCTGCGAACCGCTTAGTAGCGGAGTGTCTGGGTCAGTAGGATTTAACATAATGCACATTATACGAATTATTGATAAGAAAAACAAGGAGTTACTGATTCGCCAGCGTCTTCGATAACGCGCGCCCCCCTTATCTTGTTGTTGTTCCAGCATTTTTCCATGTCCAAATGAAATCGGGGTGTTGATATTGTGGTGTTTCCATGCCACAATGGCATCCTCTACTCAAGTAAAATGCCAGGTATCTCAGAGAGATAGGTGGGTTGCACGACAAATCTTAGGTGAGTTAAAGGATTTTGCAGCCGCGTTGTCGACAAATCTTAGGTGAGTTAAAGGACACTGGGGTGAGCCCGCCGACAAATCTTAGGTGAGTTAAAGGTTGTATTCGCGCCAAGCCCGACAAATCTTAGGTGAGTTAAAGGGAACTACTGACCGCCGAACGACAAATCTTAGGTGAGTTAAAGGGACACCATATTCGCGCGGCGACAAATCTTAGGTGAGTTAAAGGTAAGCGCCCGTCGCAGGGCGACAAATCTTAGGTGAGTTAAAGGATCTCGAAACAAGCCGGGCGACAAATCTTAGGTGAGTTAAAGGATCGGCCAGAACACTTCTCGACAAATCTTAGGTGAGTTAAAGGAGAAATGCTACTTCTCGAGCGACAAATCTTAGGTGAGTTAAAGAAACATGCTATGCGGACCGCGACAAATCTTAGGTGAGTTAAAGGGTTGCGCCGCATCAAGCTCGACAAATCTTAGATGAGTTAAAGGATCGTGCCGCTACAGCCACGACAAATCTTAGGTGAGTTAAAGGCTATCGCCGAGGCGTCCGCGGCAGATCGTAGGTGAGTTAAAGGTCGCCGGAATGCTTGGTGCGGCAGATCGTAGGTGAGTTAAAGGGAAATGCAGCCGATCGATCGGCAGATCGTAGGTGAATTAAAGGGGTTCGCGGTCGAGCGGACGGCAGATCGTAGGTGAGTTAAAGGAATCGGATGGCCCGCCAACCAACTTGGGATATTCTCTGTGAGAAGCAGAATCCCGAGCGTCAAGCCGATGATGAGCGCCACCGGGAACAGAAGGGTCGTAAAAAAGTCAAAAGCAAAACTTGACTTTTACGGCGGCAGAGAGTATATAGGGCGCCATTATGAAATTCCAGATATATCAAGGAGATACGTATTTAGGTAATTGGCCTGGCGAGAATGAACTCGAAGCTCTGGCCCGTTTGGTCGAATTTAACGATAGCTGGCGGCCACTAGATATGGATCGTCCCACTGAACTTAGCGAGGTGCAGATCGCGAGGCATCTGCTACCGCTATTGCGAAATTTGACATTTGTGCAGGTGCTCGAAATAGATGAGAAGTCGGCCGCTTAGTGTTGACACTCCGCCCTATCGTTCATCAAAATTTCTTGATCCAATCAAGGGAAATGTGTTTTGTACGAACCGCTAAGCGAACTTGGGTTTTCCGTGACCAAGTATAAATGGCATCGAAGGGAAAACGATAGCTGACACGTCTTAACTTCACAGTTTTGACGGCGTAACTATTCCACCCCCTAAAGGCAGGTGGCTTTTATACTGAAATGCTAAAAGCAAGACGTACATTCGGACGCATTACAGACGCCCGTCGCCGAGGCGATGGCCAAGGCGAGCCCGCGATGGTTCAACGCCGCATTGACGTCGGCATGTCGCGTGGCTTTGCATGCCAAGCACCGAAACCGATGCTTGATTCGTTGCCCTCGCGCG